>NZ_JBMOLD010000019.1:0-160419 GCF_049325435.1 Melioribacter sp. | reverse complement strand
GACTGCCGATAGCTTAAACTCTTTGTCGTAGGTTCTTCTTGTTTGTCCCATCTTAGTGTTCTCCTATATTTGTTTTAATTTAAATATAGTTGCTTTTCTGTCTGTCTACAAGATGGGGGCAAGATCAATGTATGTGGCTGAATAGTAAATTACACCCTTACAATGTTGCTTCCAGCAATTTTCTCTTTCATGATTCAATACTCGTTTCTTTACGTCGTGTGATTCACCTACATCCAGAACTGTCCATGTTTCACCTGATTTACACATATCACATAGACTCCTGATCTTGATTCAAGATTATTTGGATCTGTCCACGCTCCTTCGAACTGATATCCCTATTTTCAAATGACATTACCTTCTCCTTTCCCAAAAATTTTTAACTTTTCATAACTATTTATATTTCACCAGGAGATGGAAAACCTTCATACCCCGCATACATAACGAAGCTGACATAGTTAATATATGGGACTATTCCACCTCGATTTGCATACAACATAAACCTAGTCTGACGTAAAGATTTTTTATTGAGGCAGGATATTAGTCTATCATTTTTGATTTCACCAAGATAGTGACCGTCAGGGGAGTAGACTTCATTTCCATAAAACTTGGCAACATGTCTCCCGTCATGTGTCCACAAAGCATCGCCATCTCTATATCCAAAAAATTCTCCACCCCACGTCCAAAGTGGTTTCATCATTGAATCTCCTTATGCCCAAATATTACTTATACTGAATTGATAATATATTAAAGGAACTATATCCCGCGTGCACCTGCCTGACGGTAGGCAAGGCTACAGTATATCATTCCGATTATTTCGTTTTACTTCAAAAAACACAATATTTTAAATAGGGTCTGCATAATATTATTCCCCAACCGTATCAGTCTAACGAACCGCTGTAACGCTGATATGGGGAAAAATTATTTCGGTCAGTTAGTTTGTATTTGCCCATCGGGCCCTCGTTGTCTTACATCTTAAACTGAAAATAAATTTATTCAAACATATTGTCAATAAAAATTTCTCCGAAGTATCTGCAAGTTATGCCTCGATTGTCAAATGAGAATAGAGCGCGTGATTGGGAGACGCGGGGTTGGGAAGGTTAAGTTTGGTTTTTTTTGTTTATCAGACCGTATATTGATTTGTCTTATAATAACTGTTTCCTGCAGAGTTGACGGCGATTTTCGTTTCGAAATCCGCTCTACCGGAATATGAAATATCCGATTATTGAGAACCGTGATTTTAATCTATTCCGGACAGACTCGATGCCTTTTGCTGCGGCGCGTTTGTTTTTATTTTTGTCAGTATCTCTTGTTTGTTTTTTCTTTCTTCTTCGATATCATAATCGTTTTGAAGACCAAGCCAGAATTTTGCTATCGTGCCGAAATACGATGATAATCTCAACGCCGTATCGGCGGTAATTCTCCTTTTACCTTTAATTATCTGTGATATACGAGTCTGCGGTATAACTGTATCTTTTGCTAATTTGTAAGCGGTAATTTTAAGAGGACGCAAAAACTCCTCGAGTAAAATCTCTCCCGGATGTATATTCTCTAATCTTTCCATTTTTATCCTCCCATTTTTAATGATAATCTACTATCTTAACATCGCGCGCATTATTGTCAATCCATCTGAATACAATTCTCCATCGGTCGTTAATTCTAATACTATAAAAATCGGAACCCTGTAATTTTTCTACTGGCGGGTTATTGTAATTTTGCGTTTACATTAAAAGCATAAGACTAACCGCCGTAAATCCTTTTATTCCGCTCACAACTAAAGAATGAAATACAGCAAAAACCCGCCGGTCGAGTAATTATTACCTTCGCACGTTTTTAAAGTAAACGAATCAATTCTTGGCAATTTGTTCGAAAACGCCCATTTTTGCCATACCATACTCTATGGTAAGTTGAAACCAATTCTACGTAAACTTATTGTCAATAAATTTTTTCAGATGAATGCGCTATAACGCATATCCTTATAACCGAGAATAGCGTGCAAACGTCGATCGCCTGCCGGGGAATTCATTTTGCAAATCAGAGCGTTTCCTTTAAATCATACGTTAAGCAGCAAAAGTATTAACAGTATCGAAGAAACGGATGAAGCTACCGTTCTTATTCTATTCCAGCGGTTCCAACGCGCTTCAAAATTATTTCGAGCGTCTTTACATGCCGCTTCGTCTTCCGTATCGGCATTTATCGATTGCAGCTTATTATTAAAAGGCACATTGATTATTATTGTCGGGGCGTGAACTCCCGCTAAAAAAATAATAAAAGAGGACAGCATAATTATTATAATAATCAATCTTTTTCCTGGACAACGGAGTTACATCCGGCATTTGCCCCTTCAACATCAACGACGAACCGAATAGTGTATTGTGTCTGTTCCGTGCGAATCCTTACCTTAAAGCGTAATTTACAATTCCGTTTGTCCTGAAGTTAATCTATCATAATCAATTACCCGTAGTTTAGCGGAAAACAATTCATACGTTTAGAGCCATTACCGTTTCCCTGTATGCTGCGACGACTAACAATAGAACTCCGAGGCATAAACAAAAAATCTCGGTTCCGGACAATCTGATTTCCCGCCAATTTTTTATTTTTATGCCTTTCCATTCCCGCAAAGTATAATCGTAAATACCGATTCCGGCGGTAGCGGATATGGCAAGAACGTATGCAGTCATTTCAATGCCGCCGATGCTCATGCCTAGAGCGGCGCCGTCTAATGCATTAAACTGTCTTAAATCGGAAGCTGCAAAAGAATTTGTGCCGGATACAAGTCCGCTAGTAACTGCCAAAAGAACATTGACAAAATAGCCGGCAGGCATTCCGTACATGCGCTGCAGATTTGAAAGCGCGCAGATCGAAAAAACCACGCCCAGATTAAAAAGAAGCGTTAGCGCAAACTCTTCCCAAAAAGAATTTGCCGACGCCGTCAAAGAGCCGACGGCAAATTGCGGACTTCCGCGCATAAAGCCTTCGGGTAATAAATAATATCCGGCAAGAAAAGAAATCATATGGAGTAATGAATGGAGTCCGTACAACCACAAAAACCGTTTTAGAACGTTTTCCCTTATTTCTCCGCGTTGCCCCTGCATAATTTTACCTCCGTAAAAAACGCTCGGGGATTAATTTCTTTATTTACTTCCCGTTCTGCGGCGCTCAATTTGTCCTCTGCTATTTATAACATTAATAAAAAATAAAAGCGGGCAGTATATTTGTCAATAAAAAATTTCCGGCGCCCGGTTACGGATTCTTTTGATAGACCTTTTATGTTAATTCGCATTTATATTTGTCATTTTTTGCGCAAGGCGATATATTTCGAAGTGGAATTTGGAAATGCCCCCGTAGCTCAGCGTGGATAGAGCAGCGGTTTCCTAAACCGCGTGTCGGAGGTTCGAGTCCTCTCGGGGGTACAAAACTTATTCGAGGGAAACGTGAAAAAATTATTGACCGCTCTGATTTTCGCCCTGGTGGATATAGTCTGCTTTCTTCAGGGCTCCGTAATCCTTGTATACGCCCTCCTTCACGTAAAATACAAAGTGGAAATAGCGCGCGCCGAAGGGTTCACTTCCGTCGAACTCAATAATCTGCCCGTCGCCATCGGCGGCTATTATTACTATCCCGAATCGTATATTAAAATAGCTATGATCGGAATCGGATTGATAGTAACGGGCGTATTAATGCGAAGCTGGCGCAAAAATTATATCGAACCGCAAAATCTCTAAGGCAAAAGCGTCCCGCTTAACATTATGTGCGCTACGGTAAAATAAATTACGATTCCCGTTACGTCCACCAGAGTTGCGACAAACGGAGCCGACGAAGTCGCCGGATCGAATCCCAGTTTTTTCATTATAAACGGAAGCATCGAACCCATTAAACTGCCCCAGGCTACTATACCCAATAACGAACAGGCAACCGTTAATCCCAG
Organism: Melioribacter sp.; assembly: GCF_049325435.1. Taxonomy (NCBI): domain Bacteria; kingdom Pseudomonadati; phylum Ignavibacteriota; class Ignavibacteria; order Ignavibacteriales; family Melioribacteraceae; genus Melioribacter; species Melioribacter sp. Next base: position 156,494 of record NZ_JBMOLD010000019.1, on the reverse strand, counting down.
ATAAATCCAATGTTCGCCGTAACTGTTGGTTGCAAATTGCCAAATTGTTATTCGTAAGAATCCTATTAAAGCCAATATAAGTCCCAACAATAATCCGGTTATAATTTCTCTTTTGAATACATAGAGCCAATCTTTCAAAGTTATTTCATTCAAAGCCAGAGCGCGTATAATAAGCGTGGAAGCCTGCGAGCCGGAATTGCCGCCGCTGGCTATTATAAGAGGAAGAAAAATTGCAAGTATAACCGCGCTGCTGATCTGATGCTCAAAATATCCCATTGCGGACGCTGTGAACATTTCGCCGATCAACAGGACGCTGAGCCATCTCGCCCTTTTTTTTATCATTTGCAAAACAGGCGTATCGGGATACGGCTCTTCGAGCGCTTCGACAGCCGCGCTCTTATGAATGTCTTCTGTGGTCTCTTCTTCGGCAACGTCGAGCACGTCGTCTACCGTAACAATTCCGACCAGCGCTCCCGACGAGTCGGTAACCGGCAAAGCGATTCTGTCGTACTTCTTAAAAACTTCGATTGCAGTTTCCTGGTCGTCGTTTACTTTCAGAGAAACATAATTTCCGTCCATCAATTCCGACACTTTAGTATCGAGCGGCGCCAGCAGAAAATCCCGAATCTTTATATCGTCAATTAATTTTCCTTTGTCGTCCACTACATATAAAATGTTCAATGTTTCTTTGTCGTGTCCGTATTTCCTGATATAATCGAGCGTTTCCTGAACCGTCCAGTTTTCCCGTATAGCAATATAGTCGGGAGTCATTAAACGCCCGACGCTGTCTTCCGGATAACCGAGCAGTTGCTGGGCTATTTTTCGTTCTTCGGGCGTCAGGTAGCTGATCATCTGCTTGACGACGTTCGGCGGCATCTCTTCGAATAATGCCGTACGGTCGTCTGGCGACATTTCGTTGAGAAGTTCGGCTATCTTTTCCTGACTGAGTGATTTGATTAAATCACTTTGAGTGTCGTAATCGAGATATTCGAACACATCGGCGGCAAGCTCCTTCGGAAGAAGCCTGAATATCAAAGCCCGTTCGTCTTCTTCCAGATTTAGAATTAAATCCGCTATATCGGTAGGATCCCAATCTATTAGAATGTCCTTGAGTTCCGAAAAATTTCTTTTTTGAATTAATTCTTTGATTTCGGGATTGACAAGCATAGTAAGCATAAGTCACCTCCATTGAGTGGCGAGGTACTGAATTGATTAAAATCGGCAGGTCAAAATAATACTTTAATGTTAAAAATCACACTCTAAATTCAATATTTCTTAAATTCCGCTATAATTTTATTTATCTCGTCCTCGGAGATGCCGCTGCCGAACCGCTTGTTTGATTCTTTTTTCGTAAAAGAAGAATTGAAAGAGCCTACAGGCGGATTGCCCGCACGCGCTCTCAAGCGTTCTTCGATAATATTCGTAAAGCCGGAAGCTCCCGCTTCTGTCCTTCCAACTCCGGTTCCTTCCAACGAATCGACCGCATTGCCTTTGTTAACCGGATTGGTTTCGAACGCCAGAGTTTTAATATTCATCAAATGAGAAGCCGTAACGTTTTCCGAAATAATCGAACCTCCCCACGTGCCGGGCCCCAACGTCATCGATGGCGTTAATCCCGTCGTGTATCCAACTGCGCCAACAGACGAAGGCGTATTAACTACTATACGAAACGCGGGTTTTTCCAACGCAAATTTCAATATGATTTCCCTGTCGTTCGAATGGATTGCCATAGTGTGACCGACGCCTCCGAATTCGAGCAGTTCTATCGAACGGTGACATCCTTCGAGCCATCCGTCGACCGTATAAAACGCCAGTATGGGCGAGAGTTTTTCGATCGAAAGCGGTTCGTCTTTACCGACTTTCGTACATTCGGCAATCAATACCGTCGTGTCCGGAGGGACTTCGAAACCCGCGTACGAAGCTATCCACGGAGCTGGTTTGCCCACAATATCGGCGTTCAGTTTTGCGCCTTTGGCGACTCGTTCTTCCAGAAGTTTCTTTTCTTCGGGATTTAAGAAATAACACCCGAGTTTTTTCGCTTCTTCGATCACTTTTTCTTTAATAGGACGGTCGACAATCATCGCCTGTTCCGAAGAACACAATACTCCGTTGTCGAAAGTCGTGCCGTAGACGATATCCGCCACGGCTTTTTTAATATCGGCGGTTCTTTCTATAAAAGCCGGAACGTTGCCCGAGCCTACTCCGTAAGCCGGTTTTCCCGCGCTGTACGCTGCGCGCACCATCGGAGTGCTGCCCGTAGCAAGTATAACGGCAATGTTCTTATCGTGCATCAATGCGTTCGTGCCTTCGAGCGTGGGAATCGTCAACGTCTGGATTAAACCCGCCGGAGCGCCCGCTTTTTCGGCGGCTTCGGATAAGACATTCATTGCTTCGGCTGTCGATTTAACGGCTTTCGGATGAGGACTGGCTACAATTCCGTTCCTGCATTTCAACGATATAATCGCTTTGAACATTGCGGTCGACGTCGGATTGGTCGACGGAATCAAAGCCGCCACCACTCCCATCGGCTCTGCTATTTTAACCACTTTGCCGTTGCTTCTTATATCGATTATACCGACGGTTTTGAGGTCTTTAATCGAATTATAAACATCCCTCGTGGCAAACTGATTTTTAATAATCTTGTCCGATACTTTGCCGAAACCCGTTTCCTCGTGAGCCATACGCGCGAGTCTTTCGGCTTCGCGAAAGCCGGCTTCGCTCATCGCTTCTACTATTTTGTCCACTTGCTTTTGATTGAAATGCTTGAATTCCATCTGAGCTTCTTTTGCGCGAGCGGCTAAATTGCGAGCCAGTTGAATCGACTGAAGGTCTTTATCGAAGTCCATTTGCTTTCCGAATTTTTCCTCAAATATAAGGACTCCCTTTTCAAAGGTCAATTAAATTACCCGTTCATTATTTCTTTCAGTTTTTGATAACCCGATTTACTTACGGGAATCTTTGCGCCGTCTTTAAGAATTGCCCTGTAGGATTCTTTTTCGAAAAGTTCGAGCTGCTTGACGGCGTCGAGCCGCGTTAAGTAAGAACGGTGCAGACGAACAAAATTTTCGGGGGCCAAATTCTTTTCGAACCACTTCATGGTTTTCTGCTTGAGGAAATTTCCCCTTTCGGTATGAAGCATCACATAGTCGTCCTGCGCTTCTATATAATTGATTTCGTCGACGGAAATAATAAGAATATTATTGTTGTGTTTAACGACCACTCTTTCGAGCCGCTCGCCCTTTTCCCTGTCGGTTTCTTTCAGTTTATTCAGTTTGTCCCGGAGATCCGATTTATTGCCGATCGATAATTTTGCTTTGTCGAGCGCGTCTTTGAATCTTTCTTCCGAAAACGGTTTCAACAGATAATCGATTGCGTTTACTTCGAAGGCTTTGATGGCGTATTGATCGAATGCCGTAGTAAAGATGATAGCCGGAGGTTCGTCGATCAATTCGAGCATTTCAAAACCCGTTATTTTAGGCATTTGAACGTCGAGGAAAATCAGGTCGGGTTTAATTTCGTTAATCAACTTTATCGCTTCGAATCCGTTCGAACATTCGCCGGCAATTTCGAATTCGTCGTACTCCGAGAGATACCGGGACACAACTTCGCGGGCGAGCTTTTCGTCGTCTACAATCAGCGTTTTTATCTTTTTCATTTTTTCTCCGGTATGTAAATATTTACCCTGAAAATTCCGTCGCTTTTATCCGTGGAAATCAAATTCTCGTTGTCGTAAAAGAGTTTGAGACGGTTTTTAATATTCTTCAAACCGATGCCTTCGCCTTTGCGGGGAACGGCTTCAGGATCGTAATTGTTTTCCAGACTAATTTTGAGGAATCCGTTTTCTCTTTTGCATTTGAGTTTAATGGTTACTTTTTCGACTCTCTCGTACACTCCGTGTTTGATTGCGTTTTCGAACAGAGGCTGAAGCAGCATGGCGGGAACTTCGCCTCCGCGGCAATCCTCGTCGCATTCTTCTACGTAATCGAATTTGTCTCCGAATCTTACTTTTTCGATGTCGAGATAGAGCCGCGAATTTTCGAGCTCTTCTTTCAGGGAATTTGTCCGATTTTCATTACGCGATAATGTGCCTCTTAAAAAAGAAGAGAGTTTAATCGTCATTTCCCGCGCTTTTTCCGGATCGCTCAACGTCAGAGAAGCGACTGAATTGAGACTGTTGAAAATAAAGTGGGGATTGATTTGATATTTAAGGGACTTCAATTCGGTCTCTTTTACAAGCGTCCTCAGCTCGGCTTCTTTCAATACTTTGTCGTGAAAATTGTTGTAGTAGATAATAACGTAATCGACCGCGATAATAATGATGTAGAACATAATTCCCGCAATGGCGCGCCATATCAGACTTTCGTCCAGCATTGTCAAATATTCCGGGTCGTCGATAATGTTCGACAGTATAAAATAAGAAGCGGCGAGCCAGAATGTCGTAATTATCGCCGCCGAAGCTATATGATTAAGTATAATCTTGTAAGCGGGATAATTGTCGAGCGAATTGAAATTTACCATATACCAGAAACTGAGTCCCAGGAATGAATAGAGCCCGTTAAATACAATGCCGTCGGCAATCGAATAATCGAAAGGAGCGTCCACAATAAAAATAAGAATTAACGATTGCGCCGCGGCTATGAATATCCACAGCAGGGAATAGATTAAAAGGAGTTTTTTATTTTTGATAAACGGATTAATCATCATGGTTAACCGTCACGAGTAATGGACTTCGCAGCCGCCGAAGATAACCGAGCCTTTCAAAATCAGAAGACCTTCCTGATTCTCTTCCGTTCCCGGCATTACATAACGTTTATCGTCGAATCCGCCGAAGACGGACGTAATATTCGAAATCACTTTCCAGTTTTTAGGCACAAAGAGCGTGCATCCGCCCATAATGCAGCTAATATCGAGCGTAACCGCGCCTTCGGCGAGTTTTGAATTGTCGAAATTGATCTGGATACTTCCCATAATAACGTTGATTTTTCCGCCGCTGAAATTTTCCGAACGGATCAGTTTGCTTGAGCTAGTAAGTATGCAATCCTCGTTTATAAAATCCGTATTTTCCGTATAGACAAAATTTTCCGGTTCCGTTCCGGTTTCCGGCGGTTCCTCTTCCAACTCTACCCTTTTTACGTGACGACCGTTTCTTTTCAGAATAATAAAGAGTCCTATAATAATTATTATTACCGGCCAGAAATCACGGAATCTCAATATAAAGAAAGGATTCACAATTTTGCCGGCTATTCCGAAAATACCTATTACAAGGAAGACGATTCCGACAACGCTGTTTTTCGATTTCGAAAGAACCGTTATACCGATAATCAGAAAGAGCATATGCCACGAAAAGATAATGTGCCGGAACGAGAAGTCGATCATAAAAACGTTGTCGATTAAAAGCAAAGCTCCCGCAACAATCAGAAGTATACCGAGCCAGTTAGTCTTTGATGCTTTTGAATTATCCATTACTTCTCCTTAGTTTTTAATTTCGCCGCCGCCGAAGATAATTATCCCTTTGATGTAGAGAATTTTGTCCTCGTCGAAATCCGAATCGGGTATCTTTTTTCTGGAATCCGAAAAGCCGCCGAAAATCGGCAGGACGTCGACGACGATTTTCCAGCCCGGCGGCACAATCAAAGTGGCGCCTCCGAATATGATTGTTATGTCGAGAGTGTTGTCGCCTTCGGCTAGTTTGCAGTTGGTTAAATTAATTTCCGAACCTCCGAAAATCGATACGATATTGCCGCCTCTGAAATTATCTATGTAATAATTCTTGCTGCTGCCTCCGAATACGGAGACTTCTTCAATGGTTCCGGATTCTTCTTCCGATTTGACGCCGCCCTGCTCGGATTTATGAGGACGATGCTTCTTTCCGAAATGATAATTGGATTTTCCTCCCTGCCTGAATAAAATATAAACGCCCAGAAGAATGAGCAGCAGGGGCCACAACTCCGGCGCTATTTTGAACAATCCGATGCCTATAAATATTAGTCCCGCCGTTTTGCTGCGAGTAAGGAAAAAGATCATAAGTCCGAACAGTATGAACAAATATTCCCACGAGTAGATGAATTCCGGCAGCGTCATTATTCCGTAATTGTCGAGCAGGAATAAAATTCCCAGAACCATCAGAATGAATCCCGTCAGAATTCTTGTTGTCATATGACTTTGCATTTTTGCTCCGTTTATAAATTCCACATGCAAATTAATAAATTGAAATCGCCCGGAAACAACAAATCGGCGAATTGCGGATTTTTATCGGTAAAACAATTTTGTTTATACTGCCGCTGAAAGGATCAAATAATTTCGTACGGCTCCCGGATAACTTCCGGATTAACAATCTTAAATTTATCCGTAATTGAATCGAGCAGATTTTCCCTCACTACCAATATCAACATCGCTGAGCCCGAAGATTCCAGCGCATAATTCAATGCGGGGGCAAGTCCTTCTCCTTCCGATTCGAGTTTGCCGATTTCATCGAAGATTAGAGCGTCGTAATTTTGTTTTACCGCTTCGATTAATTTTCCGTTTGCCCACCGGAAGGCGTTTCGGCTGAAACGAAATTTACCTACGGTAAGCGCGTCTTCCTCTCCTGCGGGTTCCAGCGAAAAAACCGTTCTGCTATTTATGTGATAGAGGAACCGTTTTCCTTCGATAACCGGTTGAAGAACGCCATCGATACCGGACAGTACTGCGGCCCATTTGAAAAGCGCGGTTGTTTTGCCCGAATTAATAGGCCCGGAAATAATTTTTATACTGGACATTTTCCGTGTTCATTGTAAGGAGAAGAAAGAACGAAAGCGAAAAGAAAAAGATCAGTCGTTCGATTCCGAGGTACCTTCTGGAGACCGACCAGCTGTTGTTTATAATGGCGCGAAAACTCGGGAAAAGGTCGGTTATACTGTTGATTTCCGAAGCGTGCCGGAATTTTTCCTCTTCGATAAACCTTTTGAATTTGCCGATAACTATCGGCGAAATTATACTGAACCAGATGAAAGAAATGGTAAACGAACGGAGCAGCATAAATACAACGCCCCAGAAACGGTTATAATTATTCAGATAGTAAGAGAAGACCAGCAAGAAAAGACAAAATACTATAAACAAAATGCCGGACGGTCGCTGCCACCACCTTTTTACTTTTTTCTCGCTCGTAAGAAAATTGTCCGACGTTATCAGATGAAAAATATAATAAGCTTTGTAGTTATCGTAAGTGCGTCTTACCCATTTGGGAATATTGACGGCTTTCAATCCGACGGTAATTCCGGCAATCAGATGCGCCCCGACATAGAGCGTAATAATCATCATACTGAAACTGAAGCCCGAACTGGTGTCGAATTGATAAAACTGCAGGACGATATAATCCGCAAATTCGTTGAGCGACTCCCAGAACGTAAAACCGAAGAGAAGCGTAAGCATGAAAAGACGCTGGAAAGCCGAATACAAGAGCGTAATAACGCCGAGTAAAAACGTCGCCGTTCTGTGCGACTTGACGTAAGTATACAAATAATAACCGAGAAAAGCCTGCACTGCAATTGCAAAATAGGAATTCAGCGGGCTGTAGGGACTGACGACGGCTTTTACTAAAGCAGCCAGGAGAGCCGATTTCAAAATTATCTTTTTGTCTTCTGAATAATAAGCCAGAAGCGAAATGAATATTACCGCCGCCACGCTGAGGAAAAGTCCGGTCAACGGAATTTTGAGAATGTGCAAAATGCCGCCGAAAGCCGCTTCGCTGAACGCCCACAGAGCGGTTATTCTTTTAAGATCGATTTTAACTTCGTCCGGCTTGGGAGAATTAAATAAATCTTCGGTAATGAATCTCAATTATTTCTTTCCCTTTTTTTTGTCGAGAATATCGTCGATCCAACTCATTACAGCCATCGAAGCCGGAAACCCGATTGTGGGAATTGCCAGAAGCGCCACCTGTCTTATTTCCTCGTTTTTGATTTTTGCTTTGACGGCTTTTCGCACCTGCGCGTGAACGGCGCCTTCCATCATTGCGCCGGCTGAAAGCGCCAGTTTAACGAGTATTCTCGTCTTCTCGTCGAGCGGCCCCGCTTCGTGAACCGCGCCTCCCAGTTTTTCGTATGCCACCGCTACCTGGGGATATTCTTTCAAGAATCGTTCAAATCTCTTGGGTAATTTTCCCATCTCCCGCCCTGATTGATTTTCTTTTTATAAAGCTCAATGAGCTTTGACGAAATTATTATAGAGTTGAAAATATAATTTTGTATTTTTACAAACAACAAAAATTTTTTCAGGGTGAAACAAAAGTGAAAGTATTGGTCACAGGCGGAGCCGGATATATCGGTTCTCACTTCGTCAAATATCTAGTAAAAAATAATTTTTCGCCGGTCGTGCTCGACAGTCTCGTAAGAGGTCACCGCGAGGCGGTTGGCGATTCTGTCCCGTTCGAAAATGCGGATTTGCTCGACTACGACTCGCTCGAAAAAGTAATCTACAAACACAAGCCCGAAGCTATCGTACATTTTGCCGCATTCGCATATGTGGGAGAATCGGTCGAAAATCCCGAACTCTACTATACCAATAATGTGGTGGGAAGTTTTAATTTGATAAAAGCGGCGGTAAAAAACGATATTAAAAAGTTTGTCTTTTCTTCCACCTGCTCGATATACGGCAATCCGCTAAACGTGCCTATTTCGGAATCGGAACCGGCAAAACCGATTAATCCGTACGCAAACACCAAACTTGTAATCGAAATGATGTTGAAGGACTTCGAATACAAGTACGGTTTGAAACACGTTTGTTTGAGATATTTTAACGCGGCGGGAGCCGACCCCGAAGGAGAAATCGGGGAAAGTCATTCGCCCGAGACTCATTTAATTCCGATTGTGCTCGAAGCCGCTTTGGGCAAACGCGAAAAAGTTTTTGTATTCGGAAACGATTACGACACTCAAGACGGAACGTGCATACGGGATTATATACACGTCGTCGACCTTGCCGACGCGCATCTGAAAGCCCTCCTTTATCTGGATAAAGAAAATTCGACGTCGGAAATTATCAATCTCGGCACAGGCGCGGGTAATTCCGTTCTGGAAATAATAAAGAGAGCCGAAGAAATTACAGGCAAAAAAATAAATTACGAAATTACCGGTCGACGCCCCGGCGACCCAGCAGTTTTAGTAGCCGACAACAAAAAAGCGCGGAAACTTCTCGACTGGAAACCGGAATTAAAAATCGAAGAGATCCTTTCGACCGCATGGAAATGGCATTCTAATCCCAGATACTGATTAATGATTTTCGAAAAAGTACATATCGACGGACTTTTAATAGTAAAACCCGACGTTTACGAAGACCAACGCGGTTTCTTTTTTGAATTGTTCAACAAATTCAAATATGAAGAGGCGGGCATTAAATTCGACTTCGTCCAGGATAATATATCGAAATCGGTAAAAAACACGATCCGCGGACTCCATTATCAGGTCGGCGAATTTGCTCAGGGCAAACTCTGCACGGTTTTAAAAGGCAGGGTGCTCGATGTGGCTGTCGACATTCGTTACGGATCGCCGACGTACGGCAAATATTTCTCCTACGAACTCGACGACGTTAAAAAAGAACAGCTCTGGATTCCGCCCGGATTTGCTCACGGTTTTTCCGTTTTGTCGGACGAAGCAGTATTCATGTATAAATGCACCGCGCGCTACAGCAGAGAACACGAGCGCGCAATTTTGTTTAACGACTCGGATTTAAATATCGACTGGCGAATTAACCATCCGGTTGTATCGGATAAAGATTTGAAAGCCAAACAATTCAAAGACATAGAACACGATTTCATATTCAAACGGGAGGGCAATCAATGAAATTAGCCGTAATCGGTACCGGATATGTAGGTTTGGTAAGCGGAACCTGTTTTGCAGAAATGGGCAATACGGTCATCTGCGTGGACAACAATCCGGATAAACTCGAAAAACTGAACAAACGGATTGTCCCGATTTACGAACCGGGACTCGAAATTTTATTCCAGAGAAATATCGACAAAAAGAGGCTTTCCTTTACGTCCGATTTACGCCGCGCGGTTGAAGAATCGGAAATAATCTTTTTGTGTCTGCCCACGCCGCAGGGCGAGGACGGTTCGGCGGATTTGAAGTATGTATTCGGCGTCGCCGAAGAAATCGGCAAGATACTGCAAAGTTTACCGAATAACGAATTCAAAATAATCGTCAACAAGAGCACCGTTCCTGTCGGAACTTCTACGGCAGTCCGTCGAATAATAGAAAAATACAATATCGAAAATTTCGAAGTTGTTTCGAATCCCGAATTTTTGAGGGAAGGATTTGCCGTCGACGATTTTATGAAACCCGACAGAATAGTCATCGGAGCGAGGAATCCGAAAGCGTTTGAAAAGATGAGAATTCTCTACGAGCCGTTTGTGCGCCAGGGCAATCCGATTTTCGAAATGGATCCCGAAAGCGCCGAAGTGACGAAATACGCTTCGAATTCGTATCTGGCAATGAGAATTACGTTCATGAACGAGCTGGCAAATTTTTGCGAAAAAGCCGGGGCAAATGTGGAAATGGTTCGCAAAGCGATGGGCTCCGACAGCAGGATCGGAAAACGGTTCCTATTCCCGGGAATCGGCTACGGCGGCTCCTGCTTTCCCAAAGACGTAAACGCATTGATTAAAACGTCGGAAGAATTCGGCTCGCCGATGAAAATTCTCAAAGTCGTCGACGAGGTAAACAAAAACCAGAAAGAACTTCTGGTCAAAAAAGTTAAAGAGCATTTCAACGGAAATATCGAAGGTAAAAAGTTTGCGGTGTGGGGACTCTCCTTCAAGCCGAATACAGACGATATGCGCGAAGCTCCTTCGATAGTAATAATTAATCAGTTACTCGACTCGAATGCAAAAGTGGTAGCTTACGATCCGGCGGCAATGGAAAACGCTCGTTTCTATTTAGGCGACAAACCCGCATACGCGCAGGATCAATACTCCGCCCTGCCGGACGCAGACGCTCTCCTGATTTTAACCGAATGGAACGAATTCAGGAATCCCGATTTCGACAAGATAAAAAGTTTGCTGAAAAACAAATTGATTTTCGACGGCAGAAATATCTTCGACCCCGCAAAGATGAAAGAGCTCGGCTTTACATACTACAGCATCGGGCGCAAACCCGTAAACAATTGAATTTCACCATTCTGTTAAAAATGCCCGTCGCACCGGCGGGCGTTTTTATTTTAAAGAATCGAAATGATAACGCGTATCATAACGGGACATTATATCTTTAAAACGTTCCGTTTTTTTATTAATTACCCCTAAAATCGAGGCACGCTTTATGCGATAATAAAGAAAAGAAATATTTAAACTCCATGAAATTAAACGAAATCATTTTTCATATTCTTGCTATCTCATTTGCGCTGGCGCTAATTATAATTCTTTTTTCTTATACCATTACCAAAATACGAAAGAAGAATCAACCGCCTGTAAATCGAATCAGCCGGACGCCCCCCATTATCACTCCGAAGACGCATATTATTCTACCGCGTAAAATCAAAGTGGTAAAGCAATACGATTTTAAGAAAGAGATGGAAAGCCATCAGATAAAAACGCGCCGTTATAAAATTATAAACGAGGAAATCCATAAAAGATAATTCAGACAGATGACGGGAAAGAAAAACAATCCGTATTACAGAAAACTCCGCCTTAAAGATAATCAAAAGTTATTATTGATAAATCCGCCGGAAGAATTCGCGCGACTGATGTCTTCATTCAATCCCGACACAAAAGCGCGCAAAGGGATTCTTTTCGATATAATTTTTCTTTTTACGGAAACAAAGGATATCTTTAAAAAAGAACTGCCGGCGGCAATAAAAAAATTGAGCAATCAAGGAATATTGTGGACGGGATTTCCCAAAAAATCTTCGGGCATTTTCACCGACCTTAACCGCGATTCATGTTATGAAATTTTGCAGGAAACGGGTTTGCAAATATTGACATTAGTTTCCGTAGACGTAAACTGGTCGGCTTTTGGGCTACGGGCGGGCGCAAAGCATCAAAAGAAGGAAAACGGAAACCGGAAATCGGAATACATCGACGCCGAAAAGCGATCGGTTATTATCCCCGACGATTTAAAGAAGGTTTTTAAGACGAATAAAAAAGCTTACGATTTTTTCGAAACGCTCTCGTTTACGAACAGAAAAGAATACGTTCTTTGGATAACCGGCGCGAAAAAAATCGAGACCAGGGAAAAACGGATTAATCTGGCAATCGAATATTTGCTCGAAGGTAAAAAAAATCCGCACAAAAAATAAAAGCAGCCGCCCCGGACGAAGCGGCTGCCGAAAATCAGGCTTTCATTCGTTCGCCTTTTTCTTCCTTACTGAAAATCCATCCGACAACTTTCCCGATGTCGATTTTACCGAAATCGTTCCAGTATTTTTTGGTTCTCACGTGCATCGAACTCGTGTCGTCTTCGGGAATCGATCCGGCTTCCGACATTATAGTACCGATCCTGTCGATCCAGGTTTCCATATTTTTCTCTCTCAAGTCCACCCAGCCGTCGTGCGCCCACATATCGATATTTTCGGGAGTAATGTTCAGTTCGTTTTCGCCTCTGAACGGAGGAATTTTTATCGTATTTCCCCGCAGAAGGGACTTGCCGTCTGGCAGAAGTATCGGAATGCCGATCGAAATTATTTCGTTTCTCAGATTGTCGTTATCTTTAATAAATTCAAATAATTTCTCCGACAGTTGAGCCGGCGTAAATTCCGGTATTTTTTTCATTTCGCCCGCTACATGTCTCAGTAGATTTATTTCGTGCAAAAGTTTCGAAAGACGGGGCGGACCGAGCAATTCAAACGCTACGCTCTCTTTATTATGAATATTTTCGAGTTCTTCGAGTTTCTCGACAGCCGAATGCTGCAAGAATCCGGCTCTGTAAGTCGGCTCGAGCGTCGCATTGTCGAGCGCGTTGATAATGTCGTGACCCGTATTACCGCCTTTAATTTCGTAAATCAGATCGTCGGCAATTTCTTCGGGAGTAACATATTCCATTTGTCCCTGCGTGGTAATAGCTTCGAACTCGCCCCTCGAAAAAGTGCCGTTCTCGCCCGTATCGATATAAACGGATTTCAACGATTCGCCCGTTGACTTGAATTTTATATCGGGTTTCAAATTCAATTTCCCTTCCAGTCTAAAGGCGTCGTTCATACTTACTTCCTGGATTTCGATCGGTTTGCCTCCTTTTCTGATTTCGCCGAACTCTATTTTTTTCCATGCAATTGCAGCTGTCGGTTTAATTTCTTTTGTAATCGGACCTTGCGGCGTTCTTCCCATTAAAAAGAGCAGTAAAGTATGAGCGCCGGCGACGGCCGATTTGCTCAAAAGAACTCGGGAGGGTTTTTCTTCGCTGTGAGTGTAAGGAATGTTTAACCCCATGCCTCCGGTGCCGCTGGTGCCGATTTTAAAATAAATTTTCGTGCCCGCCCTGCTCATAGCGTTATAAAGGATTTGCACGTGGCGGATAATTTGAGGAACATACTCGGTGCAAAAGAGTTTTTCCATTTCGCTTTTAAGAATTTCGGCGTCGGAGCCTTCGTTCATCAATCTTTTAATCCGGTAGTAAGTAGAATAAACGTCCTGATAAGCTATAGCGGTCGCCGAATTAACGCAGTCAATAACTATATCGGGCTTGTATTCCATAATGAGCTTATAAGCAGCCGAAGCCTCCAATATCGAATCGCTCAGTTCCTCCATTATATCATACATCATTATACGGCGCGTTTCAGGATTTTCGAGCAGTTCCAAACGGTTCTTATCCTTAAATTCATGTCTGACGAAAATATTGCCCCACCAGGGAATAAAATAATCTTCGGGCAGTCCGGGAAATTCTTTTTTCAATTTTTCAACATGTCCGAGAGCTTCTTCTTTTTTGAGCGAAGTGACAATAATTCTTTTCGGTTTTTCGCTAACGAGTTTACGTGTGACTGCATTGCCGACCAAACCCCATGCCCCCAGAACCAGAACTGTTTTGTTTTGAATATCCATGATAACTCCGATATATTTTTAATGATAAATTAAGGTTACTTTTATCCGATTTCAAGAAAATTAGTAGTAAAAGGAGCCGGTTCGTTGATAAAGGGGTAGGCGTTTCTTAAATTTGTACCAGTAAAAACTCAATTGGATAATAAATGAAAGTCTCGGAAATATTGCAGCCCGACAAAATCATACCCTCGTTAAAAGGCAGATCAAAGACCGCAGTAATCAATGAGCTTGTGGATTTATTTAAGGACGACGAACGCGTCAAAGACCTCGAAGGAGTGCGGGAATCGGTTCACGAACGGGAAAAGATTATGTCGACGGGCGTCGGAAAAGGTTTTGCAATACCGCACGCCAAGTCAAACGGCGTCAATGACATCATCGCCGCTTTCGGCAAACTCGACGAACCGATCGATTTCCAGGCTCTCGACGGTCAACCGGTTAACCTGGTATTCTTATTGGTCGGCAAAGAAAATCTCGTGGGTCCGCACATCAAACTCCTCAGCAGAATTTCAAGAATGATGAACAACGAGGAATTCAGAGAAAATCTTTCAAAGGCTCGTACTGCCGAAGAAATTTACAATCTCTTCGTCGAAGAAGAGAAACAATATTTCGAAATTAACTAATACCGGATTTCTCCTTAATGATTAAAGCAATTACAGGCACAAAAGATATCCTTCCGGGCGATATACCCAAATGGCGGTATATCGAAAATCTTGTCCGCTCAATATTAGAAGAATTTAATTATAACGAAATCAGAACTCCGATTTTCGAAGAGACGCGTCTCTTTGCGCGCGGCATCGGCGAGGAAACTGATATCGTCAGCAAAGAAATGTACACTTTCGAAGACCGCGGCGGTATGAGCTTAACGCTTAAACCTGAAATGACGGCGGCGGTTGTCAGAGCTTTGATAGAGCATTCGCTCCATAAAAAATCGCAGCTCAACAAACTCTTTTATATCTCCCCGATGTTCCGACAGGAAAGACCCCAGGCGGGAAGACTGCGACAGTTTCATCAATTCGGCGCCGAAGCCATCGGCAGCAACGACCCTTACCTCGACGCCGAAATGATTGTAATTGCTCACGACATACTAAAAGAAATCGGTCTGAAAAATTTAACCGTTGTAATCAATACCCTCGGAATTCCTTCCGAAAGAGAATCGTACAAAAACGAATTGAAAAATTATCTTAAGAATCATTACGACCGGCTTTCCAGCGAAAGCAAAAAAAGATACGAAACGAACATCCTGAGAATCTTCGACAGCAAAGAGGAACAGGACATCGAAATAATGAAAAATGCGCCTCTGTTAATCGATTCTCTCGGTAAAGAAAGCATAGAACATTTCGATATAGTTAAAAATGCGCTCGACAAACTCGGCGTTAAATACGAAATCGAACCGAAGCTCGTAAGAGGATTGGATTATTATACGCACACCACATTCGAAATCGTAAGCGGCAGCGTTGGCTCGCAAAGCGCTTTGTGCGGCGGAGGCCGTTATAACGGTTTGGTGGCGCAGCTCGGAGGAGACGATCTACCCGGCGTCGGGTTCGCCGCAGGAATCGAACGGATTTTACTCGCATGCGAAAATGAAAATATACTCAATGTTCCCGATGACAAGATCGACGTTTATGTGGCGCTGCTCGACAAAAATTTAAATGAAGATTCTTTCATTCTTACCACACGCCTACGACAAAAAGGCTTAAAAGCCGAGCGAGACTATTTATCGAGAAGCGTCAAAGCGCAAATGCGCGAGGCAAATAAATTAAACGCCTCCTATGTGCTCTTCTTCGGCGGCGAGGAATATAAAGACAAAAAAGCCGTTTTGAAAAATATGGAGTCGGGCGAACAAACCGACATTTCGATTGACGATATCGAATCAGTCGTTGAAAAAATAAAAAGAGGATAATATGCCTCTGCGAAAAGTGGACGATCCGCCCAAAATTCCCAAAACCCGAAAAAAGAAAGCCGAATCCGTATTGAAAGCCATCCCGGCGCCCAAACCCGACAAAGTAGAATATATTTGCAAACTTTACTTCAAATACGATAAAACGGAGAAGAAACAATATCTTATTATCCGCGTCGAGACGGCGGCTTATTTTACCAGTTTTAAGTACGAAATAACTTACGACCTGATCGAAAAAGAGAACGATATTTACATTATAATAACGGGGCTCAAAGCCCGGATGGACCTCGTTCCCGAAGTAGGTCCTGCGTCGTGCGAATTAAGAAAGGATATAGTCGAAGGCAATATCAAAATTAATCTGGCCAAACAAGACGGCGCAATCAACGGAGCCGAATACAAGCTGGATTTTAACAACAGAAAAATCGAACTGATAAAAGAATTTATGCCCCCCAAAAAGAACAACCGCGTCTTTTCCAAATTCGAAGTGGATAACGATAATTTTAGTTTTGCCGACTAACAAGGAATTATAAATTGGAAATAATTTACGGCAGGAAACCCGTTCTCGAAGCAATTAACGCCGGCGAAGACATTGAAGTAATATACGTGGCATACGGTCAGCGCGGCGAAGCAATCAGCCGGATATTTACGGCGGCAAAAAAAAATAATCTTAAAATCACACAGCTTTCTTCGAAAAAATTCAAACAGCTGGCCGGCAACCTCAACGCGCAGGGCGTCATAGCGATTAAAAGCGTCTATAAATTTCTCGACTATCGCGAGTTGATCGACAATTCCATGAAAAGCCAAGAGCCGTTGATTTTAATCCTCGACACGTTGCAGGACACGCATAACCTCGGCGCGGTATTGAGGACAGCAGAATGCGCAGGCGTAGACGGCGTAATACTGACGTCGAACAACAGCGCTCCGGTAAACGAGACGGTAGCAAAAATTTCAGCCGGAGCTTTATCGCACTTGAAAATTTCGAGAGTGGCAAATCTGATGCAGCCGATTAAATACCTGAAAGAAAAAGGGTTCTGGATTGTCGGAGCTCATCTAACGGAGAAATCAGTAAACTACGACACAATTGATTATTCCGGTCCGATTGCATTGATTATGGGCAACGAAGAAAAAGGGATACGGCGCCTCGTAGCCGAAGAATGCGATTTCATCGTAAAAATTCCGATAAAAGGAAAAATCGATTCCTTAAACGTGTCGGTTGCAACGGGCGTAATCCTTTTTGAAATTAACCGCCAGCGCTCTACAAAACAACCGGATTAGGAATTCAATACTTTTTCGTAATATTCAATATATTTCGGCACAATCAAATCTTTATCGAAATGTTGCACCGCTCTGTTTCTCGAATTTGTCGAAAATGTTTTATACTTCTTTTCGTTGGTGAGCAAATCGAGAACATATTTAGCCATTCTTTCCACGTCTCCAATTTCAGCTATATAACCGGTTTCGTTATGCAAGATTAATTCCGGCAAGCCGCCTACAGACGAACTAACGACGGGCAGACCGCACGCCATCGCTTCCAGAGCGGAGAGACCGAAACTCTCGGATTGAGAAGGCATCAAAAAGATATCCGCCGCGTTCAAAATTTCAGGCAGGGCGTCCTGCTTACCCAGGAAAATCACTTCTTTCTGAAGGTTCAACTCCCTCGACAATCTTTCGCATTCCGAACGCTCCGGACCGTCGCCCACGAGCAACAATCGCGTCGGTATCTGTTTGTTTACTATACCGAGTATCCGGATAGTGTCGGTAACACGTTTGACGGCCCTGAAATTGGAAGTGTGCACCAATACTTTTTCGCCGTTAGGCGCAATGTGTTTTCTGTACTCACTGCCGTCCATCGGCCGATATTTATTGATATCAATGAAATTATAGATCACCTCGATATCTTTTTCAATATTAAAATTCGTCAATGTTTTTTCTTTGAGAAATCGCGAAACCGCAGTTACGCCGTCGCTCTCTTCAATGCTGAATTTAACAAGCGGCATGAAAGAAGGCTCCAATCCCATCAAAGTAATATCAGTGCCGTGCAGGGTTGTGATGAATTTAATATCTCCGTTCGATTTTTTTCTTATCTGCTTTGCAAGGTAGGCGCTTACCGCGTGAGGGATTGCGTAATGAACGTGCATTAAATCGAGATTTTCATACTCGATTACCTCGAGCATTTTACTCGTCAACGAAATGCCGTAGAGCGAATGCTCGAAAAGCGGATAGTTTGCCATTTCGACTTCGTGGTAAAATATATTTTCGACAAAACGGTTCAAGCGATGAGGTATTGCATAACTAATAAAATGAACCTGATGCCCTTTAGCCGCAAGAGCAAGCCCCAATTCCGTGGCTACTACGCCGCTCCCCCCGTATGTGGGATAGCATGTTATTCCGATTTTCATAATTTTTCTTCTGATTTTTTGTAACTTTTAGCCATTCAACAAATTCATGAATTAAACTGTTCACAATATATTAATTTTTAGCGATATGGATATTGCACTGATAGGACACTCGATAATCGATTACGTCTCAGCACGGGGAAAAGAATCCGTTCGACCGGGCGGAATCTATTATTCGGCGCTAGGAATGCTTTCCCAGAAGAAAGACGGGGACAATATTTTTTTAATTACGGGCGTGGACAAGAATCGATTTTCACTCTTTAATTCCCTCTACGGAAGACTGCGCACGGACTTCGTTTTCAATTTACCCGATATGCCTTCAGTTCTTTTGATTACCGAAAAAGAAGGCGAACGGGAGGAAATTTATAGTAATTTGTCGCGGGAATTAATTCTTCCGGACGTCGATTGGAACCGTTTCGACGGCATTTTGATTAATATGATCACCGGTTTTGATATCGACCGTAATCGACTTGCCGAGATAAGAAGAAATTTTGAAGGACTCATTTATTTCGACGTTCATACGCTGGCGCGCGGTGTCGACGTCGGGAACAGACGCTCGTTCAGAACCATACCCGAAATCGATAAATGGCTGTCGAACGTCGACATCCTACAATGCAACGAGAACGAATTGAAAACGGTTTATGATTACAACGACCGTAAAGAAGCCGCCGAAGAAATAATGAAGCACGGAGTCAAACTTGTTCTCATTACAAGAGGAAATTCGGGCTCGGAACTTTACTATAAATCTGAAGACAGGACGGAAGCGATTGAGCTTAAAGCAGAAAACGTCGAAGAAGTAAATAAAATCGGGTGCGGCGACGTCTTTGGGTCGGTCTTCTTTTATTCATATCTTTCGACCCGGGATTTGAAATATTCTCTTAATAAAGCCAATTATTTTGCGGGTTTAACCGCGGCGGGAAAAATCGAAAATATAATTAAATCGAAATTATGATTAAAACAAGAATATTGGTCATAGGGTCAAACGGAATGCTGGGTCAGCGTCTTGCGCAATATTACGCTTCGAGACGAGATAAATTCGAACTTTTGTGCGCTTCGATCGAAAAAGAATCCGCGATAAAATCCGTTCCTTATAAAACCGTCGACATTACGGATAAAAACAGCGTAAAGAAAATCATACTCGATTTCTTTCCCGACTTCGTCATTAACGCAGCCGCTTATACGAACGTGGACAAAGCCGAAACCGAGCGCGAAGAGGCATGGAAATTAAACGTTACGGGCGTAGAAAACCTGGCGTTTTATTCGTGGACTATCGACGCTCATCTTATACACATTTCCACGGATTATATTTTCGACGGCAAAAACGGACCTTATATAGAAACCGATCGTCCGTGCCCGATAAGTTATTACGGCAGAACAAAGCTCGCTGCCGAAAATTCTATCCGCGCAAACGGAGTAAGATATACTATTCTTAGAACAAACGTGCTCTATGGTCCTGCAAAAGGAGGCAAACCCGATTTTGTCAAATGGGTTATAAATTCTTTGAAAGAAAATAAAGTCATCAACATCGTAACGGATCAATTCAACAATCCGACTTTTACCGACGATCTGGTTAACGCCATCGCAAAAACAATAGAATTCAGAAAGGAAGGAATTTATAATATCGGGGGTAAAGAAATACTCTCGCGTTACGAATTCACGCAGAGAATTGCGGACTATTTTAAGCTCGACAAAAAATTGATTCGACCGATACTAACGAAAGATTTAAATCAGCCGGCGCCCCGCCCTCTGAAATCGGGTTTGATTATTCTCAAAGCCTCGACGGAATTGGGATATCAACCGCATTCAATAGAAGAAACTTTTGCCATCATTAAATCGGATTTGGATTTATAGCGCATCCATTTTCTCTTTAAAATTTATACTTTCTTTATTAATTTTACGTTCAAATGAAGGGGGCTACAATGAAAGCAAAAGTTTCGTTTTTAATTTTATTTTTGATCCCGCTTCTTTTATCGGCTCAAAATTTCAGTTTGCAGAGTTACAAGGAATTTTTGAACTCAAATCTTAATATGTCGCCGGACAAACTCTACTCTCTTTATGACGCCGGTAAATTCAACGGATCGATCGGCTACAACATCGACGGAGCAAAATATTTCGATTCGATAAAAATAAAATACGAACTTACAGAAGACGAAATTGAGCTGCTTAAAAAAAACGGTTTTGTAGTAACCGAAAGAATAAGCGGAGCCGACTTCCTTCATATTTATCTCGACCTGTATAAAAATGATATTCCGGCAATTGTAACTACGGACGCTATCTTAAATGCGTTTCACCTTTCTTACGACGTAATCCTGAAGGAAGTCGAGATCGAATCGATAATTCCCAAACTCAAAGTTTTGTTAAAAGGGATGCACGAGGCTTTGCCTCAGTTGGAATCGAAGTACGGCTCTATTCCTGAACTCGTTCCTATGTTGAAAGACGCGGAAGTTTATACTGCTACGGCTCTAAAATTACTGGGAGAAAATTACGAACTGCTTTATCAGGACAATAAAAAGACTCTGGATGAATTATCCGGACTGATAGATAATCTTAGCGCCGCCGGTTATCCTCTCTTTTCTTCACAGGAAAGAAAAATCGATTTTTCGCAGTTTAAAGTGAGAGGTCATTACGAGGATACGTACTATCCGGAATTAGCTTCGTACTTTAAGACTATGATCTGGCTCGGCAGAACCGAGCTCTATCTTATTCCTCCGGAAGAGGCGGCAGACAATGTTGCAAAAGAAAACGTACAGAGACAGATAATCGACGCTTTTTTAATTTCCGAACTGGTCGAAACTGCGGGAGTTTATAACGAATACGCATCTATTGATAATTTATTGAAAGCGTTCGTCGGCGAGCAGGATAACGTCACGCTGGAAGAATTAAGGGAAGTCTTTAACGAAGCGCAGGTTCAATCGGCTGTCGATTTACTCGACACAAACAAAGTAAATGAATTTCAGAATATTCTTGCGACCAAACCTTACGCCGATCAAAAAATACTTTCTCAAATATTGATGAGCGATCCGATGTCGCCCGAGCAGATAAAACCGGCTTCAGCTTTTCTGCTTTTCGGGCAGAGGTTTGTAATCGATTCATATATAACTAACAATGTTACATACGACAGGATTTTGTACAACAATGAAAAGATCCGCAGGATGCTCCCTTCGCTGCTCGACGTTATGTTTGCGCTCGGAAATTCAGCGGCTGCACAATTGCTAAAAGACGAATTGGAACAGTATCATTACTCCGCCAACATAGCTTCATTGCGTTATTTGATCGATTCTTACACGAACGAATTCTGGAACGCTTCGATTTATAATTCGTGGCTGAATTCTATTCGAAGCTTGAACCCGCCTGAAGACAGGTCGGGTTTTCCCGAATTTATGCAGACGGCGGCTTGGTGGCAGCAAAAGTTGAACACACAACTTTCGGCATGGACGGAACTCCGTCACGATAATCTGCTCTACGCAAAACAAACGTATTCAGGCGGAGTGGTTTGCTCGTTTCCGCACGGCTACGTTGAGCCGTTTCCGCAATTCTATGAAAGGATGAAAACGCTTGCGGGAAATACTTATGCCAAACTCGAAAACATTGACGGCGAAAATCAGTCTTTGAAAAATTATTTTTCGTTTTTCGGCAACGTAATGGATACACTGAAAACTATAGCCGAGAAAGAATTGAATTCGTCGCCGTTAAATGAGAATGAGATCAGATTCCTCAAAAATCTGCTGTACGAAAATATGGTGGGCTGCGCTCCGGTATTTAACGGCTGGTATTATCACCTGATTTACAAAAGCCCGTACGGCAGCCGCGACGAAGCTCCCGATTTAATCGCCGCCGACTACCACACAAGTCCGACAGACGAATTGGGAAATGTTGTAGGCTGGGTAAAACACGCAGGCACGGGCAGACGTAATTTAATGATTGTTGCGGCAGAACACCCAAACGAAGGATTGACCGTTTTTGCAGGTCCCGTTAATTCATATTACGAATACGTTACCAACGGTTTTTATCGAATCGGCGATTCGGAATGGGAGGAAGAATATCTGGATAAAGCGCAAAGACCCGAATGGACAAACGTTTACCTTGCCGACTCCGAAGGAAGAAAAATGCCTTCGGGCGCGCAATTGATAACAAGCGTTGAAAGGTATGAATATGAAAACGCTATAATTCCTTCGGATATTTATGCGCAGAACTTCCCCAATCCGTTCAATATAAGCACCATAATAAATTTTTCCGTTCCCTCTTCGATGACAGGTTCGCGCGTAAAATTGAATATATACAACATTAACGGAGAACTTATTAAGACGCTTGTCGACGAAGAATTGCAAGCAGGAAATTATTCGACGCAATGGAACGGTACGAATCAAAGCGGAAACGTTGTTTCCAGCGGTATTTATCTCTACGAAGTCCGCGTCGGTAATTTAAGTAAAATCGGCAAAATGAATTTATTGAAATAATATATCGCTTTGAATATCTATTAATGTTATGATTCATATCATAGAATTGTAAAATAAAATTTCTTAATTTTATGACAAGAAATTTAAATTTTGAGATATATGGAATTCCAAAACTGGTCGATAGACAAAGGGGATTATAAAAGAGATAAAACAGCCACGTGGACTTATCAAAAAAAACTCATTAGAAAGCGGCGAATAAAAAAGATATTATTGTTAATTCTTTATATAACAATCCTCACATTTGCGACATACATGGTGGTAGAAGGTTTATGAGTAGCGGTCGAGTCTGAATTTCTCGCCGAGGTAGAGTTTACGGACTTCCTCGTCTTCAGCCAATTCGCGCGCTGTGCCTTCTTTGAATATTTTCCCGTTAATCAAGATATATGCACGGTCTACAATACTCAACGTTTCATGAACATTATGGTCGGTAATTAAAATGCCGATGCCTTTATGTTTTAGATTGGCGACTATATTCATAATATCTTCGACGGCAATCGGGTCAACCCCGGCAAAAGGTTCGTCGAGCAATATAAATTTCGGATTCGTGGCCAAAGCTCTTGCGATTTCCGTCCTTCTTCTTTCGCCTCCGCTTAATTGAAACCCCATATTTTTACGGACATGTTTGATTCCGAGTTCGTCCAGTAATGATTCGAGCCTCTCTTCCCTCTCGGATTTACTAATATCGATCATTTGAAGAATCGCCATTATATTATCCTCGACGCTCAATCTTCTGAAAACCGAGGCTTCCTGCGGCAGATAGCCGATTCCCATTTTAGCTCTTTTGTACATCGGCTCTTCGGTAATTTCATTGTTATCGACAAATACTCTTCCGCCGTTTGGTTTAATCATTCCGACGACCATATAGAAAGTAGTAGTTTTACCCGCGCCGTTCGGTCCCAAAAGCCCGACTACTTCGCCCTGCTCGACCGATATCGAAACTCCGTTTACTACCGTTCTTTTTTTATAAATTTTCTTAAGTTTTTCGCCGCTTAATTTCATTTTATTTTCCATATCTTTCAGTTTCTTATGAACTCTTCTTTTACCGGTCTGTTCTTAATGAGAATAAAATCGGGCAGAGTAAAATCGAGCTCTTTTTCCGTAACAAGATTTTCCGGATAATATTCGCTCGCCGGTTTACCGAATAGTTTCACTTTGTCGACTTTATTGTTTTCGAAATAAATCTCCGCATTTTGCGCGCTCGATTTTATCAAACCGTTCGGCTTATCTTCTTCGTAAAGGTAATAAATACTGAGCATATTTCCAGATACAACCGTTTTAATCAGTTTGCCGTCTTCAAAAAACATTTCGAATTCCGCGCCGGAAATCTGGTCGTACCTTTTAGGGTATTCGGGATTTTGAGTAACAATAAGAGCGTTTAACGTCGTACCGGCGTCGGATTTTATTGTCATTCGTTCAAGTTTATTATCATTTGTAATAATATCGATAGTGTCGCCAAGAATTTGCGCGTTTTCGTTCCAAATTACGGGAGGCGTTTGATCGTTCGGCAATTTGTATGTGTGAATTCTGTTTTCATTCCTGTAAAAAACCGCATAATTATTGACCGATGCAAATTCTCCCTTTAGCATTCTTACCGAGTCGGCGCAGATCAAACGATTTGAGGAATCCGAAAAGGATTCCATAATTCCCGCCTTGACAAACAAAGTGTCCGTTTCGCCGGAATCGAGCGTATCGATTCTCATCAGAAAAGCATTCCCGGTTACTTTCGAATAATCGTTTTTGTTTTCCAGATAGTCGCCTTTAATCAGCATACCGTTTTTCAAATCGTCGACGCTTACGTTTGCGAAAGCGAATGTGGTATTTTCGCTTTTGTAATTGATCAAACTGTCAGCCCGAATAATCAATGCGGTATCGATCGCCGTTACGTTGCCGGCTGCGATCGCTTTATCCGCGTCGTCGTAATAATAAAAACTATCTGCTTTTAATGTGGAAACCGAGTCGCGTATGACCACATTGCCGTAGAAAAAAGCTCTTTTTTCGTCGTAGTAATAATAACCGTTATCGGCGGTCAGCCTTATATGCCCGTCGGTATAATCGATTCCGTTATTCGAAAAACTTATTCTCGCGTCGTCATAATAAAATCCGCGTGTGGTTTTTATTATTATACTATCCTGCATTGCTATAACATTGCCGATTAATTCCGCCCTGTTTTTGGCAGTATATTGAATTGCCGTATCGCATTTTATTACAACGTCGTCCTGGTACATTACGACGTTTCCGCGCACCTCGCGTATTGTTTCACCGTTGATTCTTTTACCGATCAGGCTGTCGCCTTCGACGCGTAGCATTTTGCCCTGTCCGAATAATACAACAGCCGTAAACAATATAATAAAGAATGTTTTCTTCACCGATTATTCCCCGTTGTTCAATGTTGCCGAATAAGTAATCTTGAATATCACGTAATTAGTCATCTGCTGATCGGAAAGGAATCCGTAGCCTTCAATAATCTCGTCCTTCGATTTTATGGATACGAATTTATCGGTAAGAATCTTCCTGTCGGAATTTCTCCACATTAATTCGCTGGTTTTCAGAACCGTACCGCTGTCGTTGACAGCGACCACGCTGTCGTAGGCAAACATATCCATGGTTCTGTCGTCGACTTTGCCTCGAAGAGAAGTAAGCGTGGTTGTTTTTTTATTTTCGTCATAAAAATCGATTTTCACTCCGTCGAGCAGAGTTACTCTTTTTTCGTCATATTTTCGCAGATGGTCGGCGTATAAAATAGCTTTCAACACCCCGTCGTTGCTGAATATAATTTTAGAATTCCAGCTTTCGTGAGCAGGAATTTCACCTTCGGCTGGAGTGTCGGAGACAACCGGTTTTACGTTGTCGCCGGAGCAAGCCGAAATTATTACAACCGATATAATCAGAAAAAACAACCTCATCTTCTTTGAAGTCCGAGTTTTACGAGGTCATGCAGGTGAACAATTCCGACGGGGATTCCGAAATCGTCAATTACAATTAACGAAGTGATATTATATTTTTCCATTTCCTGCAATGCAAACGAAGCCAGCAGATCGGGTTTTATGGTTTTGGGATTTACGGTCATAACGTCGGAGGCTTTAAGGTCTTTCAGGTCGAGCGTTTTTTCCAGAAGGCGTCTCAGATCGCCGTCGGTAATTATTCCGGTTAATAATCCGTTATCGTCGACAACGCACGTAGTGCCGAGACGTTTAGAAGTAATTTCGTAGATCGTATCCTTGAGAGGCGTCTCCTCGTTAACCACCGGCACGTCTTTCCCTTTAATCATTATTTCTTCGATGCGCAACGAAAGACGTTTGCCGAGACTGCCGGCGGGATGGAGCAGCGCAAAATCCTCGGGAGTAAAACCCCTCATTTCCAAAAGCGCGATTGCAAGAGCGTCGCCCATTGCCAGCGAGGCGGTAGTCGACGCAGTCGGAACCAGATCGTGAGGACAGGCTTCCTGCTCGACGGAAACATTCAAACAAACGTCGCATTCCCTGCCCAGCTTCGAATCTCTTACTCCGAGCATTCCGATTATCTTAACGTCGATTCTTTTGAACATCGGAATCAGATTCAATAATTCTTCAGTATTTCCGCTCTTGGAAATCATAATGACGACGTCGTCTTTTCTTACCATGCCGAGGTCGCCGTGAAGCGCGTCGGTCGGATGCATAAATATTGCCGCAGTTCCGGTTGAATTCATAGTGGCTACTATCTTCCTGGCAATCAATCCCGACTTCCCCATTCCGGTAAAGACGACTCTTCCTTTAGAAGAGAGTATTATTTTAACGGCTTTTACGAACGAATCGTCGATGCTTTTTTCCAGTCCAAGAACCGCATTGCCCTCTATTTTAATTACTTCTCTGCCTTTGGCTATAATTTGCTCTTCAGACACTTACTACCTCTTTTTTGTTTTCAATAAAGAAAATAAGCTGAACAAAC
This sequence comes from Melioribacter sp., assembly GCF_049325435.1. Taxonomy (NCBI): domain Bacteria; kingdom Pseudomonadati; phylum Ignavibacteriota; class Ignavibacteria; order Ignavibacteriales; family Melioribacteraceae; genus Melioribacter; species Melioribacter sp. The sequence continues at coordinate 129,824 of NZ_JBMOLD010000019.1, read as the reverse complement.
TTTTTCTTTTCGGTTTTTCTTTTAATTCAAGGTCAATATCAAGCCTTCTAATATATTTATTGTAGAAATATAATCCTCTTATAAAATCCGCGTCCTCAAATTTATTTAAGTTCGTAAACAGATAATTCGGATTACCTACAATTTCCGGCGATTGGATATTTTTAGAACGCGTTAATTCATTGAAGAAATTGGAAAGCGGGATTAAATAATTTATTCCCGTCGCGTATTCGTAAAGCCAAATTCTTTTGAGCGCCGGAGCTATTGCAAGCGTATATTTATTTTTTACCGCTTCTATTTCTCTTACTTCGGAGTTGTCGAAAGGAGCTTTCATGCCCGGCTCCCATTTTGCAAATGTTTCGACGTTCAGAAGTTTGCCCGGAGAGTCGTTGCTTTGATCTTTAGAAATCTCGATCTCGAAAACATCGTCTTCAAAAGAAGAGACGGCTAAATATACTTCCATGTTTTCATATTTGATTTTACCCGTCGAAATCGGAGTGGTTGCATACGTATCCGCTGTATTATTAACGGTACAACTTTCGGGCGCAAGAATTAATTTATATGAATCCTGAACCGGATCGTCCGACAGCGGTTGCCTTCGTAAAACAAAAGCATTCTTAATTTTATCCCGTATTGATTTATATCCGGGTTTGTTTTCGGGCAGAATTGCATAAATCCATTGCTTTTCGAGTGCGTCGATTTTTCTTTCAGAATTCATCTTTTCCGTCCAGATAATCCAAAATTTCGATAAAAATATCTTCAGCATTACCGCCGTTTAGAATAAAGTCGACAACTCTTTTGACCTCTCTGCGCGCTGTGCGAGGAGCCGCCGATAGACCGCATAAATTCAACAGCGGTATGTCGAGTATGTCGTCGCCGACATAAAAAGTATTTTCACAATCGACATTCAATTTCTTAAACAACAGTTTAGCGGCCGATACTTTATCGATGCTACCGAAAGCCACATAACAATTTTCGATTTCGTTCAATTTTTCGACTAGTTCGTCTTTCTGTCTGGCGGTAATTACCGCCAAGAAAAGATTCCTTCTTTTGAATTCCCTTGAGTATTTTGCGATCGTTTCAATCAGCTTTTCGGTATCGTCTTCATTGTGAATAAGAACGCCGTCGAGGTCAAACACAAACAGTCTAATGTTGCTCAGTTTCTCTTTTATATTAATGTTCACTTTTCACAATCTCGTCAATTTTCATAATCAGAGCGAGCAATTCTTCGAGTTCATTCAGCGGTAACTGACTGCCCGCATCGCTCAAGGCTTTCGAAGGGTCGGGATGGACTTCAAGAAAGAGTCCGTCGATACCGACGGCCGCCGCGGCTTTCGCTAGAGTCTTAATGAATCGTGGTTGACCGCCGCTTATTCCTCCCGCGCTCGGAATTTGAACGGCGTGCGTAGCGTCCATAATTACGGGATAGCCGGTTTCCTTCATAATTTCGAGCCCTCTCATATCGACAACGAGATTATGATATCCGAAAGTAGTTCCTCTTTCCGTCAGTAATATTTTATTGTTGCCCGTCGATTCGATTTTCTCGACTACAAACTTCATGTCTTCGGGCGCAAGGAACTGTCCTTTTTTTACGTTGACGGCTTTGCCGGTTTTACCGGCGGCTATCAATAATTCGGTTTGTCTGCAGAGGAAAGCGGGAATCTGAAGTACGTCTGCAACTTCTGCCGCTTTTTGAATTTCCCGTTCTGTGTGAACGTCGGTTAAAACGGGCAATTCGAAATCTTCTTTCACTTCCTTGAGTATTGCAAACGCTTCTTCTACCGGAAGTCCGGTAAAGGAATTGAGGCTTGTGCGGTTTGCTTTTTTATAACTCGATTTGAAAATGTAGGGGATGCCTAATCTCGAAGTAATCTTTTTTATTTCCTCCGCCGTACGAAATGTGATATCCCTGTTTTCGATAACGCAGGGTCCGGCTATAAGGACAAACCTCCTGCCGTCTCCTATTTCTAAGTCATTAATTTTTACCATACTTAAAATAAAGTTTGTTGATTGTTCTGAATTCCGCGTTTGCGATTAAAACGAGCGTATGCCAGGTCTGTGGCTTCTCTGCCGCGGGGAGTTCTTTGAATAAAACCCTGTTGAATTAAAAACGGTTCATAGACTTCTTCGATTGTGCCGGCGTCTTCGTTTACGGCAACAGCTATAGTATTCAAGCCGACGGGACCGCCGTTGAATTTTTCGATAATCGTAAGAATAATTTCCTTATCCATTTCGTCGAGACCGTCTTCGTCAACTTCGAGCGCAGTCAAAGCTTTGCGCGCAATATCGACGTCGATAATCTTTTTGTTTTCGTAATCGGCAAAGTCTCGAGTTCTTCGAAGAAGTCTGTTTGCAATTCTCGGAGTTCCTCTCGAACGTTTGGAAATTTCTTCGGCTGCGAGGTCTTCAATCTCGATATTCAACAACCGCGCCGAGCGGTTGATTATTCTTTTGATAAGCGGGCTGTCGTAATAATCGAGACGGGCTTTGATGCCGAATCGGTCGCGCAAGGGGGCGGTCAAAAGACCGGCTCGCGTCGTGGCTCCGATGAGCGTATATTTGGGCAATTTTATCTGTACTGTTCTTGCATTCGGCCCGCTGTCTATCATAATGTCGAGTTTAAAATCTTCCATTGCCGAATAAAGGTACTCTTCGACCACCGGACTCAACCGATGGATCTCGTCGATGAATAAGACGGAATGTTCCTCCAGGTTGGTCAACAATCCGGCGAGGTCGCCCGGTTTTTCGAGAACGGGACCCGAAGTGACTTTTATCTTAACTCCCATTTCATTTGCAATTATATGAGCAAGAGTGGTTTTCCCCAATCCCGGCGGACCCGTAAGCAGCACATGATCCAAACTGTCGCCTCTCTTGAGAGCGGCTCCGATAAATACTTTAAGATTGTCCGTAATTTTACTCTGTCCGGTGAATTCATTAAAGGTTCTGGGACGCAGAGTCTGTTCAAGCCTTACATCGTCGCTACCGGCCGAGGGACTAAGATTTTCTGTTCTCTTCTTCAACTTCCGGCTACCTCTTTTTTGAAGGTCAATTTATACTTTTCGATTCCCCACACCATAATAATCATAGCAACAATCATAACAATTGCGCAGCAAACAGACAAATAAAGGTTCATACTCTTTGCAAAGATTGCGTTTAATCCAGGCACCCATGCGCTGCCGTAGAGAATTATTACATGTACGGCATAAACGACGAGCGTGTGCCGTCCGACCCATTTTATTATATCAGGTATAGTATCGAGTCTAAGCGCAATATACGACATAGCGCTGTTTAGCAATATTACGGAACCCAGCCGCATTGATATGAAATAATATGCGTTTTTTTGTTGATCGTTCAACAGGTTGATATTACCCAAAATAGATGCGGCAATCAAAAGAACGACCCCTATTATCAACAAACTTTTGCTAAAGCGGGGCGATGTGAAAACATTCGGATTTTTAGCCAGATAGCTGCCAAGAAGTGCGCCGCTGATTACATAACCCGCCCACGGAAAAAAGGGAAAAAGCGAACCGGTTTTATGATAAAAGTATGCAGCCAGCGGAACCGGCACAATTTCCGTCCATTGAATTTTTTCGGTATAAGGATAGATAATAAAAAAGAAAAGTGCGGCGGATAAAAACATAATATAGCTGTTGACTTTAAGAATCTCGCTGAAGTATTCTAAAATCAATATGAATAACAGTCCGAATCCGATTAAGTGAAGCGCGTCCGAAGCGAAGAAAATATACCATTGTTTTAACGACACATATTGAAAATCGACAAACGAGTGAGTGGGAAATCTCAGCATATAACCGATTACAACCAAAGTAATAAATCGTCTGAAACCTTTGTACACTCTCGGATTTTCCCAGAACGGCTTATTTTGAAGTTTAAGCAGATAAGTAAATACGACTCCGGAAGTGAACATAAAGATAGGCGCGGTAATGCCGCGTTTGATTAACCAGAGCTGATATAACCAGGAATCCGGATTCCTGAATTGGTCTGCCAGAAAAGTATCCGTCGTATGACCTTCCACCATCATCAAAACAGCCAATGCTCTCATCAGGTCGAGATATATTATTCTTCTCGGAGAATTATTCATCGTCTGTTTTGTTCGACCCATTTTTTCAAAAAGTCGATAATTTCCGTAGTCGGAGCTCCGGGCGTAAAAAGTTCGCCGACGCCCATTTCCTTCAGTTTTACGAGGTCTTCGTCGGGGATTATACCGCCTCCGAAGAGCAGCACGTCGTTAAGATTTTTTTCTTTCATTAATTCGAGAATTCTCGGAAAAATAGTCATATGAGCGCCCGACAGTATGCTTATGCCGATAGCATCGACGTCTTCCTGCAAAGCGGCTTCCACAATCATCTCGGGCGTTTGTCTCAGTCCCGTATAAATTACTTCCATGCCGGCGTCTCTCAGAGCCGCCGCTACTACTTTCGCGCCTCTGTCGTGTCCGTCGAGACCCGCTTTGGCTACAAGTACTCTTATTCTGCGATCCATACCTTCCTCTTAATTTTTTATATCACTAAAATAAAATGGTTTAAAGGAAAAGACAATTTGTCATCTGTGCGACTTAACGTACCTTTCGTAAAAACGGCGAGCTATTTCGAGGTCTTTTGGAGTGTCGACGGAAAGGCTGTCGTATTGAGTTAAAACCACTTTGATTTTTATTCCGTGCTCCAGCATTCTCAGTTGTTCAAGTTTTTCAATCCTTTCGAGGTCCGTTTGTTTCCACGACGTAAATTTAAGCAGCGTTTCTTTTCTGTAAACGTAGAGCCCGATATGTTTGTACATTTCGCCCGCCTCCACTCTTTCGAGATTCGTTCTGGCGTCTCTTACGTATGGAATGGGCGAGCGTGAAAAATAGAGCGCAAAATTATTATAATCGAAAACCACTTTTACAACCGAAGGGGATTTCATTTCTTCTACGGTTGTAATCCTTCTGATCAGAGTCGACACTTCCACGTTTTTATCGAAGAGTAAAGGTTCTACGGCTTCGTCGATCATTTTGCCTTTGATGAACGGTTCGTCGCCCTGAATGTTCACGAATATAGAAGCGTTGGGCAAATGTTCGGCTACCAAGGCTATCCGGTCGGTGCCGGAATTAACTTCTTTCGGAGTCATATAAACTTCGGCGCCGAAATCTTTAACTACGCGATATACTTTATCGTCGTCGACCGCTATTACAACTTTATCTAAAAGCTTCGACTTTTTGGCGTTCATCCAGGTATGCTGAATCATCGGCATGCCGCCGATATCAGCCAGGGGCTTGCCCATAAGTCTTGTAGAAGCGAAACGTGCGGGAATTACGCCGACAATCATACCGGATATAATTATTTATTAATTACTTTTGGAACTTTAAAGAACTCCTCGTCTTTGGCGGGAGCGTTTTTCAGGGCGTCTGCGCGGTCGAGCGAAGGAATCAACCGGTCTTCTCTGAACACATTTATATTTTCTATAGGGTGCGACAACGGATCAACGTCTTCTGTGTTCAATTCGTTGAGTTTATCCATATAATTAAGTATTTCATTCAACTCTTCGGTATATTTTATTACTTCTTCTTCTTTAAATCTCAGGCGAGCAAGTTTGGCGATATATTCCACGTCCTTTTTTGTAACCGACATAAATTTTTCTCCCGTATTATTTGGAATAAAATCCTCTGCTGTTGAATGTTCCCAGCACAAAAGAACCGTCTCCGTTATACGAATTGTTTTTTATCCTTACCATTAAAGTATGAATTTTATCCCCTCTTTTGGGACTTTTATACGAAATAAGGTAAAAACTGTTTGCAAATTTATCCACTTCCGACTTTATTTGCTCGAATTTGGAATTTAATTCCGACACTCGCGATATCGGATAATAACCCGCAGTTCCGATTGAATTTAAAACAGCCGGTTGAATTTCCTGTCCGAGTCCCACCGCAAAAACAATTTTATTATAAACCGAATTGACGGCTTCGCTTAAAGAATGCGAACCCTGAGTGTCTCTGCCGTCTGTAAAAAGAATCATAAAACTTTGAATGACGCTATCCGCCGTAAATACATCTTTAAGTAATGATGCGCCTTCGATTACGGCGCCGTATAAATCGGTCGACGAATATCCCGTTTGATACCGCTGAATGCTTCTCAGAAGCGAATCGGTGTCGCTTGTATAATTTGCAAGCTTTTCTGTTTGTTCGGAAAATTGTAAAATGGCTATTTCCTGCTCGGCATACTTATTCGAAATAAATTCGGAAGCGGCTCTTCTTACCTCGTCGATATTATCTTTCAGACTCGTGCTATTGTCCAGAAGCAAAACCGTTCGCAATTTATAATTGATTCCCTCCTTTTTAATTACTGACAGCTGAGATTCAGACGGCGAAAGCGGCTCGCCGTCTTCGAACACTTCGAAATCGGACGGCTGCAAATCGGTAACTCCCTTGCCGGCGAGGTCGAGCGCCTGCAGCAATATGCGAACGTCGCTGGGCTCGGCAGTCTCTATTTTATACAGCTTCAAAACGTAGCCGGCGGCTGTGTTCTGACCGGCTGCAGTCGTAGTAAAACTCCATATCGGTCCGGCAATTTTGGAACCGTCGTTGAAGTATGCAATTACCTGCCAGTAATATGTAGTAGAAGGTTTGAGATTTGTCAAAAGATAAGAAGGTTCGCTCAAACTGTCCGCGTAAATTATATTCGGCGGATATGATTCTCCGAAATATAAATCGTATCTGACGGCCGCCTCCGCCTGCCATTTCAAAGCGACAACGGTCGACACGCCGGTTATGTTGTTTTCCGGGCTTGGCGAATGCGGCGCATTTGCATCGTCAATGGAAGGTTCGGTTCCGGCTTCCTTGTCGAACTGGCAGCCGGACATGAACGCTAGCGCAATTATCAAACAATATCTGGTTATTTGCTTAATCAACTTTATAGATACATTTTATGCAATTCAAATATAATCAGAATGACGGAAAGAATCGGCATTTTTATAGAGCTCCGCTCAATTCAATTCCATCTCGACGGATTCGTCTGAATTGCGCGTAATGAGATACTCTATGTATTTACTTGTGTAATTATCCTGTATATCTTTTTCTCCGATCAAATCCGCCCTTATCTGAACGGTCAATCTGCCCAAAGCCTTAGCTAGTTCTTCGTAATTATCGCTGATATCTCGGTCGCGGGTACACTCCGTAATAACCTGGAGGAAACGATAATATTCTTCCAGAACGGGCGGAGCAGCCACAATTGCAAGTCTGTGAGTCAAAAACTGAAGCTTTATTAGCTCTTCGGATGAAATATTATCGGTCAAAGACATTTCTTCCAGTAAATCGATCAATGTTTCGTACACCTTTGTCTTCAGTTCCAGAAATTTAATGCTTTGCTCTTTTTTGATCTCAACGGCGGTCTGTTGATTCAACAAAGCAGCCGTAATCAACACAGTTGCCACTGTTCCCAACACAATTAATGTTATCTCCTGGGCAAAAGGTACGCTGTCGGATATTTTGTAGGTATATCGGAAATAAAAATAACCGCCGATTAACGTTGCCGCGGTAAGCAAAAGAATAAATATTTGCCTGGATGATATTTTGTTCACTGATTCTCCATTGAAATGATTAATCATGAATACAAAGTTGTTATAATTTTTCTATATAGCCAATTCTTTTTTTTAATGAAGGATGACTGTAAAAGAACCACTCGACCAACGGATGAGGATCTTTATCGGCAAGATTTTGTTCGGATAAAGAAACGAGCGTATTGATAAAGTCCTCTTTATACCCGGTCGTTTCCACAGCGTATTCGTCCGCTTCATATTCGAATTTTCTCGATATGTAGTTCGTCAGCGGCGTAAACACAATCATAATAAATCCCAAACATATTAATAGCAACGGAAGAGCGGCAATCCTGTAAATATTGTCGTAGCCGAACCAGACGACGGCATTCGCATAAAGTTCCGCCGCCAAGTAGAAACTCAAAAAACTGAAGACCGTACCGATAATAATATTTTTAATAATATGTTTTTTCCTGTAATGTCCGAGTTCGTGTGCAATTACCGTTATTATTTGCTCCGGCGTATAATTATCGAGCAACGTATCGGCCAGCAGAATTCTTTTTGTTTTGCCTAAACCTGTAAATGCCGCGTTGGCTTTTCTGGTATTCTTACTCATATTGAATTTCACGACGCTTTCGACTTTCAGTCCCGCTTTATCAAACAGTTCTTTAATTTTATTTTTTATCCGGTCATTTTCGAGAGGCGTAATTTTGTAGAAAAGCGGCATGATAACTTGAGGTAGAATCCTGGCTAACAGCGTCGAGAACAGGAAAGTTACAAAGCCGAATGGCAACCACCATAAATTGCCGAACTTTTTTAGCGTCCAATAGAAAATTAAAATAAGAGGTATGCCAATAGCGCCGCTTACAGCCAGGCTCTTCAGCCTTTCCTTTATCCACATTGTAATATTTTGATTCGACAATCCGTACTTATGTTCAAGCAGATAATCCTCGTAAAAATCGACGGGCAGCAGAAGCGAATTTATTATTAAGCCGAAGAAGACGACAAATAAAATCAGCGCAACATAATCGTTACCGTTAAAAGACAGCGCTAATCGCTCCAGGCGATCGCTCAATCCTACGGCAACGAACATTATAAGCAGAGTAAACGACAGAACGGTATTGGAAACGGCTAAGATTATTTTGATTCGGTTATATTCTTTCGATTTATCTTCCGATCTCATATTTGTCCGACTGCGTTACTTTCAACCCATCCGACTTTACCGTCGGGCAGTTTAATTTTAACCCAGTCGCCTACTTTATCGATAAGCTCCATCTTTAAGCCTTCGTGTACGACAAATGCATCGTTACTGCTTTCGTCGGGAGCCGCTTTAACGCTGTAGACACTTTCCACCAGAATTCCGTATTGCACGGTGAGCTCCCTGTTGTATCTAGTGTAAAGAATTATCGAAAGTACAATCAACACGGGAAGGACAAACGAGGCGGTAAAGAAGGAGAGTTTCTGGATGTTAATCTTTCTCGACAGGAAATACCCTCCCAGACTTGCCATAAAGATCAAATAAACCAGAATTACTATAACAGCCCATCCGTCGAGCGAAAGAGAAGTTACTATGGCGTCCCACCATTCCGCCAGAAAAATACGCGGAACTTCTTCCACTTTGTCAACGGTTCTTGCACGTGCAATCCGAAGATTATAAAGGAGGTCTTCGTCGCCGGGTTCAAGTTTCAAGCCTTTTTCGAAAAATAAAATTGCATAGCCGATTTTACCCGATTTGAAATATGCGTTGCCGAGATTAAAATAAAGCGCGGGACTTTCGTATCCCGAATTGATAATTTCATTATAAAGTTCGATTGATTTATCATAGCTCTGCTGCCTGTAATAGTCGTTGGCTTTTTTGAACAACTCTTCGGGAGATTGAGCCGATAAATTTAAACTCATTACCAAAATTAAAATCGCTGTCAATCGCAGTTTCATTTTCTCTTCTCCAGATATGAATCGATTTCGACTATTGTTTTAACTGCGGCGTCGTAGAATTCATTTGCTGAAATTACAGTTTCGGACTTAGGAGCGAATCTTACGAACTCGCACTTTTCCGATATGTCTTTAATTTTATTCAGCAAATCTCCGGGTACGTTATAAGCGGTTAGTTTATCCAGCGCAAGTTCAATAGTAAACTCGGATTTGTCGATGCCCAATTTATCTTCGAGATACCCGAAAAGCGCGGAGGACAGTTCGGAGTAGAATTTTTCGATGTCGTTTTCGTCGAGCGCTTTCCTTGCGGCTTTCAATCTTTTCTTTGCGGCTTTTTCCGCTTTTCTGTATTTGAGCAGGCGTACGTCGCTTTCAATCTTCTCTTTCCTTCTGTTGAACAGAATCAATATCGTCAAAACAAAGGGCGAAGCAAACAAGATAATCCAGAACCACGGTTTTACCAGAGCCGCTTCTTCTTTTTTCGTCAGACTTAAATCCGAAGTCTTGATATACCTTATATCTTCGCTCAATAGTTTAATATCCTCTTTTGAAAATCCCGAAGCTGCGGATTCGTATTCGCCGACGCCTTTCAAAACGTTAATTTCATATTCGGGCGATTTAATAGTCACATATTTATTAGTAGACGGATTGAAATAAGAAAATTCTGTAGAAGGGATTACCTTCTTCCCGGGCGTTCTGGGAACAATAAGATATTCGGTAATTTTTTGGCCCGAGATAACGGAACCGCGGTTAATATTATCGTAGACTTTCGGCTCGTATTTTTCTACTCCCGCAGGCAAGAGCGGCTCGGGCACAGTTAACAGCTTTATATTGCCCGCACCGGAAATCGTATAACGGAGAGTAATACTTTCATTCGTATAAACTTCTTTCTTATCGATTTCGGTTTTAAGCGTAAAATTTCCCACTGCGCCGTTGAACGAAGCCGGAACGTTTTCCGAAGGCAAAGGCAATACGTTTATTTTCAGCGTATTCGAGCGCGCCGTATATTCGATTGTTTCCGTTCTGCCGAAGAAAGAATCGTTGAAAAATTCGTCAAAAATATCGTTGCCCGTCCTTTTGCGCCTGATTATAACGGGCACGTTCAATTCGAAAGGCGTTACGTTGAGAACTCCGGCTCGGGTAGGAAACAAAGCGACTTTTTTAATTTCCGCTACGCGGTACCTTTCGCCTTTATATGTTCCGATCGTAAAATTAATCGTCTGTCTCGGTTCGATTTCTTCTGCCCAGAATCCCTGATATTGAGGTAATTTGGATATCTGCGGCGAAGCGATATTTACTTTTGTATAAAGTTTGTACGTTACGGTTATTTGTTCTCCGACATACGCGCGGGTTTTGCTAGCTTCGGCCAGTATAAAAACGCTTTTTGATAATTCTTCCTGGGAAATTCCACCTGCAGCCGATTTATTTTCCTGCGGAGAACCCTTCACTACATTTATAGTTATCGGTTCGGTTTTGTAAATTTTGCCGTCGTAATCGACGCTTGCCTCGCCGATTGTAAATTTACCGATATCGGAGGGTTGAAGTATATATGAATAAGTTAAGGACGCCGATACCTTGCCGTTGATAATTTGCATGCTCGTGGATTGATTCGGGCCGCTTAGTATTCTGAATCCTTCAAAGGAAGGAGGTCTGAAATTCGTCAAATTATGAATCGATTCTCCTTCGAACGTAAAATAAACCTGAAACCGTTCGTATTGCGATACGGTCGTTTTGTCGACGCTTGCGTTGAAACTTTGCGCATGGAGCAACGCGCCGCTACAAACAATTAGAATCAGCGTTACAAACTTTCTTATAGATTTTTCCATAATCCACCCGGTATTGAATTACCAATCTTTTTCCGTTTTGACGGGTTTGCCTTGCATCTTCCGTAATTTCTTCTGAAGTTCTTTTTCGTTGTCTTTTAACGCTTCGAGAATCCTTTGCGCTTCTTCTTTCGAAATCTGATTTTTCTGTTGCTGCTGTCGTTGTTGTTGCTGATTTTGCCGATCGTTCTTATTCCGATTATTGTCTTTGTTCTGATTTTTGTTGTCGTCTTGATTTTTGTCGTTGTCTTGATTTTGATCTTTGTTCCGGTCTTTATTTTGATCTTTATTCTGATTCTGATTCTGCTGCTGTTTCAATTTATTCAAAGCATAAGAAAGATTATACTTCGTTTCGAGATCGTCGGGATTAAGTTTAAGAGCATTTTTGTACGCTTCTACGCTTTCTTTATATTTTTCCTGTTTCAATAATGAGTTGCCGATATTGTGGAATATTTTTGCTTTCCTAAAATTATCGTCCGTAAACGAGAGAGCGTTTTTGAAAGATTGAATAGCTTCGTCGTATCTTCCCTGCTTATAATACGCGTCGCCCAGATTGAAATGACCTTCGAACAAATCATTTCTTTTATCGAGGCTTTTCTTAAAATTCACTTCCGCTTCGGCATATTTGCCTTCTTTATAGAGCTCCGCGCCTTCATTAATCAGACTTCTTACGCTCTGCGCCGATAGCGCGCCGTAAAATAAGAATACGATCGACAGCAATAATATTTTCTTCATTCCGAAACCTCTCTCATATTTACAATTTTAGCGGCGATTCGGGACTTATTGTAAGAAATCAGGAAATCGATCAACAGTAGAATAATTGCTGGCGCAAGGAAATAATAAAAACGGTCTTCATAATCGGTAATTCTTTTGGCGCCGTATTCGGTAGCTTCTATTTTTGCCAGGTCGTTATAAATAGCTTCCAGTTCGTCTTCGGTATTCGTTCCGTGATAGTATTTGCCCCCCGTTTCTGCGGCAATTTTTTTCAAAATTTCGTCGTTGAGTCGCGTTAATACTATTTCGCCGTTGGCGTCTTTTTTATATCCGACACGGACGCCCGACTGATTATAAACCGGAATAGGAACGCCCGAAGCTGACCCGAGACCGATAGAATAAATCACCACATCCTTATCTTTGGCTTTTTCAATCGAAGCGTCTATATCGCCTTCGTGGTCTTCGCCGTCCGTAATAAGGATTATTGCTTTTTGTGTGGGATCGTCGTATTTGAATGAATTCAACGCAAGGTCTATAGCCGCAGCGATTGCAGTTCCCTGTTGCGGAACAGAATTGACGTCGACGGCGTTCAAAAACAGATTTGCCGCATTGTAATCCGTCGTAAGGGGAAATTGAATATAAGCTCTCCCTGCAAAAACAATCAAACCCAGTCGGTCGCCTTGAAGCCGTCTAATCAGTTTGGATATTTCGTATTTGGCTTTTTCGAGGCGGTTCGGTTTTATATCTTCCGCCTGCATACTTTTTGACACGTCGAGCAAAATATAAACATCGAAGCCGACCTGTTTAACTTCTTCCACTTTTGTTCCCACCTGCGGATTTGCCAGCGCAATCATCAGAAAGAAGATTGACGTCAAAAAGATTCCAAACTTAAGATGCTTTTTCAGACCGCTGTATGCCGGCATTAAAACCGTATGCAAAATCGTATCGCTGAATTGCCCGATAAGTTTCGTCTGTCTTTTATGAAGATATAAATAGAGCGCTATCAACAGCGGTATCAATAACAGTCCGTATAAAAATTCGATATGTTCAAAACGAATCATATTCAAGGCAACTTTCTTAAATAAAATTTTTCCAGAGAAAATTCCGTCAGCAATAAAATCAAACCGCCCAATGCCCAGAAGAAAAACAATTCTTTTGCATGACGGTAAGAAGTCACTTCAACTTTGGTTTTTTCGAGTTTATCAATTTCCTCGTAGATTTCGGCAAGTTTACGATTGCTGGTGGCGCGGAAATATTTCCCGCCCGTAATTTCGGAAATCTGTTTAAGCAAATTTTCATCGATTTCTACCGGCACCATTTGACGTCTTATACCGAAGGGCGTTTGAAAAGGATAAGGCGCCTGTCCCAGCGAACCGACTCCGACAGTGTAAATTCTTATGCCGAACTTTTGAGCTATTTGCGCCGCCGTCACCGGATCAATCTCGCCTGCATTATTAACACCGTCCGTCAATAAAACCATGACTTTACTTTTCGCATTGCTGTCTTTGAGTCTGTTAACTCCATTGGCAATGGCGTTTCCGATAGCCGTCCCGTCCTGAATCATACCGCTTTTGATCTCAGCCAGAAGATTCCGCAATACGTTGTAATCGATCGTAAGCGGACATTGAGTAAAACTTTCCCCCGCAAAAATAACAAGACCGATTCTGTCGTTCGTTCTTCCTCTTATGAAATCTCCGATAACGTTCTTAGCGGCTTCGAGACGGTTGGGCTTGAAATCCTCCGCCAGCATACTACCGGAAACGTCGAGCACAATTGCAATATCGATTCCTTCCGTATAAATATTTTCTCCGCTCGAAAATGTTTGAGGACGAGCAAACGCAACTATCAATGCCCCGATGCCTAGCAGCCTCAACAAAGCCGGCAGGTGAACCAATCTTTCCTTAATGCCCCTCGGTACGTCGCCAAAGAGCTTCAATGAAGAAAAGAGAATCGAGGGAGAATAATTATCGCGCCTTTTCCAATAGGAATAAAAAAGCAAAGGCAGCAACAGCAGCAAATATAAAATCCATTGATTCGCGAATTCAATATCCTTAAACATTTTCTTCAGCCTCGACTTCCTTTTGGGGTATATAAGCGGTTCGCTCGACAATTTCGTAAGCTTGCTTCATCATTTCTTCATTTACTTCCGGAAGCGGTTCGAATTTTGCAAACTTAACCAAATCCGCATTGCTGAAAAATCTTTCCGCCGTATCGACTATCTTTCCGCCGTCATCGTTTTTCTTGAGTTCGTCTATAATTTCGGAGGACGTTTGTTCAAGAGCGTTAAATCCGAATCTCTCTTCAAAATATTGTCTGATTATTTCCGTTATTTCGCTGTGATAATCTTTTATTAATCCCTGCTGCCATAATTTCTTTGCTTCGAGTTCCTTGAGGGACGCAAGCGCTTTTTCGTGCGGCGGTATTTTGACCGTCTCGACTTTTTCTTCAGTCATACCTTTTTTCTTTTTCCAGTAACGATAGACAATATAAGCCAATGCCAGAACAACCAAAACGACTAAGATTATCAATAAAATCATTACCCAGTCGAGAGGTATTGTTACCGGAGATTTTACGTCCCGGATATCCTTTTCCGGGTCTATCTTTAAGGAATGAACATTAACGACTAAACTGTCAACCGCCGCGAATCCCGTATCTTTGCCTGCGACATATTTTATTCGGAATGAGGGAATCGTTACGCGCGCCGAATCGTAGTAAGAAAACAGATAGCCGCGCTTTTCGATAATTTTATTGTCGACTTTATTAATTGCCGCGCTTAGCGTGTCGATAAATTCGAGGTTTTTCAATGAATCTTTAACCGAAGGCATCAATATTTTGATATCCGGCGAATGAATAATTTCCAGTTGATATTTAATATAGTCGCCGATTTTATAGTCGGAAGTATCGGTAGTCGCTCTAACCGAGACTTGTTGAGCATCTGTTCCGTGCGCAAATAAAATCAGAAAAAGGAGAATGCTTAAATAGGCGCTTTTTACCATCTTTTTTCCCGCATCTTGAAAAATTCCACTAACGGTTTAACATAAGTTTGACTCGTATCTATTTCTACGGAATCGATTCCTCCGGATATAAATATCGACTTTCTGTACTCGTTTAATCTTCTAATGGTTTCTGCATAATTTACTTCGAAATCTCGGCCGTTCGTATCGACGTATCTTATATCGCCGGTTTCGGAATCGTGGAATTTAATCAGTCCGAATCCATTCAGTTCTCTTTCCCTTCTGTCGTTAAGAACAATACCTACGAGGTCGTGTTTTTTACCTACGATTCTAAGCATTTTATCATAGCCTTCGTCCAGAAAATCGGAAATCAAAAAAACAATGGCTCTCTTTTTGACTGCGTGATTCAGATATTCGAGCGCTTGTTTGATATTTGTTCTGTTGCCCTGAGGTTCGAAAGAGAGCACTTCCCGGATCAATCTGAGCGAATGAGTTTTCCCTTTTTTGGGAGGAATAAATTTTTCAATTTGATCGGTAAACAAAATCAACCCGACTTTGTCGTTGTTTTTAAGCGCCGAGAAAGCCAGGATTGCGCTCAGTTCAGCCGCTATTCTTTGTTTGTTTTTTTCTCCGCTTCCGAAAAGCAGAGAGCCGCTCATATCCACCATCAAAATTACCGTCAGTTCCCGCTCCTCTTCAAAAACTTTTACGTACGGGTGTCCGAAACGCGCAGTCACGTTCCAATCGATATTTCTGATATCGTCGCCTATCTGATATTCACGCACTTCGGCAAATTCCATTCCTCTGCCTTTAAATACCGAATGGTATTCGCCGGAGAACAATTCGTTGACGAGTCCTCGAGTGCGTATTTCGATATGTCTTACTTGCTTGATTAAATCTTTGGCAATCATTCTCGAATCCGGATATTAAGGCACTTCCACTCTGTTAAGTATTGTCTGAATTATCTTTTCGGAGGTAATTTCTTCGGCTTCGGCTTCGTATGTTACGGCAATTCTGTGTCTCAGTACGTCGTAACAAATCGAACGGACGTCTTCGGGGATAACGTATCCTCTCCTCCTTATGAAAGCCATAGCTCTTGCGCCGAGAGCAAGATTGATAGTTGCTCTAGGCGAAGCTCCGTAACTTATCAAATCGGAAAGTTCGTCCAGTCCGTAGTCTTTCGGGTTTCTCGTAGCAAAAACAATATCGAGTATATATTTTTCGACTTTTTCGTCCATATAAACTTCGTTCACAAGGCTGCGCGCTCGCAGTATATCATCCGGATTAATTACCTGTTTAACCTCGGGCAGGCTTTGCGTAGAATTCAGTTTCATTATTTTTAGTTCTTCTTCCCTGGTGGGATACGTTATTTTAACTTTCAGCATAAAACGGTCGACCTGCGCTTCGGGCAGCGGGTATGTGCCTTCCTGTTCAATCGGATTTTGAGTAGCCAAAACGAGAAACGGTTCGTCGAGTTTGAATGTAGTATCGCCGATTGTAACCTGGCGTTCCTGCATCGCCTCCAGCAATGCGCTTTGAACTTTTGCTGGAGCTCTGTTTATTTCGTCTGCAAGAATAAAATTGGAAAATACCGGCCCTTTTTTAATTGTAAAGTTGCCGTCTTTTTGGTTGTAAATTAAAGTACCTATTAAGTCGGCGGGCAATAAATCCGGCGTGAACTGAATCCTTTGAAATTTGGCTTTCATCGAAGACGCGAGCGTTTTGATGGCGAGTGTTTTTGCCAGCCCCGGAACGCCTTCCAAGAGCACATGCCCGTTGCCCAACAATCCGATAACCAGCCGTTCGAGCATATATTTTTGACCGACAATCACTTTGCCGATCTCATTAAACAAAATGTCAATGAACTCGCTTTCACGCCTGATTTTTTCATTTAATGCCGAAATGTCCAATTTACCACCTCTATATTTTTTAAAATCGTTTGGTTTTACAAAACTTGCATATAAAAGTTTCTGTAAATTTTACGGAATGTAAATATAACAATATTCGAAAAGAGACGTGCAATTCGATTATGATAGTTAGAATTGCCCGGATTTATTAAATTGAAGTGCAACAAAAAAAAAGGCTCGGCATGAAAAAGATAATATTACTCTTTCTTATTTTAATATTCGGATGTACGGCGCAATCAGATATCGAATATAAGGAATATAAAGACCAATTGATCGAAACAGCCAAAAGGTGCTACGATCGCCAACTTTTCTGGGGCTCGGGAGGCGATATAAGCGTAAAGATTCCCGGCGCCGGCAAGTTTATCGTCAAATCGACAGGCTATTCGCTCGGATCTCTCGATTATGATAGAGTTACTACAATGACTTTCGATAATGAAGTGATTGAAGGAAAGACGCCATCGCACGAGGCTCCCATACACGGCAACATATATAAAATAAGAAAAGACGTTGGGGCTATACTTCATATGCACGCTCCTTATTCGACGGCATGGGCGACAGCGGGCATGAAAGTTCCGCCAGTAACTCAACAGTCCGTTAAATTGCTTTCGAAATGCGGAATAGTTAAATACCATCCGGTCGGCTCAAATGAACTTATCGAAGAAATAACCGATTTATATAAAGACACAAGAATAAAAGTAGTTTTTATGGAGAATCACGGCGTATTTGTAGTTGGCAAAGATCTGGAGGAACTGCTCAATAATGCGGAACTTGTTGAGAACACGGCTCGCATAGCTTATTTATTAAAGACGATTGGCACACCCAAAGAATTCAAATTCGAGTGAATTTCCATCCATAAATCAATATGAAACGAAAGAGAGAATATGAAAAAAAATACTTCGAATAAATATATAGATAAATTTTTGTCGATTGTGGAAAATGTAGGCAATCGCCTGCCTCATCCCACAACATTATTTGCTCTTTTTGCGCTATCCGTGGTAATATTGTCTTGGCTGGTCAGCCGATTCGAATTTTCGGTAGTCCACCCCGGGACGGGCGAAATTATAACTCCGGTAAATCTCCTTTCGGTAGAAGGGATTCATCGAATAATCTTAAATATGATTACCAATTTTACCTCTTTTGCCCCGCTCGGAACCGTATTGGTTGCGCTGCTCGGAATTGCGGTTGCCGAACACAGCGGTTTGATAGGCACGGTATTAAGATACCTCGTTTTGAAATCGCCGCCCAAACTTTTAACATTCGTAATTGTTTTTTCGGGTATACTGTCCAATACCGCAAGTGAAATAGGCTACGTGCTTCTTGTCCCATTATCGGCAATAATTTTTCTTGCCGCCGGGCGTCATCCGATAGCGGGACTGGCAGCCGCTTTTGCGGGAGTCTCGGGAGGTTATAGCGCAAATCTTCTACTCGGCACAATCGACCCTCTTCTTGCCGGACTTACTCAGGAAGCGGCGCACATAATCGACAAATCGTATGAAGTAAACGCCGCGGCAAATTATTATTTCATGTTTGTTTCGACATTTTTTATTGCAGCCGCCGGAACGTGGGTTACGGAAAAAATAGTGGAACCGAGATTGGGTAAGTATTCCGGGAACGTGGAAGCGGAGGAAATCAAACCTCTGGACAAAGCGGAAAAAAGAGGATTGAAGTTTACCGCATATGCAGTATTACTTTTTACTGCAATTATTCTGATCGGAATTTTACCGGAAGACGGTTTTCTAAGAGAAATAAATACCGGCAGTATTCTTAAATCTCCGTTTCTGAAAGGAATTGTTGCGTTCATATTTATGGGAGGACTGATATCCGGTATAGCATACGGAATAGGAGCCCGCACAATTAAAAACGACAGCGATGTTGTAAAGGGCATGAATAAATCGATGGAGACACTTGGTTCTTATATCGTTCTGGTTTTCTTTGCCGCTCAATTCGTTGCATTTTTCAATTGGACGAATTTAGGATTGATCGTAGCGGTCGAAGGAGCTAATTTTCTAAAAGCTTCCGGCTTGGGTCCCATTCCACTGTTGATAGCGTTTATAATTATTTCGGCAATAATTAATTTATTCATCGGAAGCGCCTCGGCTAAGTGGGCTGTAATGGCCCCGGTTTTCGTACCGATGTTTATGCTTTTGGGATATACGCCCGAACTGGTTCAGGCGGCTTACAGGGTCGGCGACAGCATAACCAACATCATATCCCCGATGATGTCCTACTTTGCTCTCATTATTGCATTCGTGGGGAAATACGATTCGAAAGCAGGAATAGGCACACTGATTGCAACGATGCTGCCGTATACTTTTACGTTTTTCATTATATGGGTAATATTATTTATTATCTGGTTCATACTCGGCATTCCAGTCGGTCCCGGAGCGCAAATGTTTCTCTGATATTTATTGATTGCCGAATTCGAAGTCCTCGGGATTATAACCGTTTTGTTTGAGTATAGAAAATATTCGGTCGAGGGCTTCGCTATTCAGTTCCGGCGTTCGGCTCAATATCCAACCGTATTTTCTCGACGGCGTTCCAACAACCGCCCATTGATAATATTCGTCCAATCCGATTATCCAGTAATCGCCCCACACGGGACGCCATCCCAGAATACTGAAAAAACTTACTTCCAATTTGGAATTCGTTTTTTTATCGACAACGCGCGCTACGCCTTCGGCTTTATCCGTCTCTCCGTCTTCTTCGACGCAGGAGTTTACAACTTTAATTTCCCCGCTCTCCGTAAGCGTATAGTTAGCTGTTGTTCCCTTTATGCAATGATCCTGGAACTTGTTTGGTATTTTTGCTATTTCGTACCAAAGTCCCGCATATTTGTTTATGTCTACATAATCGACTGTTTTAATTTCGTTGTTTTGTGCGAATAATAATCCCGCAACGAGAAATAATAACGAAAAAAATTTCATATACGCCTCTCATAATTTTAATAATTTATAAATTCATTATCAGCTTCAAATTTTCATCCGTAACTTTCAACAAACCGCTGGGTACGAGTCTCGGAGTGAGCGTTTTCCAATTTTTATCTTTATCGAACACCTCTTTGAAAAGTTTAAGGGCGTCTTCGATCCTGTCGTTATTAGCGAGCGTAACAGCCGTCCAATATTTCATTTCAAGATTATCGGGAAACATATCCATTGCCGCCGAGTATTCTTTCATTGCGGTTTCCATGTCGTTTTTCTCGACTGCCAGGTCGCCGTTATTCATGTGTTCATACGCCCTGTGCACTTTAAGCAGTCTTTTTATTTCTTTTATCGGCTCGGGATGATCGTCAACTCTCAAGTCGACCAATTTATCGAGCCATATTTTACCGGTCGGTTTGCCTGAGAAGACCAACAAAGCCGCAGATTGTTTGCCTCTGATATCGCCTCCGGCATTTTCGGCGGCTTCCAGAGCCGCTACCATTCTCTCGGCCAGAGGACCTTCGGAATTTTCAAACGCTTTCGACATTGCGCCCCAGATTTTGTCGTTCGACATTAAATTAGCCTGAACCGAATAGCCTTTCCCTACAATATGTCCGGCCGGTTGAATGCAGTTCTTTCCAGTAAAAGCGGCAACATTTCCCTTGGCGTCGAGAATAGCCAATTGTCTGTATTCCCTTCCTTCGTCGTCGCTCAAAAGTTTATCCACGGCTTCTCCGGGTGTGAGTCCTTCTTTCAGGAGTTCCAATCCCCGCGGACCGAAAGAAACGTTTACGAACGATTGAGTCGCAACTACTCCTACTCCCGCCTCGCCCCAACATACGACTGATCCTACCGAAAACCAGTGCGATTGAACCGCCACCCCGATTTCGCCCGTAGTCGAGTCGTAAGCGACAATTGAATACGTGTGAGCGAAAGGATTATTGCCGTAAAATGATTGAGCCGTCAAAGCGAACGGAATCAACAACAATAATATAATCTTCTTCATTGCTTTGTCTCCCGATTGATATATTAAAAATAAAGGAATGAAAGAGATTAGTCAATTGATTTGCTATTCATGGCGACAGGATATATTTTCAACAATCACAATTTATAAATTTACGGGAGTACAAATGAAATTAACCGGAATAATCGCATTGCTGTTATTATCGGCAGGAATAATATCGGCACAGCAGGAATCCATTCTGAAGACGGCGGAAGATTCGATCAGCTACAGCGTGGGTCAAAGTATCGGAAAGAATATCAGCGATCCTCAATTAAAAATTAACTACGAAGTTCTTTTTCAGGGCTTGAAAGACCAGTCGGAAGGGAAATCGCTTTTGACCGACAGCCAGATTCAAACAATGATGATCCGACTGAATCAGAAACTGATTGCCATGCGCAACGCTAAGATTGACGAACAGAAAGTAAAGAATAAAAAAGAGGCGGAAGAATTTCTCGCCGAAAACAAGAATAAAGAAGGCGTGGTTACTCTACCGAGCGGATTGCAGTATAAAGTATTAGTAAAAGGCGACGGACCTTCGCCGAAAGAAAACAGCGTTGTAAGAGTTCACTACAAAGGAACGACAATCGACGGCAAAGTTTTCGACAGTTCGTACGACAGAGGCGAACCCGCCGAATTCGAACTCGACAGAGTTATCAAAGGCTGGACCGAAGCATTGCAACTGATGCACGTGGGCGACAAATGGATGCTTTATATACCTCCGGAATTGGGTTACGGCGAAGCCGGAGCCGGCGAAGTTATTGAGCCGAATTCTTTGCTAATTTTTGAAGTCGAACTGCTGGACGTAAAATAAAAAAAGGGAGGCAACGCCTCCCTTTCTCTTTTTTAAGCCAATTCTTTTTCTTCCAACCAATGTTGAGCGTCGAGAGCAGCCATACATCCGGTGCCTGCCGCAGTAATAGCCTGTCTGTATTTTTTATCGGCTACGTCGCCCGCGGCAAAGACCCCTTCCACGCTCGTGTGAGTGCTGCCGGGTTTGGTAATGATATATCCGGTTTCATCCATTTCGAGCTGACCTTTGAAAAGAGATGTATTCGGTTGATGTCCGATTGCTATAAAAATACCGTCGGCTTGAATTTCCGTTGTCGAACCGTCTTTGGTATTTTCCAGAATAGCGCCCGTAACGGACTTTCTTCCGTCTTCTTCTTTACCCAATATTTCTTTAATCACCGCATTGGTAATGAATTTTATTTTGGGATTTTTGCGCGCTCTTTCGAGCATGATTTTCGAAGCTCTGAACTCGTCTCTTCTGTGAATAATCGTTACTTCTGAAGCAAACTTTGTCAAATAAGTTGCTTCTTCCATCGCCGTATCGCCGCCTCCGACTACCAGCACTTTCAAATCTTTGAAAAAGAACCCGTCGCACGTAGCGCACGCAGATACTCCGTATCCCATATACTTCTTTTCGCTTTCGATGCCGAGCAACTTTGCAGAAGCGCCGGTTGCAATGATAACGGAATCGGCAGTGTGACTTTCGTTCTCGGATTTAATTACAAAAGGACGTTTCGAAAAATCGACCTCGGTGACGTTTTTGAATACACATTTGGCTCCGAATTTGCACGCTTGTTTTCTCATAATATCCATCAATTCGGGGCCCTGGATTCCGTTTTCGAAACCGGGATAATTTTCCACTTCAGTTGTAATCGTAAGCTGTCCGCCCGGTTGCATTCCTTCGAAAACAATCGGTTCCAAATTGGCTCTGCCTGTATATAATGCGGCTGTCAATCCAGCGGGTCCCGAACCGATTACTATTACTTTGTGATGATTTTCGTTCATAATATCTCCCGTATTTTAATTTCATTAGATGTAAATATATTCAATTCGATTCAGAATCGATCAGGAATTGAGCGTTTCGTTTCAATCCCTTCAGTTTCGATCTTTTAATCGGGCTTACGTTAAATTTTTCTTTGAACTCTTCTTCGGTCATGTTCATAATATCTTCCAATAAATATTCTTTTGATGCAGCCGGTTTGAAGGCTTCTTCATTTGCGGGCATTGAAAATTTCTTATTCCAAGGGCATACGTCCTGGCAAACGTCGCACCCGAAGAGCCAATTGTCGAATTTACCTTTAAATTCCCCCGGAATTTCGCCTTTGTTTTCAATTGTTAAATACGAAATGCATTTGTTCGAATCGACTACGAAATCCTCGACAATAGCACTCGTGGGGCAGGCGTCGATACAAGCCCGGCAAGCGCCGCATAATTCGTTCGCGGGTTCGGAATATTCAAATTCTCTATTATTTATCAAAGTAGCTATAAAAAACCAGCTGCCCATATTTCTGTTAATTATATTCGAATGTTTTCCCATCCAGCCGATGCCCGATTTAATCGCCCAGACTTTATCCATAACCGGACCGGTATCAACATAAGATTTCGCGACAAAACCTTCGTCCAATTTTTTCAGTTCTTCTTCGAGCAATTCAAGTTTGTCCCAAACTATCAGATGATAATCTTTGCCCCAGGCGTATCTGGAAATTTTTCCGTGTCCCGGCAGATTGGAATGTTTTTCGTTAATATAATAATTCAAACCCAGACTTATAATCGATTTTGCTTCGGGGAAAATATTCTTAACATCGCACCTTTTGTCGATGTTTTTTTCCATGTATTTCATGCCGGCGTGATATTTTCGATCGAGCCACCGATTTAATCTTTCCGTTTCCTCTTGCAATGTTTGGTACGGAGCAAAGCCGATTAAATCGAAGCCGATTTCCCTCGCCTTTTCGATTACGATTTCGTTCGTAAGTTTCATATTTGATCAAAAAAAATTGAATTATATAATTCAGTTACCAGTCGGGGAATCGATTATCCACTTTGACGTAGACATCGTCTCCGAATACTTTCACCTCGTAAACGCCTATGCCCCTTCTGCCGTTGGGCATAGAGCCGTCGTTCAAATTAAATTTCCAGCCGTGCAAAGGGCAAATTACATATTCGTTTTCTATTATTCCGTCGTACATAAGATGAGTTTTTTGATGCGGACAAATATTGCTTACGGCAAAGACGCTTTTTTTTACTTTAAATAAAGCTATTTCCACATCGTCCACAAAGAATTGTTTTCCTTCTTCGTCTTTCAATTCGTTTATGTTGCAAACTTTTACAAAACCGTCCGGAATTTTCATGGCAATTTTTCGAATTTTTCTCTTATTACTATTGCGCCTTTTTCATTGCGCTCTAAAGTTGCGGCGGCGCTGTACGGATCGTGCTCGAAAAACAGCGTCCAATTTTCTTCGACCGCTTGATTGAGTATATCAATTTTTTCTTTCAGTGTAACCAAAGGCTGGAGATCGTAACCCATTATATAGGGCAGCGGAATATGCGACGTAAACGGAATCAAGTCGGCGCAATAAAGAAGCTTAGTATCCGAATCGGAAATTTTAACCAATTGCTGACCAAATGTGTGTCCGTTAATTTCTATAAACTCGATTCCTTCGATTAGTATTTGATTTCCTTCGGTAAAGACGACCATATTTCTGTCCGCCAGCGGTTTGTATCGTTCTTTGAAGTAACTTGCTTTGTCCCGTAAGGAAGGATTCATTGCCCAATCATATTGCTTTTTTTGTATATAATAAGTCGCATTCGGAAAAGAAGGCTGCCACTGGCCGTCGACCAATTTTGTGGCTCCCCCGGTATGATCGAAATGAAGATGGGTAATTATAACGTCAGTTATATCTTCCGGATTAACGCCGTTTTGCGACAACGATTTTTCCATTGAAAATTGCGAATTATCAATACAGTAAATCCCTGAAAATTTTTCGCTCCAGTTTCCTCCCACGCCGGTATCGATTAATATTTTCCTTTCCGGAGACTCCAAGAGGAGGCAACGCGCATGAAGAAGAATTCTGTTTTGTTCGTCGGGAGGATTTGTCTTTTCCCAAAAAATTTTCGGAACTACGCCGAACATCGCGCCCCCGTCGAGTTTGAAACTGCAGGTTTCGACGGGAATCAGTTGATAGCTACCTATTTTCATAATTTTTTCTTATGTTTTTTATAAAATAACAAACTAATACGAAGGTATATAATGAACGCCCAAAACAGGTTGTTGAGTTCAGTTTTGGTGATTACTCTTTTTGCCGTATTAAGCTGCTCTACTACAAATCTAATAAAAAAAGAAGAAAAAGACGCCGTACCGATTAAAGTTATGACCTTTAACATAAGATACGGCGGCGCCGACGACGGAATAAACAGTTGGGATAACCGAAAAGATATTACATTCGAAGTTATTCGAAATTATTATCCGGATTTGTTGGGAATGCAGGAAGCGCTCAAATTTCAGTTGGACGAAACGCTCAACCAATTTCCCTATTATAATTATGTGGGCGTAGGCAGAGACAACGGGAAAACAGAGGGAGAATATGCGCCGGTATTGTATTTAAGAGACCGGTTTATAGTGGATACAAGCGGAACTTTCTGGTTTTCCGAGACTCCCGATATCCCCGGTTCTAAATCGTGGGGAAACGAAATCACTAGAATCAGCAGCTGGGCGCGGCTTTATGACAAATTTACCGGCAAGGCGCTCGAAATTTACAATCTGCATCTCGACCACAAATCGATGGAATCGAGAATTAAAAGCGCTCAACTGCTGCTAAAAAAAATAAATAAAAATATTCCGACTATAATTACGGGAGATTTTAACAGTTCCGAAGACGAAGAGACAATAAAATTGATATTAAATAACGGTTTTACGGATACCTATCGATTCCTTCATCCGAAATCCGAGCATGAAGGCACATATCACCGTTTTTCTGGAGACGACACTGGAAGTAAGATCGATTTTATCTTTGTATCGAAACATTTCAGAATTCTTGGGTCGGACATAATTAAAACGTACAGATTGACGGACGACAGGAAGCTCTATCCCTCTGACCACTTTCCCGTAACCGCGGAAGTTGCAATAAAATCTTCTGCGGAATAAAAGATTAGTCCCGAAGCGTTAAAAAGCTTCGGGACTTGAAAAAATTATCTTCCTAACGAATCCAGATATTCTTTCTTTTTGAGGAGAGTTTCTTTGTCTTCGACATGATTCGGATCGGGCACGCAGCAATCGACCGGACAAACAGCAGCGCATTGCGGTTCATCGTGGAAACCGACGCACTCGGTACATTTGTCGGGAACTATATAAAAGTAATCGTGCGAGAAAAAGCCCGTTGCGCCCGAAGGAGCAGGATCGTCGGGACCATAGGTTTTGCCTGCCAGAGTCCATTCCGCGCCGCCTTCATAAATTGCAGTATTAGGGCATTCGGGTTCGCATGCGCCGCAATTGATGCATTCGTCGGTTATCATTATAGCCATTTTTCAATTCTCCTGGTTTATTTGATAAAAGAAAATTTAGTTGAAAATCTTTGTAAAACCAATGAAATAATAATAAAAGGAGCAAATAACGTCAAGGAAAAAAGGACTTTCTCTCTTGAATTATCACCAACTTCCGCTGGCTCCGCCGCCTCCGAAAGAACCGCCTCCTCCGCTGAAGCCGCCTCCGCCGAAACCGCCTCCTCCCCAGCCGCCGCTTCTTCCGCCTCCCATTGAACCGATAACAAGCCAGGGCAGTAATCCTCCTCTTTTTCCCCCTCGGGTTAAGAGCAAAAAGAGTATTATCATTATTATATAACCGATCGGCGCTTTTACATTGTCATCGTCTACGCGTTTATCGTTCGTATACTCGCCTTTGACAGCCATCATAATTGCCGCTATTCCGGATTTAATACCCGAATAGTAATCTCCTTCTCTGAAATAGGGTCTCACCTCGTTTCGAAGAATCGAACTTGCAAGCGCGTCCGGCAACGCGCCTTCCAAACCGTATCCCACTTCAATGCGCATTTTTCTGTCCTCTTTTGCCACAAAGAACAAAACGCCGTTGTTTTTTCCGGCTCGCCCGATTTTATTCTTGTCGGCAACTTCATACGTATAATATTCGAGCGGATAACCCTGCAAAGAACGTATCATTAGAAATACGATTTGAGTGGAAGTCGAATCGTCAAAACTTTTTAACAAATAATTCAGCTCGCTCAGTTGCGACTGAGTGAGCGTAGAAGTAAAATCGTTGGCGTAGTTTTTAAGCGCTGGTATCTCCGGCTGCGCAGTCAACCGAAATGAAAATAAAAGTAATATAAAAACGATTTTTTTCATCAATAACAGATTCGCTAAAATTGAACTCTGGGAGCTTCTTCAGCGCCGGTTGCAGCGCGGAAATACTCTTTTTCTTTGAAACCCGCCATATTGGCAATCAAAGCGGCGGGGAAACGTTTTATTTGCGTATTATATTCCTGAACAACCTGATTATATTTCATTCTTTCCACTGCTATTCTGTTTTCCGTTCCTTCGAGCTGAGCCTGCAACTGAAGAAAGTTTTCGTTGGCTTTCAATTGGGGATAATTTTCCGAAACAACCAATAATCTCGATAACGCGCTGCTCAGCCCGTCCTGAGCCTGCTGGAATTTCCTGAAAGCTTCGGGGTCGCTTAACTGGTCGGGCGACAGTCTAATTTGACCGACTTTTGCTCTTGCTTCGGTAACCGCGGTATAAGTTTCTTTTTCGAAATTAGCCACCCCTTTGACTGTCTCCACCAGATTGGGAATCAGGTCATAACGCCGTTGATATTGATTTTCCACCTGACTCCAAGCCTGATTGACCTTTTCGTTCAAACCGATCAGATTATTGTAAACACCCACGCCCCATCCGACAATAACAAGAATAAGAATTACAAGCGCGGCGACTATACCGAGCGCAATCATTAAACCTTTTTTCATCGTACCTCCTGAAATATTAATTTGTTAGACTTCTCATAGGGGCAGGAATTCTGCCGCCTCTGTTTATAAAACCCGAACTGCAAAGTTTTTTGACTTCCATGACCGGAGCTTTACCCAGCAAACCGCCGTAATCCACAAAATCGCCGACCACTTTACCGAAAGCGGGAATTATTCTGACCGCGGTAGTTTTATCGTTAATCACACCGATAGCCGATTCGTCGGCGATTATACCGGCGATTGTTTCGACGGGAGTGTCTCCGGGTATTGCAATCATATCGAGTCCCACCGAACAAACAGCCGTCATAGCTTCGAGTTTTTCGAGAGTCAGATTCCCGTTTTGAACCGCCCGAATCATTCCCATATCTTCGCTGACCGGAATAAAAGCTCCGCTGAGACCTCCTACCGAAGAACTTGCCATCAAGCCGGCTTTCTTAACTGCGTCATTCAACATAGCCAGAGCCGCAGTTGTTCCCGGCGCGCCTACGTCTTCAAGTCCCATGGCTTTTAGAATGTCTCCTATACTGTCTCCCTCGGCGGGCGTGGGAGCCAAAGAGATATCGACTATGCCGAACGGGATGCCGTTTTTTTCGGCTACTTTCCTGCCGATTAATTCACCCGCTCGAGTAATCTTAAAAATAGTTTTTTTAATAACTTCAGCAAGTTGCTGCAAATCGACGCGTCCGGCTTCACGAATTGCGTCTAGCACAACGCCGGGCCCGCTAATACCGACATTTAACACTACTTCCGGCTCGCTGACGCCGTGGAATGCTCCTGCGACAAAAGGATTGTCTTCTACGGCATTGGCAAAGACAACCAGTTTTGCGCAACCGATAGAATCGTGGTCTTTTGTTAATTCGGCGGTTTTTTTAATCGCTTCCGCCATCAATCTGACAGCGTCGATATTGATACCGGTTTTCGTGGAGGCCACATTGACGCTTGAACAAACACGTTTTGTCGAAGCCAACGCAAGCGGTATCGAATTAATTAATTCCCTTTCGCCGTTAGTCATTCCTTTTTGAACCAAGGCGGAATATCCGGCGATGTAATCGATGCCGATATCAGCAGCCGCTTTATCGAGAGTCCGAGCAATCTCTACGAATTCCTCTTCTTTGCAGGAATCGAACGGTATCGATATAGGCGTAACGGAGACTCTTTTATTGGCAATCGAGATACCGTATTGAGCTTCGATTTCCTTTGCGTACTTTACGTGATTTTTCCCGTAACGAATTATCTTATCGTATATTTTCTGACAGGTTACTTTAATATTCCTGTCGGAGCAATCCCTCAAACTTATTCCCATTGTAACCGTACGGATGTCAAAGTGTTCGATTTCTGTCATCCGTATGGTTTCGAGGATTTCTTCGAATTCGTATTGCATAAGCGGATAATCTTATTTTGTGATAGTGATTAAATTCTGTGCATAAATCTGAAAACGTCTTCGTGCTGCAAATATATTTTAATTTTAAGGTCTTCGGCGACCTTTTGCATTTCGCTTTGAACATCGCTCAAATCTTTTGGCGAAGCCGTAATATCGATAATCATTATCATCGTAAAAAAGTCGCCCATAATTTTCTGACTCAAGTCGAGAATATCGCAACCGTTTTCCGCCAGCGCTTTTGTAACGGCAGCCACGATTCCGGGTTTATTCAATCCGAATGAAGTGAGAATAACCCTACCGGAATCCAGACTTTTGTTTTTCAGATCGATATTGTCGACGTTCATAGTTTCGATTTTGGAACGGACGGCATTTTTAATTTCGTCTTTTGTGGCTCCCAGCCCGAGTTCTTCGATAGTTTCGAGCGTAATTTTTCTTATAATATCTTCTGTGATTTTCATGGTTTTGCTCCGTCGTAATTTAACTGGAAATATGCGAGCGCTTTATTATAGATTTCTTTGTTCCTCTTGTAAGCGTTTCTTTCCGCCGCTTGAATATTACCTCTGTAAAAGCGCAGCCATAAGAGAGCGCCGTTTGTCATGCCGTCGAAAATTCGCTCGGCTGCAAATGCCTCTGCCGTAAAATATCCGAACAATAAATTATACCCGAGCGACATAAATCCTTGCAGATAATTTCCCATATAAATAAGACCACTTCCCGGCACAATATAAGAAATTGTTTTTGCAAAAGTAACCGAATATTTTTGCTCGATAACATTCCTGCATACGCGCTGCATATCATACGACAACTGATTTTCTTTTAAAATCCGATAAGCCTCGTCCCACTTATCGTTAAAAATATTAATCCAGGCTCTCCAGTAATTGAGAGAATCTCTTTTGTCGCCGAATCTTTCGTCTTTTTCAATTTCCTCAATAATTTCGTCGGCTCTAGCCAGAGTGCCCCTCAATATATTTACTTTAATCATTTCGATTTTTGTCCTGAACTCTTTGCCTCTGTCATCGGCGTCGAGAGAAGCCTTGAAAAAATATTTTACGGCGTCGTCGAAGCGCGCGCCTGCTTTGTACGATTTCCCTATCATAAAATTAGAGTAATACGAATACTCGGACGGACTGTTTGTCAGTTCGGCAAAAAACCGGAGCCTTTTATATTCGGTGATAGCGTCGAAATAATTCCCGCTTTTATACAAACTGTCGGCTTTCGCTCTTATGCTCTCAAGCGAATTTTGAGCGCTTAAAGCGGAAAAAAACAGAAAGAATATCAAAAGTAATTTTTTCATTTTACAT
Source organism: Melioribacter sp. (assembly GCF_049325435.1). Classification (NCBI taxonomy): domain Bacteria; kingdom Pseudomonadati; phylum Ignavibacteriota; class Ignavibacteria; order Ignavibacteriales; family Melioribacteraceae; genus Melioribacter; species Melioribacter sp. The sequence goes on along the minus strand of NZ_JBMOLD010000019.1, from coordinate 99,612 downwards.
TCAAATCCGGCATGTAATAATTTCTTGACTCAAAATAAAATCTGATTTTTTTATCGGTATCGACGCGGATTCTCGCGTTGTAGATATTCGCAGCCGCAACCGATCCGTAAATATTACCCGCGTAAAAAGCCGCCGCCATACCGGCAAAGAGATAACCTCTGAATTTATGATCATGCTGAAAAGCCGAAACCGAGAGATAAGCCGTAAGACCCGTAACTATAAACGAAGCGATCCCGTCGCTAATGTTACCAGTATAAATTTTCCCTGCGCCCGGTATGATCGCCGACAGGATTCCCGCTTTCAATTCGCTTTTAACCGGCGGATTAAATTTAAGATAATATAAACTTTTTATTTCGGTTTTGTTCGAATCCGGAAACGCCCCGAAAAACTCAGACGTGTCCGACGCCTTTTTGCCTTCGTACAGATACGATATGGCGGACAGTAATTTCACGTTTGTTTTGTATTCTTCCGGTTGATAGACATCATATTCAGCCAATTTTCTGAAGTTATCCAAATTTCCGGTCAAAAAACACGAAAGGTAAAATTTTAATTTTGCTTTCTCTCCAAGTTTCGAATTAAAGAAGAGCGATTTGAAATTAACGGCAGCCTCTTCGTAACGCCTCATATTAAAAAAACAATCGGCGTATTTAAATAGCGCCGTGTCGTTATGCGAAAATTTGAGATAAGCCCTGTATTCGTCGAGAGCGCGCAGATAGTCGTTAGAGTCATAAAGATAATCGGCAAACTTCAGACGGTACTCGGGAGAATAAAAATCGAATTCGGCTGTTTGAGCGATAAGCCTGTTAGAAAACAAAAAAAGAATTAGAAAAAGCTTACTTATCTTCATTCGGAATCGCCTGATATTTATTCGGTAATAAAGAATAGATTTCGGGAGGGTCGTAAAATTTTCCGCTTGCCGAGACGGGATAGTCTTCAAGTCCTTTGAAAAAATTTATGTCTCTCACAAAACGGTCCGAAAACATCAGAAATCCTTTAAAAATGCCTTCCGATTTAATCGATCTGACGAAGAAAGCCGAACAGGAAGGCTCAAACGGACAATTGTCCCCGTCCACATCGGATATAAAATACCGATAACCGTTTGCAAGGAATGAAAGTAAATCGTTATTACTCCGTTGACTACTCTCGGTTTTTACCCACGTATAGTTAGGCTCAACGGCATTCCATTTAGTCCATTCGGGTTGCGCGTTTAACGATGCGTATAAAATCAAAATAAACAGATATACTCGTTTCATAACTTTAATTAAGTTAAAGTGTACTAAAATAACTAAATTTAACGACAAGATGCAGGGCGGAGTAGGGATTCCGCCCTTTAAAAATAATTACTCGAAATGTTTTAATATTTCTCTAGCAATAACAATTCTCTGAATTTCCGATGTGCCTTCGTAAATTTCGGTAATTTTTGCGTCGCGCAGGTACCTTTCCACCAAATATTCCCTTACGTATCCGTAGCCTCCGTGAATTTGAATGGCTTCGAGCGAGTTTTCGACAGCGACTTTTGAAGAATATAATTTTGCCGTCGCAGCAGCTTCGATATAATCGATATGCTTATCCTTAAGAAATGCGGCTTTTAAGGTAAGGAGTTTAGCCGCTTCGAGATTAACCGACATTTCCGCAAGCTTGAACTGAATTGCTTGCAGATTGGCTATTTCGGTTCCGAAAGCTTTGCGGGTTTTGGAATACTTAACCGCAGCCGAGAAAGAGGCTTTCGCAATACCGCAAGCTTGAGCCGCTATGCCGATTCGCCCGCCGTTCAATGTATTCATCGCTACATTAAAACCTTTTCCGACTTCCCAAAGAATATTTTCTTCGGGCACTTCGCAATTTTCGAACAACAAGGAACACGTGTCGCTGCTACGGATGCCCAGTTTGTCTTCCTTTTTGCCGTGAGTAAATCCGGGAGTTCCTTTTTCTACGATAAAGCAAGTAATTCCTTTGTGGCGTTTTTCCCTGTCGGTTTGAGCGAACACAAGATAATAATCAGCGTTTATGCCGTTTGTAATCCAATTTTTAACGCCGTTAATAATCCACCTGTCGCCTTTTTTAACCGCCGATGTATGTTGATGAGTAGCGTCGCTGCCGGCTTCCGGTTCGGATAATGCAAAGGCGCCTAATTTATCGCCCCGCGCCAGAGGTTTAAGATATTTTTCTTTCTGATAATCCGATCCCCATTCTTCCAATCCGTAGCAGACAAGCGAATTATTCACAGACATAATCACTCCAAGACTAGCGTCCACTTTGGAAATCTCAATCATAGCCAGCACATAACTAACGGTGTCCAGTCCTGCGCCGTCGTATTCCGGAGACACCATCATGCCCATAAATCCCAGCTCCCCCATTTTTTTAACCAGATCGTGCGGAAATTCGGCGTTGATATCGCGATCGACGGCTGACGGAGCCGCTTCGTTTTCCGCAAATTCTCTGGCCGCCTGTTGAATCAACAGATGTTCTTCGGTTAAATTAAAATCCATAAATGCTCCCGCATTCGTTAAAATTATTTTGTTTGATATGAAACTACGGAATGGAATTTCGAATAGCAACCGAATTATTGACGGGCAATTAATCCCGCGAGTACATATATTTGCCGTTATGAATGGGAATTCTAAGAAAATATTAAAAGGACTCACTCTGAAAGAGCTGCGCAGTTACTTTGAATCGATAGGCGAGGCAAAGTACCGGGGCGATCAGCTTTTTAACTGGATTTATAACCACATCGTATTCGACGCCGAAGAGCTATCCAATTTTCCGAAAAATTTACGCATCCGGCTGGCTGAAGAGACCGAATTAATAACGCTGACGCTTCAGGACAAACAACATTCGGTTTCGACGGGCACTGTCAAATACTTATTCTCTACAAAAGACGGACACAAAATAGAATCGGTGCTAATTCCCGACGGCGACAGAAATACTCTCTGTTTGTCCACGCAGGTAGGCTGCCCTCTCGATTGTAAATTCTGCGCTACGGGTTTAATGGGTTTCAAAAGAAATTTATCCGCCGGAGAAATTACAGACCAGTATTTATTAATCGCTTCTGACTATGGGAAGGAAAAAATTACAAATATTGTTTTTATGGGAATGGGAGAGCCGCTAACGAATTACAGGAACACTCTTACAGCCATAGAAATATTCACACACGAACTATCCAAAAGTTTGAGCCGAAATCGTATTACGGTATCCACAGCGGGAATACCTGATAGAATAAGAGAGCTTGCCGACAGCGGCTTACGAGTTAAACTTGCATTCTCGCTTCACTCCGCATTTGACGATATCCGCAACAAAATTATGCCCATAAATAAAAAATATCCGCTGGAAAAGAATATAGAAGTATTGAAGTATTATGCGGCGAAAACAAAAACTCGGATTACTTTCGAATATACGATGCTTAAGAGCATAAACGACCGGGATGAAGACATTAAAGAATTAGCCAAAATATGCAGCAGGATTCCTTCCAAAATAAACATCATTCCGTTTAACAGCATAAAACATATGAATCCCGGAGGAATTTCCGCGGAATTGGAACCGACTCCATACGAAGAGATTATAAACTTTGCAGATAAATTGAGACAACGCAACATAAGCGTATTTATAAGAGATACGCAGGGCGACGACATTGCGGCTGCCTGCGGGCAACTGGCAGTTAAATACAACTAAACAAAGAGGAGCAACCATGAAAGCAGTAATCATCATCCTGCTTTCGTTTATTCAAGTTTATTCGCAATCGGAAGTGGAAAAAGCAAAAACCGTTTTAATACTGCCTTTTTACGAAAGAGAGTTCAACGTATCAAGCGAATTATATCATTCTCTCAAAACGGGTTTTATGAGAGAAGATTATATTGTATTGACAAACGATACCGTATGGAATAAAATTGACAGTCTCGATATTTCATTTAACGATATCGATTCCGAGATTGCCGATTCGATAAAAAAAATAATCGACTGCGATTTAATAGTCTACGGAAGAATCGACGAAGACATTAAACCCCGCACTTCGCCTGCGCACGACAGAAACGTTTCTTACAAGCCTTTTATAATAAAGGTATACGACACGCGTACCCAATCTCTGGTTCTCTACGAAAGGATTGAACTTATAAACAGGTGGGGACTTTTCAGCGACAATACGGAAATACACGATATCGGATATAAAACGGCGTTGAAATTAAGAACGCGAGGGTATTAATGAAAAATCGTACGCTAGTTCTGATTGCGATAATTATTCTGTGTTGCGGCTGTGAGGAGACGAATTTCGAGCCGGAAACACATAATTTCCGGTTCGAGCAATTGCCCGGCTGCCAGACTCTGGTATATAATAATTTGGAGAAAGCCGGAGCGGACAGTTGCTTTAACTACAGCTTTTTCGAAAAATTAGTTGTTGAATTTTGCGTAAGCGGTAATTGTTGTCCCGATTCCAATCGATTCGCAGTGGAAAGTAAAGAGCTCGGCGATACCATTACAATATCGGTTCAGGACACTGCCGCCAATTTGTGCAGGTGTAATTGCAATTATATTATTTTAACCGAATTTCAGAATTTGACCGGGAACAATTATTTTGTCAAATGCACGGATAAGGAATCGGGCAGAGTTCTCTACTTGAAAGAAGTAAAGCGCCGCTGACTTCTTCTTAATTAATTCGTCTAACACCGGTGAATATTCTTTGTTTTGTATGAAAAAGTCGATACTAATTTATATTCTCTTTACTACTCTTATTTATTCGCAAGGGAAAGGGACATTAAGCGGATTTATATACGACGCCTCCAACGGCGAGGCATTGATAGGCGCCAATATTTATCTGAAAGTGATTAATCTGGGCGCCGCTTCGAACGGCAGCGGCTACTTCGCCATACCGAATATTCCCGAAGGATCGCACGAGTTAATTGCAAGTTATATCGGGTACAAAACTTTTCAAACAAAAATTACAATTAAAAACGGCGAAGAAAAGAGACTCGACATTAAATTGGAACCCGGGGCTGTAATAAGCCGGGAAGTTGTAGTTTCTGCGGACTCGGTCGGAATGCCCGAAAGATTATTCAACAAACCGGTTTCCAAAATCGACCTTTCGCCCGTACAATTGGGAAAAGTGCCTCAGGTTGTGGAAGCCGACCTCCTCCGAACGCTGCAAAGCATGCCCGGCATAGTTCCCGTTTCCGATTTTTCGTCGGCAATTTATGTGAGAGGAGGCACGCCCGATCAAAATTTATTTTTAATCGACGGCACAGACGTTTACAATCCCGAACATGCATTCGGATTGTTTTCAACTTTCAATACCGACGCAATCAAAAAAGTGGAAGTCTATAAAGGAGGATTCGGAGCCGAATACGGCGGTCGCCTTTCGGCTGTGATTAACGTTATAAACAACGACGGAAACCGGAACAATTTCGAAGGCAAAGCTACGTTGAGTCTGCTTACGCTCAACACTACATTACAAACCCCGATCGGTAAAATCGGTTCCCTTTCCGGTTCTGTAAGGCGCACTTATCTCGACCAGACGCTTGCAAAAGTGATCGACGATATACCCGACTATTATTTTCTGGACGGCAACATAAAAGCTTTTTTCGACATTAATAACAAGAATAAACTAAGCGTAAGTTTCTACGGCGGAATTGACGACCTCGATTTTAAATTGGACAAAGACCGTCCGCAGTCCTTCGGATTCAAGTATGTTTGGGGAAATCAGACGGGAAGCATAAACTGGAGAACTATCTTTTCGCCGAAGCTATTTGGAAATTTTTGGATTACAGCCAGCAGATTTTTTTCCGACTTCAATATTGATATAGTGGAATTCAGCGAGGCAAACAGAATCGAAGATTTTACTATCAAGGGAGCGGTCGATTATTTCTACAGCAAAGAATTTACTTTTAAATTCGGATTCGAGCAGAAAAATATTAACGGGGCGTTGAAGCAGGAATTTACATCGGCGCGCATCGACGTATCGAAACACCGAACTCTCTATTCGCTCTATTTCAGCGCGCAATGGGCGCCCAATCCGCTCTGGGATATCGAAGCGGGCTTAAGATACGACTATTTCGTTTCGGACAAAAATTTCAGCAATCTCGACCCGCGCTTGACCGTAAAGTACAGACTTACCGAAAAAAGCAATCTTAAATTTTCAACCGGAATTTTTCATCAATATGCAAACAGAATACCGAGATTATTTTTCGTAAGTATTTGGGTAAGCGCCGACGATTATATAAACGGCTCAAGCTCAAACCACTATATACTCAGTTATCAGCGGATACTGTCAAAAAATATCGAATTCGAAGTAGAGGGTTATTATAAAACCTACAATAACATTTATTCGTTCAATCCGAATTACCGCGCCGAGGTCGAGCCACAGGGATATACGAAAGATAACTTGCCGGTGTTTGCTTCGACCAAAGGATTATTCAACCGGGGCGACGGATATTCGAGAGGACTTGAAATTTTGTTAAGAAAAGACGCGGGCGCTTTAACAGGATGGCTGGCGTACTCATGCGCGCAAACCGAGTATCTGATTGACAACGTAAATAAGAACAATTATTTCAAGCCCCGACACGACAGAACTCACGCAATAAATTTTGTTCTGAATGCCGATTTAAGCAATCTGTTAAACGAGTTATACGGCAGAAAATTTGCAAACAGCGACAAGCAATGGAGTCTGGGATTAAACTTCACTTACTTTTCGGGGCAGCCGATAACCCTTCCCGCATCGGTCTATATTGCCAACTCGGTTCCCGACTGGGACATAACCAAAAACAGTTTACAGCTCTATCCTTCAGACATTAACGAATTCCGGCTGCCTTACTACGCAAGACTCGATTTCAGTCTCAATTACAAAATAACATACGACGGCTGGTCGCTTTCTCCTTATCTTCAGGTATTTAATCTTCTCAACAGAAAAAATGTGTGGTTCATACAGTACGAAAACGAAATCGAAAACAATACGGCGAAATTGAAAGTAAAAAACGTGACAATGTTTCCAATACTTCCGAGCGTGGGAATTACAATAAAATTCTAAAAACATGAAAAAATATTTATTTGCTATATTGAGCTTGTTGTTGGTTATGTGCGGCGAGGGAACCGTTGAAATCGGCTCCGGACAGTACAAACCGAAAATCGTAGTGGAAGGCTATATAATTCCGGGCAATCCGATAAAGGGAATCAGAATAACAAGAAACTTCCCCATTAACACTCAGCCCAATCCTTTCTCTCTTATTCTCAAAAACGCAGAAGTTAAAATTACCGAGTTGGAAACGGGTAAAACCGAAATTCTTACATATAACGATTCTACATTTTCATTCGAAGGCGCATTAAATTTTATTGTGGATTACGATAAATCCTACAGACTGACAATCGAAGCGGATATTGACGGCAAAAGACTGAAAGCTTCGTCAACGACGACTACGCCGGCAAAAGGTTTCGAAGTAATAAGGGAAGAATCGATACTCGATTCGATGAAGTACCGTCAAACGGGCGCCGACGGCAAAGTTAATAATTTCAAAGTTGTATTTAAGCCCTCTCCGGGCACGGGATTTTATGTGTTTTCAATCGTTGCGCTCGACGCGTCGTATTCCTCTTTTATATATGAAAATCCGTATATAGAAATCGATTCGTCGGATCTCGACGAAAGTTTCGATAATTTCAGAAATCAACTTAAGTGGCTGCAGTTCGTAAATTCATCGGCTGAAAAAATCGAGTACAATATCGAATGGCTCGATACATGGTTTTACGGCAGATACCGACTGATAATTTATGCGGGCGACGAAAATTTTCGCCGGTTTCTATTAACTCACGGCAGCGTTCAGGACCCCGACGGCAATTTTCATGAGCCCTTGATGAATTTCGAAGGCGAAGCAATCGGCGTCTTCGGGTCGTATCAGGCAGACACGCTCTATTTCAAGGTTCTTAAGTAATATCCTTCCATATTTATTATCTTTACCGGAAAAATATTTTTCTTATGGGATGGATCTACATATTTATCGCCGCTTTATTCGAAATAAGCTGGGTTGTCGGACTAAAGTACAGCGACGGTCTCACTAATCTGAAAGCGAGCATATTTACAATTATAACGATGCTGCTTAGTTTTTATTTTTTGGCTCTCGGTTCAAAAGAATTGCCGATTGGCACCGCTTATGCTGTATGGACGGGCATAGGAGCCGTCGGCACGGTTATCTACGGAATGCTCTTTTTCAATGAGTCGAAAGAATTTTTAAGAATCTTTTTTATTATGATTATTATTCTTGGAATAATCGGACTGAAATTAACGGACAAACAAATCTGACTATGAGAAAATTATCGCACGAAGAAATTTCAAAAAACCGAAGCACTTTGGAAACGCTCCATCGAGTCAGCAAATTGCCGGTATATGCCGTTCTTCACAATATCAGAAGCAGTTATAATGTCGGCTCGATATTACGCACCTCAGACGGAGCCATGGTCGAAAAACTCTATTTATGCGGATTCACGCCCGCTCCTCCCAAAAAAGAAGTGCTCAAGACTTCGCTCGGAGCCGAAGAGAGCGTGGCGTGGGAATATGCAAAAGATACAAAGAGCGTTATCCTTGAACTTAAATCCAAAGGCATTAAGATTTGCGCTTTGGAGTTGACCGACAACAGCAAGCCGTATTATAACCTTACCAAAAACGACTTTCCTCTTTGTCTTGTGGTGGGAAATGAAATCAGCGGCGTGACAGACGATATTCTCGAATTGTGCGACTTTTCGATTGAAATTCCGCAATACGGCATAAAGCAGTCTCTCAACGTAGCGGTAGCTTATGGCATCTCGATATTCGATTTAAGAAGAATCTACGATACCAAATAATCAGCCGGCATACGTAAAATAGCTTTCGCCCTTGTCGTTGATATGAATGAGCAAAATATTCGCGCGAACGAGTTTTATCAAAGTTCGAGAAGCTCTTCGCTCCGATATATTTGCAATTTTACATAGAGTTTTAACCGTAATGGTTTCATATTTATCGAGATATTCAAAAACAATCTTTTCATTTTTTCCAAGCGAATAATTTTTCAACGAAACGCCGGAGGATTGCGTCTGTAACAATTTAATCATTTCCTTGCTTGCCTGAACGCTCTTATCGTTAATTCTGACGTAAACAAGCGCGCTGTTCAAATCCAGAATCTGTCGATAATCCTGCAGACGATGAGGTTTGAGATTCGATTCTTTTATTTCGACTGCCAGTATTTCTTTGTTTTTAATCGGAACGACAAACGTGGAATATTCAACGGGCGGTTCGATAAATTCCCGCGCCGTTTTTTCGATTAATTCGAGGTCGGATTTTTCGCTTTCAATGCCGTAGATTGTCTTGTCGTCGTCTACTCCGATCAGTAAGTAACCGCCTCGAGTATTAGCAAAAGCCATCATTTCCTTGGCGATTTTTTCGTAGGAAGAAAATCGTTGTTTGAATTCCACATAAAGATTTTCTCCTCCTTCGATCAATTCAAATATTTTTTTGCGGTTCATTTCAAAAGCTTTTTCTTGGCAGAATCGGCTTTCTCCTCGTTTCTTATTACGGCGGGTTTTATCGTATCCTGTTTAATGCCTTCGGATTTTTCTTTTTGAATTACCTCCTTTTTCATCAATTCTTTTTTCCGATCAACCGAGTCGGGAGAGCCTTCGTTGTCGGCAATTTCTTTTATCTTTACCGTATCTTTGGCTTCGTTCAGCTTTTCGGCTTTTTCCTTTTCCACCCTTTCCAGTTCGTCCTGGTACGTCTTATACTTTGCCACCACCGCTTTACCGTACGGAGTCGAGAGATAATCTTTGGAAGTCAAAATTCTGTAATAAAATGCCGCGGAATCGTTTTTAGCTTGTTCTTCGTATATAAATCCGATATAATAAATTGATTTGGGAGCGTACGGGGAACGCGGATGCTGAAGATAAATATTTTTGAACGCGGCAATGGCATCGTGATAATTTTTCTGATAATATTTTTTCTCGGCATCGACGTATAATTTTTCTACCGGATCTCCTGTTTCTTTAACTTCGGTCACATCCTCTATTAAGCCGAGCTGTCTTCCCGCCGCCGTATATAATTTATGCCCCGGATAATTGTCGTAGATTATTCTGAAAAGACTATCGGCTTTTTCTTTTGCTCCTTGCGATTCGTAATATGTACCGAGCGCGTAAAGAGTGTTAACCTTAAATTGGCTTTCCGGGTATTCATCCAGAACTTTGTTGAAATAAACCAACGCCGAGTCGGTATTATTTAGCTCGGAATAGAACAGGTTTCCTTTTTCAAACAGGTTCTGGGCAATCAAGGATTTAATCGAGTCGACGCTAATGGTAGGACGAGTTGGCTTTTTGGCTTTTCCTTTTGCAATCAGTTCGATTAACGAGAGATTCTTCTCGGACAAATTAGTAGTGTCGCTTACCGTTGTGTCGCTCGCAGCGACAGAATCCTGCTGCGGTTCATCTCCTCTTCCTCTTCTCAAAGGATTATTGGTCCTCGATGCATTCTGCTCCATCTTCTGCCTGTTTTGAGCCACATACTGCTTGAAGGCAATATCGTAGTCGACAGAATCGCGAATAAATCTGTCGGGATTTACCGCATAATCGTATTGCAGATTCAGATCGTTAATCTGGTCGTTTAGCTTGAAGTATTTATCCATTACTTTATTGTGGGAGACAATTTCGGCTTTCAAATCCTTGTCGATCAAGGGAGAAGTGACGGCTTTATTATAATATTTATACGCGCTGTCGAAATCCCCTTTATACATTTCATAAATTTTACCGATCATAATATCCGCGGATACGGCTGTATTTTTCTTTTTGTAAGTTGTATCGATATCCTTGTAGATATCGAGAGCCTTATCTATCTCTCCTTTCTCGAAGTAAATATTTCCCAGTTCCAGTACAATTCGGTCTTCCCGTTCCTTAAATTTGCCTTCTCCCAACAAATCATTTATCAATTCTTCGCTTTCGTCGACGTTTCCAAGGTCTTTCAGAAGTCTTGCGTATTCGATTCTGCTTTCGAATTCGACATCGAATGAGGGAGAGAAGTCGAGAACTTTGGCAAAAGATTCGAGCGCTTTTTCTTTGTTGTCCAAAAGCAAATAAATTTTACCGAGCTGATAATAGATCAACGCCACGGTTTCATCGTCTTCGGCATTTTCAAGAAATTCATTACACTCTGCGACGGCATCTTCATATTGTTCTCTGAAAAGCAGAAACGCTATTTTTGTAATTGAAGCTTTTTCGAACAATTCGTACTCTTCCTCGGCAAGGGACGTTTGCTTGACTTCTTCGATGAGGCGTAATCCCTCTTCAAAATTGCGCAATTGCAAATGCGTTTTAGCAAGCCACAGTTTGTTTTCCAGGGCGTAATCGGATTCGGGAATAGCGGACAATTCAATAAACTTGCGTTGAGCCCTTGCATATTCCTGCTGATAATAAAACGCTTTTCCGGTAAGAAACAGGGCGTCGTCAAAATAGGAAGATTCGGTATCGAACTGCAAAATTCTGGAGCATTTTTCAATAACTCTGGTAAATTCCTTATCGAGCTGAGGGCGCGCTTTTTCCGTTCTGAAAGCAAAGGGGTCGGTTTGTTCTTTTAATAGATCTTCTTCGGCGCGTTCAAAAATAGTTTTTGCATTATAGTAGGTATTAAAATAAGTGGTAAAATTTTTCCATAGGCTGCAAGAATAGAACAGGAACGCGAGCGTAATAAAAATAAATATTCTCTTGAACATATAATTACCGTTAAATTTCAAAGCGCTTCGGTGCCCGATTCGTCGGTACGAATTCTGATTGCATCGGAAATATCGGAAATAAAAATTTTGCCGTCGCCCACCTGTCCGGTTTTGGCTGTAGTTAAGATGGCATCGATGGCTTTTTCGAAAATCGATTCGTCGACTACGACTTCGAGTTTAATTTTGGGAACGAATTCGATTTGATATTCGCTCCCCCTGTAAGTTTCTTTATGGCCCTTTTGACGCCCGTAGCCGCGGACTTCTGTAATTGTCATTCCTCTTACGCCTACTTCGAGGAGAGCCTCTTTGACTTCGTCGAGTTTGAAAGGACGAATTATGGCTTCTATTTTTTTCATAAAGTCCTCTAATTAGAAAGTTTACCGTGGCAATTTTTGTATTTTTTTCCGCTGCCGCAAGGGCAAGGGTCGTTTCTGCCGATTTTTTCTTCAACCCGAATCGGTTTTTTCTTAACCATTGTGGTCGTATCTTCCTGCGGTTGCGCTCTTAACCCGAGATTATCGGCGGAATCCTTTATTGTGCTAATTCTTTGAGGTTGTCTCCTTTGCTCCTGAACTTCGACGGCTCCCTGCGGCCAGAACTTAAAGGCAAATGATATTACATCGTCTCTGATTGTATTGAGCAGTTGTACAAATAATTTGAAGGCTTCTGATTTGTATTCGAGAAGCGGATCTTTCTGACCGTAGGCTCTCAATCCGATACCTTCTTTAAGGTCGTCCAGGTCGCGTAAATGCTCTTTCCACTTTTCGTCGATGACGCTGAGCACTGCATATCTTTCAAGGCGGGACATCAATTCCTCGCCGAGCATTTCTTCTTTTCGTTTGTAGAAGTCTTTTGCTGCTTCGAGTATTTTTTCCTTTACGCCGTCTTTACCCAGTTTTTCAATTGCATCGGGTTCGAATTTAATATCGACAAGGATCTTCTGGAATAAATCGTCGTGAATTTTGTCGAAATTACCTTCGTCAAAATTTTCTTCGACAAGGGCATCGACATATTCTTCAAGATATTCCATAATTTCGCCTTTGAGGCGTTCTCCTTCCAAAGCCTGGCGACGCTTGGCATAAATCACTTCGCGCTGCTGATTCATAACGTTGTCGAATTCCAGCAGTCGTTTACGAATAGCGAAGTTGTTTTCTTCGACTTTTTTCTGGGCTCTTTCAACCGAGCGGCTGATCATCGGATGCTGAATGGCTTCGCCGTCTTCCATTCCGAGTCTGCCCATAACGGAAGTAATTCTATCGCCACCGAAAAGCCGCATCAGGTCGTCTTCGAGCGAAATGAAAAATTTGGACGTACCGGGGTCGCCCTGTCTTCCGGCTCTACCGCGCAATTGCCTGTCGATACGACGCGACTCATGTCGTTCCGTGCCGAGTATATAAAGGCCTCCGACTTCTCTGACGCCGGCGCCCAGTTTAATATCCGTACCGCGTCCCGCCATGTTGGTTGCAATCGTAACGGCGCCGGGCTGACCCGCATAAGCCACAATTTCCGCCTCGCGCTCGTGTTGTTTTGCGTTCAATACATTATGAGGAATTCCCTGTCGCTTCAACATTCGGCTCAAAGTTTCAGACACTTCGACGCTCGTAGTGCCTACAAGAACAGGACGTCTTTGTTCTCTCAATTCTTTTATTTTTTCAATAACCGCGTTATACTTTTCTCTTTTGGTTCTGTAGATTGCGTCGTCTTCGTCTGCTCTTATAACGGGCTTGTTTGTAGGAATAACAACGACTTCCAGTTTATAAATTTCATAAAATTCATTTTCTTCCGTCTCGGCGGTACCGGTCATACCGGCGAGTTTTTTGTATAATCTAAAGTAATTTTGGAGAGTAATTGTAGCCAGCGTCTGGGTATCTCTTTCGACTTTAACGTTCTCTTTTGCTTCGATAGCCTGATGAAGTCCGTCCGAATATCTTCTGCCCGGAAGAATACGCCCAGTAAATTCGTCGACTATAGCAATTTTACCGTCTTCCGTAACTACATATTCAACATCTTTTTCGAAGAGCGTGTATGCTTTCAGCAATTGATTAATGGTATGAATTCTGTCGGAACGCTCGGAGAATAATTTATAAAGTTCGTCTTTCTTTTTAAGTTTTTCTTCCGGTGAAAGATTCGGGTCGTTTTCAATTTTGCTTATTTCGGTGCCGAGGTCGGGAATAACGAAAAATTCTTTGCCTTCGTTGCTGCCGGTTGCCAATTCTTCGCGACCTTTTTCGGTCAGGTCGATTTGATTGAGCTTTTCGTCGATTGCAAAGTAAAGTTCTTCGTCTATCTCGGGCATTCTCTTTGCATTTTCTCTCAGGAATTCCAATTCGGTCTGCTGGAGTAATTTTTTGTATTCCGGTTCGGAGAGCAATTTCATCAAAGCTTTGTTTTTAGGAAAACCTCTGTAGGCTCTCAAAAGCAAAACTCCGGCTTTTTCCCTCTCCTTCGTGTCGCCGGTAGCGAGCAGACTCTCAGCTTCCTTCACTATCGAAGCGACCAAATTAGCCTGTTTTCTGAAAAGACGCTCGACGCGGGGTTTCATCTCGTCGAATTTATGTTCGGTTTTTTCGACCGGACCGGAGATTATGAGAGGAGTTCTGGCTTCGTCGATAAGCACCGAGTCGACTTCGTCCACTATTGCATAGTTATGGCCTCTTTGAACGCAATGATTTTTATCGATCGCCATATTGTCGCGCAGATAGTCGAATCCGAATTCGTTATTCGTGCCGTAGGTAATATCGCAATTGTACTCTTTTATTCTGTCTTCCGGCGCCATATTATTTAGTATACATCCTACGGTAAGTCCGTGGAATTTGAAAATTTCGCCCATCCATTGACTATCGCGTTTTGCGAGATAGTCGTTTACCGTTACCAGATGGACGCCCCTACCGGTAAGAGCGTTCAGATAGAGCGGCAGAGTAGCCACCAAAGTTTTACCTTCGCCGGTAGCCATTTCCGCAATTTTACCCTGATGCAATACAATACCGCCGAGCAGCTGTACATCGTAAGGAATCATATCCCACGTAATTTTTGAACCGGCCACTTCCCACGACTTGCCGACAAGCCTTCTGCACGTATCTTTTACAACCGCAAATGCTTGCGGTAATATTTCATTTAGAATTTCCTCGTATTTTTCATCGAGTTCTTTTTCTAGTTCTTCTATTTCGTCGTATACTTTATGCTTTTCGTCCGCATTCTCTATGTGAGCCAGACCGGATTTGAGCTCGTCTATTTTATTACGTATATCCGCCGTTTCCGATTGAATTTTTTCCTTAAATTCGGCTGTTTTGGCTCTAAGTTCGTCGTCCGTTAAGTCTTTTAGCTTTTCGTATTCCTCGTTGATTTTGTCAACTATAGGCCATAATTCTTTTAAAGCTTTGGTATTCTTATCTCCGAAGATTTTTTTCAATAGCGTACTTATCATCAATCACTCCTGTTTTTCGAAGTTGAAAGTTAAATAATGAGGTTCTGAAATGCAATTAAACGTCATTTCAGAGACTTATAAAGCCGATACTTCTGTTTGTTTCTGCTTACTGTTAAAATTGGAATGGAATATTATTATCTTTGTTTTTCAAACCATCGTCAGAATATGAAAAGAAAGAAATTTCGATTTTCGGAAGAATTTACGAAAAGATTCATCGAACTCGCCGAGGGGTCGCTTAGCTCCGAGGAGTTCGAGTTGGTTTTAAGTCTTCTCGAAGAGGAAGCGTCGAAATACTACTTTTCGCCTTCATCTGAAGTAAATCTGATAAGAGCGCTCAACGCCATATACGATAAGCGCAGTTTCCTGAGCGAACTGTTGGTCTATCCCCATCATTCCGAAATTCTTATAACCATTACAGCCAGCAGCAATTATCTTACCGATATTATTGTACGCAATCCGGAATATCTTTACCAGATTTTCGACCAGAAATATCTCGAACGTTTGCTCGATGAAGACAACCTGAAAAGCGAATTGATTTCCGGCATCGGCAGATATTCAACCGTTAATGCGAAATTAAACTACATACGTCAGTTCAAAAAAAGATATATACTCAAAATCGGATTAACCGATTTATTGGGAATAAGAAATCTGGAAGAAATTACTTATCAGTTGTCGACGCTTGCTAAGGTTGTCAATTCCGTCTTATTCGATTTTTGTTATTCGGAAATTTTAAAAAAACACGACCTGCAGGAAGTAGACAACAAATATTGTTTATGCGCTCTCGGCAAATTGGGCGGCAACGAACTGAACTACAGTTCCGACGTCGATATGCTTCTCTTTTATGACGAGAACCGGTCCTACGGCAATAAAGAATACCACGAAATTTTGTCGGAAGCGGCTCTGCTTTACATTAAATATTCAACGGAAATTACCGAAAGAGGTTATATATACCGAGTCGATTTCCGATTGAGACCCGACGGCAAATACTCGCCGCTTTGCAAATCGTACGCTGATTACACGCGTTATTACGAAGCGCGCGGCGAAGATTGGGAAAGACAAATGCTTATTAAGCTCGATTTTGTTTCCGGCGACAGAAAGCTTTACAAAAAGTTTTACGATTTTCTTCAGCCCTATATCTTCCCTTCCTCATTCGCCAAGCCGCTAAAAGCTCAAATCAAAAAGATGAAAGCGAACATTGAACTGCATAACAAATCCGAAAAAAACATAAAGTTGTTTGCAGGCGGAATACGGGACATTGAATTTACCGTTCAGGCGCTTCAATTGATTAACGGCGGCAAAATAAAAGAACTGAGGACCGGCAACACTCTGAAAGCCATTAAAATTCTCAGTTCGCATAATTTGTTAAACGAACGCGAAAGCGAACTGTTAAAGAACGCATATATTACTTACAGAAAAATCGAGCATTTTCTACAACTGATGAACGACACTCAAACCCATCTGATTCCCGAAGAAGGCGAAATGCTCTATAAGCTCTGCAAATATCTCGGATTTAAAAGTCCGACAGAGTTCAATGAAAAATTGGAGAGGTACAGGAAGGAAGTCAGAAAAATATATAACGACATACTCGGGGAATCGGATGAAGAGTCGTCGGATTTATTCGGCGATATAAAATTTGCCGACGTCAATCGCGCAGAAAAGAATCTCAAATACCTCCGCAGCGGTATCGGGTACCTGGAACAAAAACAATTTGACTCCCGCACTATCGAGATATTTTCCGGACTGGAAAAAGAATTGGCGTCATATCTGCAAAAATCAGCCGCTCCGGACATTACGCTCGAAAACTTTGTAAAGATTATAAGGGCGACAAAATTTCCTTCTATCTGGTATACGCAGCTATCCGGCGCGGATTTCTTCAAAGATTTTTTGCGAATATGCGAATTTGCCTCTAAAGCCGTAGACGTAATTGTAATAGACAAACTTGCCGAAGAATCGTTCCTGTCCGGAGAAGTATTTCTGAAAAATTTATTCGATGACCTGAGTAATTTTAATTTGAACAAAATAGTCCTGTCAGCGTCCCTCCAATATATTTTAGGATTTATCGACGTAAACAGAGTTTCCGAAATTTTATGTAAATTTATCGACTCGGTCATACGCGAAGAATGCGAGGTCTATAAAGACGAATTCCCGTTTTTCATTGCCGGGCTGGGCAGTTACGGCACGATTAAAATGCATTTTGCTTCCGATATCGATTTAATAGTTGTGACGGATGATATTACAAAGCATCCCGAAATTCACTCCGTTTTTCAAAAGGTGCTTGGAAAACTAAAGGACAAGCTTCCAATGTTCGAAATCGATTTTCGTCTTCGGCCGGAAGGTAAAAGCTCCCCCCTGGTTTGGGATATATCGAATTACAAACAATATTTGAAGACAAGGGCGCGAACGTGGGAACTTCAAGCCTTGTGGAAAACGCGTATGATTACGGGAGTACCGGAATTATTCGAAAATTTCAGGAAGGAAGTTGCCTTAAATGTTTACGAATCCGACGCAGGCAATCTGAAAAAAGATATTTTGGAGATGTACTACAAGATTCAGAAAGACGGAATACTCACGACGGGCGATACTTTCAACATTAAAAAACAGCGGGGCGGTTTGCTGACGATCGATTTTTTAACTCAATTTATAGCGCTTACGAACGCTCAAATTTTCGAATCCACTTTCGGCAAGCCGACAGTTTACACCCTGGAATTTCTGGCGAAAGAAATCGACAAAAATGACTTTGAAACTCTGGGTGAAAATTACAAAAAGCTAAAAGAAATCGAACTCGCAATTCAAATTATATTCAATTCCAAAAGTACAATCGTCCCTCTGGCTTCGGAAAAGAAAAACCTCTTGGCTGCGTTTTTCGATCGAAGCCCCGAAGAATTCATGCGCGAATTCAACGCTATCGTCAAGTTTAACAACCGGATGTTCGAGAAATATACCTCCTAAGCCGGCTATTCCAGCTCTTCGAGTAATTCTTCTTTTTTCTCCGGATCCACTTCCCGTTCGGTCATAAACGACTGCAGTAAAACATCGACCTGCTGAATCAATTTCTTCTTATAATATTTCGGCGCATAAATTGAAGCGTCGAGCATATACAGGCGTTTGGTCGGTTCGTCATAAAAAGTATAATTGATAAACGGACCGCCCATAGAGCCGTCTTTCATCTTCCATAATCCCTGGGTCATCAAGGCGTAACGTCCCAGGAAATTGACTTCTTTCGTCGTTCTGTAATTGTCTTCAATTAAAACGTAACTGGAGTCGTCCGAAGTCCTGTAAAACTTTTCCGTAATCCTGTTGCGAATTGCATAAACCGAATCTTTATTAAGGAGCAGCGGCGATGCATTGTCAATCCAGTGAACAAAAATCCATCTTTCCATATCGGTGCCGGGAGCTCGGCGCAGCCATACAAAATTGTGTTCCGGCTTGTCGATTGCCAGATGGTAATCCGCCTGGACGTAAATCAGCCATCCGTAATTTTTAAGAAGTTTGGCTTCTATTTCTTTTCTTTCGTATCGCGAATTGTACAAACTCTTGAAGAGACGTTCGTTTGAAATTTTTTGAAAATAATAGAGCAGGTTTTCGTGCTCGTTAAGAATTTTCTTGCCGAGCTCATTCAAATCTTTAGCGGTCAGAATCATTACCAATTGTCCCCTCGCCCACAAGTCATATTTATTAATCACAAAAACCGAATCCTGACGCACCATTTCTTTAACCTGTTGATTAAGCAGTCCGTCGATATAATTCGAAGTATTAGAGCCGCTGCCGAGAGGTGCGGTTATTATTATGTTTTTCTTGTTTTTGTATTTATCGAGCTCCGAAATGTCTTTTCTTATAAGAATAAATAAATTTTCAGGTTGCGGTGTGTAGATTATCTTGCTGAAGACGGTCAAAAGAGACGCTTCGATCTGTTCGTATTCGGTGGAATCGGCGAAGACATAAATTTCGTCTTCGTTGCCTGTAGCGCTTTTTTTGGCGTCGCATCCTACTATCAGTGCAATCAATAACGGAATAAGTAATAGATATCTTTTTTTCATGGCTCAATTCTATTTTTTGACGTTATACACGGGGCTTCAGATAATTGTTTCAGTAAGGGACGTTGTGCAGAATAAGCGACATATCGGGAAACAGAACGGCATATAAAATCCACATAACCACTCCCACCGAAATCGGGATTGTTAAATTGTCATCGAGAAAACCCGCCGATAGGTTTTCTACTACGGCACCGACTGCCACAGCCGCAAATCCGATAAAATACTCAGCCACGCCGCCTGTTACTTTTGGAGTAAAGAGCACAACCAATCCTGAAAAAAAGAAAAACGCGAATGTGCCTTCAAGACTTTTCTTCAAAAGCGGCGTATGCCCGAATTTTCTGCCAACGAGCGCCGCGGCTATGTCCCCGATTATCAGAACCGCAAAAGCCGTAACGGCGATAACCTTCGGGAAAACTGACACCACAATAACGGCTGAAATCAAAACGTAAGTTGCGCCGTTTAATCTTTTCGTTGTATGATCTTTTTCGTGATTTCTCAGAAGAAATCCGAATATCTTATAGAAGAAATCGCTGACCGGTTTAACGTAATACCTGCCTAAGTCAATTATAAGCGAAATTACCAGAAGCGGCGTTAGTATGCTGAGCGCCAATTCCTTGGTTATATGGTAATAGATAACCGGAATCGAAAGCGAGCACAGATGAATTGCTTTTCTGAGCACTTCGTTTTTATAGTCGATAGTCGCGTAATCAGTCGGCATTATCCGGCTTATCGTTATTGTCTCCGGTTTCTCTCTTCTTTCTTTCTTCAAGTAATTGTTTGACATGATCCGGCACTTCGTTTTCTTCTTTTTTACTCTCGCTGTTATTCCTTTTTACCGGCGGAAGTTCCTCGCCTTTGATAATTTTTTCGATTTCTTCGCCGTCGAGAATTTCTCTTTCGAGCAATTCTTTCGAAAGTTTATGGAGCAAATCGATATTATCCGAAAGAATTTTTTCCGCCCTGTTCATGCACGTCATCACAATATTCTTAATTTCATCGTCGATTTCCTGGGCAGTTTTTTCGCTGTAATCTTTATGCCGCGTAATTTCACGTCCGAGGAAAATTTCTTCTTCTTTAGAACCGTAAGACAGAGGACCTAATTTTTCGCTCATACCCCACTCGCAAACCATTTTGCGGGCAATATTTGTGGCTTTTTCGATATCGTTGCCCGCCCCGGTAGTAAATCGTTTAAATACGATCTTTTCCGCCGCGCGTCCTCCGAGAGCGTATGTTATCATCGATTCGAGATATTCTTTGGAGTAAGTATGTTTTTCGTCGACCGGCAGATAAGTGGTTACACCGAGCGCTCTGCCGCGCGGTATAATCGTAACTTTATGAACAGGATCGGCTTCCGGAAGCATTTTAGCTACGAGCACATGCCCGATTTCATGATAAGCCGTAATTTTCTTTTCTTCTTCGGAGATAATAAGACTCTTTCGTTCCATTCCCATCATCACTTTGTCTTTGGCTTCCTCGAAATCTTCCATCGAGACTTTCTTTTTATTCTTTCGGGCTGCAAGCAGAGCCGCCTCGTTAACCAGATTTGCCAACTCGGCGCCGGCGAGTCCCGGCGTAGCTTTGGCAAGAACGCTCAAATCGACGTCGGAATCGAGAGGAATTTTACGCGTATGCACTTTAAGAATTCCTTCCCTGCCTTTTACGTCCGGACGGTCGACGACAATCTGGCGGTCGAATCTGCCGGGTCTGAGCAATGCAGGATCGAGGACGTCGGGCCTGTTTGTAGCGGCAATAATTATTACGCCGCTGTTTTGTTCGAAGCCGTCCATCTCGACAAGGAGTTGATTCAGGGTTTGTTCGCGCTCGTCATGGCCGCCGCCAAGTCCGGCGCCCCGGTGCCGCCCGACTGCGTCAATTTCGTCTATGAATATGATACAGGGAGCGTTTTTCTTGCCCTGCTCGAACAGGTCGCGAACGCGGCTTGCGCCTACTCCTACAAACATTTCGACAAAATCGGCTCCGGATATCGAAAAGAACGGCACTCCGGCTTCTCCTGCAACGGCGCGCGCCAGTAAAGTTTTACCGGTTCCGGGAGGTCCCAGCAATAGGACGCCGCGCGGAATTTTACCGCCCAGCTTCTGAAATTTGCCCGGCTCTTTCAGGAATTCGATAATTTCTTCGAGTTCCAGTTTGGCTTCGTCCGCACCTGCTACGTCCTTAAACGTAACTTTTATAGCCGATTCGGTAATCAACTTTGCACGACTTTTTCCGAAGTTGAATAATCCTTTAGCGCCTCCTGCTCCGCCTTGCATTCTTCTAAATAAAAGTATCCATACGCCGAATAAAATAATCCAGGGCAGAAAGCCCAACAAAATGGTTGTCCATTCGTTGGTATCTTTTACGAATGTAAACTTAATGTTCTTTTCTTTCCATAATTTCACCTGTTCGGATATTACAGGTTCAATAAGAGTAACAACGAAAACCTTAACTTCGACATTTACGCCGTTTAGATTTACGTTTTCCTGTGTTTTAAGCTTGCCTTCGAAACGGTAGTCGTTAATGTCGGTTTTATAGACTTTTGCTTCCGCAATCTTATCCTGATTCAAAAAGCTTTCATAAAGATCGTAGGGCACTTCAATTGCGTTTTCCGTTCCGGTGCGCATAAATTGCATTATTATGACCGCTATTACAATAATTGCGCCCCAGCTGAAAACCGTTCTTATAATTTTCGACCAGTCGAATTCGCCGTCGGGTTTTTGATCGTTATTATTGTTTAACGGTTTTTTCGGTTTGGGACTTTTCTTTTTATACTCGTTTGGCATTCCTTTATAACCTCAATTTATTCACTCAGTACGTAAATAGATTTTAAGTTTCTGTATTTTTGGGCGTAATCGAGACCGTAGCCGATTACAAATTTGTCTTTAATTTCAAATCCAATATAATCAATTTTAACGTCATATTTTAAACTCCCCGGTTTAACCAGCAGCGAGACCACTTTCATGCTTGCGGGATTGTGTCCGGCAATCAATTCTTCGATATATTTGATGGATAATCCGCTGTCGACTATATCCTCTACGATAATCAAATGCCTGTCGGAAATGTCGGCGTTAAGGTCTTTTATAAGTTTAACGTTGCCCGAACTGATTTTCGAATCGCCATAGCTCGAAAGTTTGAAGAAATCGACCTCGCATTTGATTGAAATATTTTTCATCAAGTCGGACATAAACATGAACGAGCCGTTCAAAACGCCGATGAAAATCGGTAATTTTGTTTTATAGTCGGCGGAAATCTCCCGACCCAATTCTTTTATTCTCTTTTGAATCTCTTCTTCGGTGATATAGGGCACAAACTTTTCCGTTCCGACCCATATTTCATTATTAACGGGATTAATCATTTCATCCATAACTTAAATATCTTCCTTGTGTTTGTTGATATTTTAAATCGCTCGTCTATCCTTAAACCGACAACCCAGACGATATAGTTCCCGTTTGTCAAGACAAGTTGATTTTTCCTGTCGACAGGGGCTACTTTGGAATCGGTAAGGAAATCCGAAATTTTCTTGGGAGTTTTCATACCCAGCGGAATAAATTTATCCCCCGGTTTCCATTTCCTGACGATAAAATTTTCGGATAAATTGTCTCCCGAAATATATTCAACTTTTCCGGTTTTTCGGTAACGAACTTTCGTTTTGTCAACGGGAGTAATTCCGATCGTAAGCTCAAAAATTTTCACGCTCGATCCCGGCGACAAATACACTTTGACATCTCCCGTTTCTTCCGGCTTGTAAATTGTTACGCATCCTCTTTGTTTGATTGCGCAGAGACGGTTTCTCAATTCGATCGATTTTCCGGTTTGCGTCAATTTACTTATCGATTTCAAATCCGAAAAATCGAGTTCTACTTTCCAGATGCTTTTAACCGCCTTTCTGATTGCATCATTAAGGAGCGCGGCGTCAACATTTTTAAATGCCGAAGTTTTTACCGAAAGTTTATTTTGTTTAACGGCTAAAAATGTCTCTGCGATTTGTTCGATTTCTTTCTCTAAAAAACCCGAATAATTCTCAATTGTTTTGGACGTACGAAAGACCGCTTCGTCGAGAGACGGATTTATTTTCTTAAAGAGAGGAATTATTTTATTTCTGATATAATTTCGGCGGTAATCATTTTTAAGATTCGTACTGTCGATTCGAAACCCGATATTTCTGCTAGCAAGATAGGACAAAATTTCATCTTTCGTCAATACAAGAAACGGACGTATTATATTATTTCTTTTGACGGGAATGCCCGAAATACCGCTTATTCCCGTTCCGGCTATCAAATTGAGCAAAACGGTTTCGGTATTGTCGTTTTTATTATGCGCCGTCACTATTTTAGCGTTCAGCTTTTTCGAGAGCTCGAAGAGTTTTTCATATCTTAGATTACGAGCGGCTTCTTCAACCGAAAGTTTATTCTTTTTTGCATATTCCTTTACGTCCAGGTCGACAACCGCAAGAGGCACTTTCAATTTATCGCAGAGCGATACTGCAAAGTCACGGTCGCGGTCGGATTCTTTTCCTCTCAAATGATGGTTGAAATGGACGGCGTGGAGAAGGCATTTATATTTCCCGGAGTATTTAATAAAAAACGAAAGAGCGAAAACGGAATCGGGTCCTCCGCTGAGAGCAATCAACAGATTGTCTCCCTCCTTAACAAGCTCGTGTTCTTTGATAAAATTAATTACTTTTTCTTCGACCTTTCTAATCATTCAGAGTCCTTACCTTCTCGTAAGACGAATCAAAGCATCTTCTCCGATTTTTCGCACGTCGTTCATCTGGAACTTGTGAGCTTTTGAAAGACTGTTTATACCGAGACCGCTGCACAATGGAATTCCTTCGCAGAGCAGTTTAGGAGCTATAAACAAAAGAATCTCGTCGTCGAGTTTGCTTTTAATAAACGACGAAAAGACTCTGCCTCCCCCCTCCACGAGTATCGAAGTAATATTCAATTTTCCCAGTTTTCTCACAAGGGATTTGAGATCGAGCATCCCTTCGGAAGTAACCGGAACAAAGATAAACTCTACGCCGGCTTCGTAATATTTAGCCAATTTCGGCATGTCTTTGTTTTTTTTGTCGGTAACAATTATCAGGTTATTGTCATTATTTTTTCGTACGAGATCGGAATTCGGTTTGAGTTCCAGACGGGTATCGAGCACAATTCTTTTGGGATTTCGTCCTTCGACGAGTCTAACTGTTAACGAAGGCTTATCGGTTTTGACAGTATTGTATCCGACAAGGACTGCATCGTATTCGGTGCGCAATTCATGGACCAAACTTCTCGATTCAACGGAAGTAATCCATTTCGAATTGCCGTTTATGTCGCTAATTTTACCGTCGAGCGTCAGCGCCATCTTCAATGTGACAAAAGGTAATTTGGAAGAACTATATTTCAAAAAGAAGCGGTTCAAATCGGCCGATTCTCTTTCCATAATTCCGGAGATAACCGAGATTCCGTTTTCTTTCAATTTTTTGGCGACTTTATTGTAGAAAAGAGAATTATTGTCCAGTACGCCGAAGACCATTTTTTTTATTCCCGAATTTCGGAAAAGAGAGATATACCTTTCTTCTTCTCCCGATTTAATAACGGGATTAATATTGGAATAGAGGACGGAACCCTTCGGAATGTTTTTTAATTTTGAAAAAAGAATAAATTCAGGCTGTTCCGACAAACGGTCTTTCAGAAATTCGGCGCCGACTATTTTACCGTCGTTTACAATAACAACTCCTCTAAGGGAAAGGGGACTAACGGCGCCTTTCCCTTTTTCGGCCAATTGATGCGTAATCTGAATGTAAGATTCGTCTAGCAATTTATTCCAGCTCTAAGATTTCAAATTTTATAATGCCGGCCGGAACTTTAGCCTCGACAGTCTGACCCACTTTAGCGCCGATTAGCGCCTGTCCGACAGGCGAAGAAATCGAAATTTTACCCGCCTCAAGATTTGCTTCTTCCGGAGATACAAGAGTATATGTATAGGTTTTTTGATTTTTGAGATTTTTTACTTTTACAGTAGAAAGGATATGAACCTGGTCTTTCGGCATATTCGAAGTATCGATAATTCTGGCTCGCGAGAGGAGTTCTTCGAGCTTACTGATTTTCATTTCCAGGAGACCCTGTTCTTCTTTGGCGGCGTCGTATTCGGCATTTTCCGATAAATCGCCGTGCGCGCGAGCTTCGGCAATTTTTTCCGCCATTTTTTTTCTGCCATTGGTTTTCAATTCATTGAGTTCTTTTTCAATTTCCCGCATTCGTTCTTTACTCAAGTATACAAAATGTGCCACGTCGGTAACTCCTTTTTCTATTATTGTCGTTTCGTAAAAAAAAATTGCCACCGCTTCCGCAGTGGCATCGAAAAAATAAAAATATTCGTCGAAGTTTTCAACTATAAACTGCATTCGCCTTTTAATTCTCTCATGGCTTTCTTAAATTTGATATCCGAATACCGCAGGGCAAAGATGAACAAAAAATTTATATATCTGGTTTTGTTTTCAATAGCGATGTCTTACCTTGAAGCGAGCGTTGTAGTCTACTTACGGAAAATTTATTATCCCGCCGGTTTTCGTTTTCCTTTAGAACCGATCGAATCCAAGATATTAATTATAGAAATCGGAAGGGAAATTTCCACTTTGATGATGTTGACGGCGGTATCGTATATGTACGGAGCTAATTTTCGAAAACGATTTGCGGCTTTTCTGTTGACTTTCGGCATCTGGGATATTTTCTACTACGTCTGGCTAAAAATCCTGCTCAATTGGCCGCAGTCACTTCTTGACGACGACTTGCTCTTCCTGATACCTATTCCGTGGATATCCCCGGCTCTGGCGCCTATTATCGTATCGTTGTTTTTTATCTTATACTACATTCTCGAGTCGAGGATTAAAGTCGAGAACCATTCCATAAAACCTGCCGCTATAATACTTTCGGCGACAGGAACAATTTTAATACTTATTTCGTTTATGTGGAACGTTAACGAAAGAATTAATTCGAACTCCCCGGTAGACTTTCTTTGGGAAGTTTTTATAGCGGGAATAATAAGCTGGACGTTAAGTTTATTAATCACATACAGAAGAAAGGAGAAAATTATGGCTACTGACACTTTAAAACTCGGATCCAAAGCGCCCGATTTCAGTCTGGAAGGCGTTGACGGCAAAACATACTCCCTCGAAAGCTTCAAAGACAAAGAGGCGCTAATAGTTATTTTCAGCTGCAATCATTGTCCTTATGTTAAGGCGTATGAAGACCGAATAATAAAGATCCAGGAAGACTACGCTCCAAGAGTTCAGGTTGTCGCAATCAATTCGAATGACGATGTAAATTATCCCGAGGATTCGTTCGAGGAGATGAAAAAGAGAGCCGAGGAGAAAAAATTTAATTTTCCTTACCTGCGGGACGAGACGCAGGAAACGGCAAAAGCCTACGGAGCGACTCACACTCCGGAAATCTTTTTGTTCGACAAAAACCGCGAACTCCGTTTTCACGGCAAAATTGACGACAACTGGCAGGACCCTTCGGCGGTAAAGCAAAATTATCTGAGAGACGCGCTCGACGAATTGCTCGCCGGTAAAGAAATATCCGTGCCCGAGACTTTTACAATCGGGTGTACCATAAAATGGAAATAAAAAAAGGCTGCTCGAAAGCAGCCTTTATTTTTAACTCAGTCCTCGTTTCATTTTCAATACATTATTCCGAGATTTAAGGTAATATAAATATGTCCGAAATCCTTGCGCACTTTTCCTTCAAGGCTTTCTACGCCGTCGTCGAGCATATGAATAAAATAGTAACGCACGTTCAGCCCGGCAAGATTCTTTTTACTGATTCCGAAATTTGCGCCTATGCCGACATACCCGCCGGCAGCATAATGCATTTTAGAGTCCCCGAAAGACGAGAAAAATTCTTTTTCGTAAGGGGTTGTAAGAACAAACGTCGGCCCGACGCCCGCATTTACATAAGGGCGTAAGTTATCCGTCAGAGTTTTACTGAACAGTCTGTACTGGACTCCTAAATTCAGCGGGATGAGGAATACGCGGTTTTTCTTTCCAATAACATACGGAATACCGAAATACGGATCGATGTATTCGATTTCCCTTTCGTCTTTCGATTCGGAGAACGAGAGGTCTACAAATCCGGTAATATTTTCGCTTAAACTTTTTCTGAAAAAAGTACCCAACCCGAATCCGCCTTCGCCGAACATAATATCGACACCCCAACTTTTCTCCGGAAATACCTCGTTCGGTTTTTCCGGCGCAAGCTTGCCGATGCGTTGTCCGTATATTGAAAGCATGGGCAGCAAAATCATCATAAGCGCAAATCTTTTCATGACGCACCTCCTTTTCGGCTGTTCAATCAATTTTCTCAACTAATATGTATATTAGACAATAACAAAAACAAATTTAATTACCGATAGGTTTAACATGCCGCAAAACCTCGAACTAAAAGTAAGGGTAAAATCGCACAGAAGATTTCTTACTCACTTAAAAAATAACAATATACCTTTTGTTTCTCAATTAAATCAGAAAGATATTTATTTCGCTTACGACAAAGGTTTGTTAAAATTACGGATTGAAAACGGAAAGCATTATCTGATAAAATATAACCGGAACGAATCCGGAAAGAGGTGGAGCAAATATCAAATTTTGAATTTGGACGGCGACGCTCCGTACGACTATCTGAAGGACATTCTCCGAACCGAGACAATTGTCGAGAAGATACGTCTGTTGTACGTCTATAAAAATACGCGCATACATCTGGATAAGGTAAAACAGTTGGGATACTTCATCGAGCTTGAAACCGTTTTAGCAGGCAATAAAAAAGATGCCGTCCGGGAGTTCAATTTTATAGTAGAACTTCTTAAATTGAACGACGAAGAAGAATTAAGATGCTCATATAAAAATTTAATCGACTCGCTTTATGATTCTGACTAAAGAACAAGATTCAAAATTCAACATTTCCATAACGATCGATCGGCTAATAAATTCAGGGAAATTGAACGAGGCAGTATTTCTCGTTCCGACTAACAGAAAAGCCCGCCATTTAAAGAAAGAACTAATTTCCAGCGCTCCCGGACGTTCTACCGGAAAGATTAATATTGAAACTCTTTCTACTTTAGCCGCGGGAATTCTCAGCAAGACATACAATTATAAGATCTTAAGCGACGCCGCGGCGTCTGTATTTATAAAACAGGCGGTAAACTGCGTAAAGCTGCGGTATTTCAGGGTCTACAACGGAGATATCCCCTACGGTACGCTGGACAGAATAAAAAATGTAATCTCCGAATACAAACGCCACGGCATATTGCCGGAAAATTTGAGAGAAACCGCAGGCGAACTCGACACGAAAGAAAGACAAAAAGCCCTCGACATAGCGGACATTTACGAGGAATACAAAAAGAAATGCTACGCCGCAAAAGCCTTTGAAATTGGCGACGTTTATTATGAACTTTTAAATCTAGACGATAATAATTTCGAAAAGAATTTCAGGGAATATTTGCCCGAAGCACAATTCGTTTTCGGGGACGAGTTTATCGATTTCACATATCCGGAAATTAAAATTCTGAGCCGAATATCGAACATCAAGAATGTGCGTCTTTACATTAATTTCGATTATAACAAAGACAATAAATTCCTTTTCGGTCACCTAGACGAGCATTATTCGCATTTCGAAAGAGAAGGCTTCGTTAAAATTTATGATACGAGCAGTTTTCCGGAGAGCGGTTATAAACTAAAGCTAAAAGAAAATTTATTTAATTTTACTCCGAACAAAATAAAAACAAGCAAGACCAAAACCGAGGGAAATATTTCAATTCTCAAATGCGACGATCGCGAAACAGAGGCGGAAACCATCTCCAGAGTAATAAAGAGATTAATAAAAGAAAAAAACGCCGACCCGCATCGCATATGCGTCGTCTTTAATAACATACAGAATTACTCGGTAACTGTAAGAGATGTTTTCAGAAAAAACGGACTTCCAATTAATCTGACAGACAGATTTACTCTTGCGAACAACAACGCCGTCAACGGTATAATAAATTTCCTCGAAATCATCGAAAGCGATTTTTTCTATCAGAATATATTGAGAGCCTTAAGCAACAGCCTATTGAACACAAGCGGCATTTCAGCCGCAAATCTTTCTAAAGCCGCAGTTGAATTAAAAATTATTGCCGGCAAAACAAATTGGGTTTCCGCGCTGGAACAGGCTGCCGAAGCCGAAAAATTTTCGCTATACGGCGACGATAACGGGGTTTCTTTCACTCAGGCAAAAAAAGATTTTGAAAATCTGATTGATTTCCTGAAGCCGTTCGAAAGTTTGAACCGGGAATACTCGATAGGGGAGTTCGACGATTGTTTGAAGAAATTTATTTATAAATCGGGATTGCCGTTTAAAATTTTATCCGACGGAACGGACAGAAACATCCGGGAAGAAAATATAAGGGCGTTCGAGAAATTCATCGAAACTCTTGACGAGATATTTTTTTTACTATCAGAGGAATACGGAAAAGACCGTAAATTCAAATTGAATTTTTTTATTGAGCAGTTGAGAACCATAGCGCAGTGGACCCGGTTTAACACGAAAGAAAAATCCGGATACGGCATAACAATTACCACGCCGGACGAAATTCGGGGACTGAAATTCGACTACCTTTTTATCGGCGGATTATGCGAAGGGGATTTGCCCACAAGATATAATCCCGAAATCTTTTTCAGCGGCAAATTTAAAAAAGGAGCAAGGATTCACCAACTGGAAGAAAGATATCTTTTTTACAAAACATTGTGCGCATGGGAAAAACAGTTATACTTATCGTATCCGCTGTCTGACAACGGAAGAGAATTAATCAAATCAACTTTCCTGAGCGAATTCGAGTCCTTATTTGAAATTGAAGAAGCAGACATACGGAATTTGGATGAATTTATTTATTCGGAAGAAGAATGGCTGATTAATTACGGTCAGGGCAAAAAGTGTGATTACAATTTTTCGAGAACGGATACCGAGAAAATAGCAAAAGCGTTAAAAATTGAGGAGGCACGCCGGCAAAATCCGGATAATTTCGAATACGGCGGATACATTGACGCGGAAACAATGGATAAATACAGAGACCTCCACGACGAAAATGTTTTTTCAGTTTCACAATTAGAAACTTATGCCCGCTGCCCATTTAAATATTTCATCGAAAGAATATTAAAAGTAGAACCGGAATCGCAACCTACGGAAGACGTTGAGTCGATAGAACTGGGAAATCTGCTGCATTACATCTTATTCAAATTCTACTTACACGTAAAAAAGGATAACATAGATATTGCAACCGACAGAGAAGCAGCTGAGAACTTACTTTTTTCAGTTGCCGAAGAAGCCATTGACAGCGGAATTTTCAGATCGCCTCTTTCATTCTTCGAAAAAGAAATTATTTTGGGAATAAACAATGACAGAAAACAATCCATACTAAATAAATTTCTCGAACAAGAAATCGTATATGCGCGCGAAGGATTTCGTCCCGAATACTTCGAAGTTTCCTTCGGCAGAAAAAAACTCACCGATGTAGACGAGGAGTTGAGCGCCGTTGAAGCTGTCGAAATCACGCCGAACCTCAAACTTAAGGGAAAAATCGACCGTATAGACCTTCACGAAAATTCTTTTGACATTATCGACTACAAAACAGGCATTGCAAAACCCTCCGGATCCGACCTGCAAAAAGGCTTGTCGTTGCAGCTGCCGCTTTACGCTCATATAGCTTCGCAGCTCCTTAAAAATTATACCGGTAAAGATTTTACCCCTCATGAACTCTACATCTATACTTTAAAGTACAACAGTAATTCCTTTGGCAAGAATTCGCTGACCAAATCTCGTGACAAAACCACTATAGATGACAAAATCAAAAATGCCATTGAAAAAGCGGAGGAATTTGCCGACGGTATAATTAAGGGGCGGTTCCATATTTCCGCGCACGATAACAGGGAAACTATCGCCTGCAGGTTCTGCAGCCTATCGAACGTATGCCGCGTTAAAAATAATTGAAGCCCTCCTATAAATTTATTATTTTTACATAACTTATTATTGAAAAGATATGGATCCGGTTAGACTATTATTTCTGGTATTATACGTTAGCTACTTAGGTCCGCTGATTAGATTCAGAGGTCACAAGTTTTTTTATTTCTTCTTTATCTACGCCGTATCGGACCCGATATTAATGCTTTTTGCCACATCGACAGGCATCTACTACCTACATAATTATTACTACATCGGCGTTTTATTATTTTCTATTTTGGCGCTACCAGATATCGATACCAAATATAAAGCCGCCATTATCTTCAGCACAATATTTTATTTATCTATTGACCCTGACTCTTTGGATAAAGTAATAGCTATCATACTTTTAATTCTTTTCCTTTGCTTTTATTTTTCAAGCAAATTTATTACGACGCTTATTACCGAAAAAAAAGTTTATCTTTATTTGCTGGCGCTTATAGCGATTCACTTTATTATTATTACATCGAAATATTTATACTATACGGATAACAATCTCTTGAAGGAGTTATATCCTCTACGTCTCTCAGCCAATATAATTCTTGTATTATTAATTACTTTAGCGGGACCTAATTATTCAATTCCGCTTAATTTGAAAATTTTTGAAAAATTGGCAAAAAAGCGACTTGGCAACATCGAATCGCCCCTAACTTTCATTTCGGAGCTTAAAAAATTAGGACTTACAAACAGAGAAATCGAGATACTAAAATATATCGGGGACGGTTATACATCCAAGGAAATTGCCCAGATATTAAATCTCTCAAAAAAAACGATCGATTATTACAGAAGCGTAATAAAAGAAAAATTAAATGTCAGTACTAAGTCGGAATTAATGCAAATTGTTAAAGATAAAAACTTAGAAATTGAACAGTATTTAAAAAATAATAACGGACTTCATATCGACGATTCTTCTTCCAATCTCAGTACCTCAAATACTTAAACTAACCTTGAATTAGTACTTTTTTAGGATTTTTTCCCCTTTACATTGGGAGTTTGTCCCTATCTACTATCCGAATAATAATTTATTTTTGTAGCGTGTCGAGGGCGCCATTAGGGCCGGATTGTTAAATGCAGTCCGGCCTGGAAGTGGCACGGATTAATAGAATGGTTAAAATTATCAAATCAGCAAATAATAAAATTTCAAGCATTGTGATTGCAATATTACATTATTCTTTAATATTTTATCTTTTTATGAATTCATTATTGTCGCTGCTGCAGCCCAAACCGTTATTCGATAGATTGACGGAAGAAATGAATATTTTTCCCGAGCTTGCCTTTTTTATTGTAACTTTGATGCCATTATTTATCCTGATCTTGAGCGTTCTACTTTTCTTCAAAATCAGAACCGGTCAGGTTATAGTAACGCTTCTGATAACTTACATAGTGCATTTTATCTTTTATTTAATAGTTTTTGTTTTTATGGGTATATTATTGTTATCGGAATTACTAATAGCCCTGATAATTATCATTATTACGACAATCCTGCATAAATACCGCTCTCCCGCAAAACAATAGCCAAATATTCCGGCGGCTGAATTTCGTCCATTTTATTCATAATTTTAGATTAATAATAAAATAAACTTATGTTAACTAAAGAAACATTAGAATTATTACTCAATAATTACTCCATTTATAAGATTGACGATATAAATGCCGATTATATAAATCCGGCTGACTTCTATAATGTACTGAACAGACTCGTCGCAGACGACTCGGTAGAATTAGCGGGAATTTCTATTGGGGGCAAGAAAATTTTTAAGATTAAGCGCGGACAAGGCAAAACTAAAATTTTAATTTGGACGCAAATGCACGGCGACGAGCCTACGGCGACTGCGGCTCTTCTCGACCTGCTTAATTTTCTCAACCGTCAAGACGACATTAATAATTTGAAAAAGAAAATAAAGGAAAATCTTACAATATCGATTATTCCCATGCTCAACCCGGACGGCGCCGAATTGTTCACGCGGGAAAATTTAATCGGTATTGACATCAACCGTGACGCTTTACGACTCCAGTCGCCCGAAGCAAAAATTCTGATGAACGAATTTGAAAATTTCAAACCCGATTTCGCATTCAACATGCACGACCAAAATCGTTACTATACAATCGAAAACAGCGATAAACTGCCGGCTGTTTCGTTCCTTGCGCCGCCGTTCGACTTTAACTGCTCTTTGAATCCCGGAAGAATAAAAAGTATGAAACTTATAGCAGAACTTAACCGACTGCTATCATTCTTGAATGCAGGCTTGACCGCAAGGTACAAAGACGATCACGAGCCGAGATCATTCGGCGATTATTTTGCGGGCAGGGGCGCAAGCGTTATTCTTATCGAATCGGGAAACACGCTCGGGCCGGAAGGTAAAGAAATGATACGCAAGTTGAATTTTCTGCTCCTGCTTGCGGCCTTCGATGCAATTGCAGATAATTCGTATATGAATTATGACGAAAAATTTTATTATAATATTCCCGAAAACAAAGAAAGAATGTACGACCTCATTCTTCGAAACCTGCTCATTGAAAAAAATAATCATACCTACACCGTCGATATCGGAATTAAAAGGACAAAGAAATTCGACATTAATAAAAAAAGATTCTATTACATAAGCAGCATAGAAGAAATCGGAGACCTTTCCACATACTATGCCTGGGAAAATTATAATCTCGATGGATTTTCATTAGAACCGTTAAAGTATTACACTTATAAAAACGCTGCAACTCCGTCAAATACCGCTATAGCAGAATTACTTAGAAACGGTTACGGCTTTATCGTCGGCGAACTACCGTCGGATCATTCGGCATATACGGAGTTGCCTGTCAATATTGCGAAGTCATATAAATCGCAAGGCGAGCCAGCGATAGGCGAACCTGCAAATTTTAGGCTGTCGAATGAAGAAAATGAATATTATATTCTTATTAACGGTTTTATAGTATCCGGCAACGATTTAAATTGCTTACCGGATTTGTCGGACAAAATCAAGAATGCTCTTGTTTATGATTAGCAGAACAAATGACCAAAGAAAATAACATAACGACAAATAAAGACGTCTACAAAGATTTCGAGCGGGAAGCAATTCCTCATATGAACGCTCTATACAATTTTGCGTTGAGATTGACGGGCGACCCGGACGAGGCGGACGATTTGCTTCAGGAAACTTACCTTAAAGCATTCAGATTTTTCGATAAATTTGAAAAAGGCACAAATTGCAAAGCCTGGCTATACCGCATAATGAAGAATTCGTTTATTAACGACTACCGTAAAGTAACCAAAGAGCCCGCAAAAGTCGATTACGAAGACGTACAAAATTTTTACGAGACAATAAAAGCCGAGGAAATTACATTCAATCATTATCAATCCGATGCCTTCAGCAATCTTCTGGACGACGACATTACCGGAGCGATTTCCAATTTGCCGGAGGATTTCAGAACGGTAATAATACTAAGCGATATCGAGGGATTTTCTTACGAAGAGATTGCCGATTTTGTCGATATTCCGGTTGGCACAGTCCGCTCGAGACTTCACAGAGCCAGGAAGATGCTCTATTCAAAGCTATTCGATTATGCCAAATCAAAAGGTTTCCTAAAAAAAGCTGGTAAAAAAAAGTAATATGAAAAACGTAAAAAATATTATAATGCCGACAGATTTCAGCAGATTGTCTCTCTCTGCTTTCGAGCTCGTCAAGCAAATATCGGAACTGATCAATGCTGAAATTCACATAATCCATGTGGCAGAGACGAATCCGCCGATAATTTCAATGAAATCATATAATATTGACGAGAACGATTTGAAATCAAAATATATGGAACAAACCCGGGAAGAGCTTGAAAAGATAGCCGACGAATTACGGGACGAGACCGACAGCAGGATAAAATCGGTTCTTTTGACGGGTCTTGATTTTGAAGAAATAGTAAAATATGC
This sequence comes from Melioribacter sp., assembly GCF_049325435.1. NCBI lineage: Bacteria > Pseudomonadati > Ignavibacteriota > Ignavibacteria > Ignavibacteriales > Melioribacteraceae > Melioribacter > Melioribacter sp. The sequence goes on along the minus strand of NZ_JBMOLD010000019.1, from coordinate 64,537 downwards.
GGCGGAGTTACACAAACCAGGAGAGGCGGAATCGTTAATCGTAATTGCAACGCACGGCAGAACCGGCTTAATGCATACATTGATGGGAAGCGTGGCGGAAAAAGTAATCCGCTATGCAAAATGTCCTGTGTTGGTCGTTCCTCACTCTTCGGATTGATTCTTTTAAGATTTATTTATAAGTTTGAATGCTAAATATTTTTTTATAGAATCAAACAAAGGCAGGTGATAAGAGTGGTAGGCATCATAGTCCAGGAAAACGAAAACATCGACAAGGCTTTAAAACGTTTCAAGAAAAAATACGAACGTTCCGGTATCCTTAAAGAATACAAAAAGAGAACGTTTTACGTTAAGCCGTCGATTGAAAAAAGGATGGACATGATCAAGGCCAAGCGAAGAGCTTCGCGCGAGCAAGCTCTCCGAGAAAGAAAGGCTTGACAAAATAAACCCCGGTTATCCGGGGTTTATTTTTTTCCGTTATTTTCGATTAAACTTCCCTTTTGATTCAGAAAATGTTTCTTGAAATGAGTCGTAATCTTATCGAAGGCTTCATCGACCGTATTACAAAAATCAAATAGTTTCATATCTTCTTTACTTATCGTGCCATGATCGATCAACGCGTCGAAATTGATAATTTCTTTCCAATATGCTTCGTCGTAAATAATGATCTTCATTTTCTTCGTTACTTTCTTTGTCTGTACAAGCGTCAATACCTCCATCAACTCGTCCATTGTGCCGAAGCCGCCGGGGAATACAATGAGCGCTTTAGCCAGGTACATAAACCAGAGCTTTCTCATGAAGAAGTAATGAAATTCAAAAGCAAGTTTATGGTCGACATATTTATTAACGAATTGTTCGTAAGGGATACTGATGTTTAATCCGATAGAATGGCCTCCCGCCATATAGGCGCCTTTATTTGCCGCTTCCATAATACCGGGACCGCCGCCGGTGCAAATAATAAACCTGTTGCCGTTGCCGTCGAGCTTCTTCGACCAGAGCGTCAATTTTTTCGAAAGTTCAACCGCGTCTTCATAGTATTTCGACATTTCAAGAAGTTTAACGGCTTTCTCGAATTTTCTTTTACCGGCAGGCGTGTTTTGTTTTTTTGCTTCGTTGACAAGTTTTAACGCGTCTTTTCTTGATATAATTCGAGCCGAGCCGAAGAAAACGATTGTATCGATAATTTTATTTTTTTCGAATCTCGATTTCGGCTCGTAATACTCCGACAGAATACGGATTGTACGAGCTTCGGCAGAATTTAAGAATTCAGCGTTTTTATAAGCTTTGACTGGTCTTTTGGATTTGCCCATTTTTACCTCGGATGGTTATAATAGGGAAGAATGAAACGGGCGGGCGATAATCGTCCGCCCTTTTATTAAATATCATTGATTCGGCTGTTCTGTCGATTGTTGAGGCAAAACTGGCGTAGCCGGCACTGATTGCTGGCCGCTGCCTTGTATTACGCTTTCTCGTTCCGTGACGGCAGATTTCCCCGGGAGGAAAAACAGGTTGATTAGTATAGCCAGCACAATTAATGCTCCTGCCAGCCACCATGTAGATTTGCTCAAAAAATCAGCCGTTCTTCTCGAACCGAACATAGTACCGAATTGCCCGGTTCCGCCGAATGTTCCGGCAAGTCCCCCTCCTTTGCTCGACTGCATCAAAACTATGACAATCAACAAGAAGGATATGATTAGCGCTATTGTAACTAAAATACTGTACATTCTTATCTCCGAAAAAATTGTAGCGAGGGAGGGATTCGAACCCCCGACACGTGGATTATGATTCCACTGCTCTAACCGACTGAGCTACCTCGCCAGATATTTTAAAATCGGATAGTAAATATAAAGAGTTGCTTCCCAAAGTTCAAGAATTTTTCTCTTATTGCATTTTCGATTTAACGAACCTCTGGTACTCCTTATAAAAAATACCCGGTGCGGATGTGTCTTTATACGTCAATACATTATAGCCCATTTCAGAAATTCTTTTTTCGGTATTTTCAATCCTGTCCAAAGGATCGGGGTGAGTCGACAAAAACGTGGCAATGCCTGCATCGGCAGTTGATATCTTGCCGTCGTCTCGTAACTTCTCGAAAAAGAATTTAACGCTTCCTGGATAAAATCGAGTTGTCTTTAAATACAAAATCGAATACTGGTCGCTCTCGTCTTCGTTTGAACGACTGTTTGCGAGCAGCGCCAAACCTGTGAACATATTGGCGGCGAGCTCGGCAAGTTGCGTAGGATTATTTCCCAGAACAACACTCATCACAAAGGAAATGCCGTATGCCGCAGTAATACGTTGCGTTGCGTGTCGTCTTTCTACGTGAGCTATCTCATGCCCGATTACGCCGGCAAGCGCCGCTTCCGAGTCGAGATATTTAAGCAATCCCGTATAAATATAGATGTAACCTCCCGGCACTGCAAATGCATTCAATACCGAATCGTTGTCGATAATTTCCATCTTGTAGTTATATACCGTTCTTTTTTTTACTTCCGGCGAATTTAATATTTCGTTGAAAATGTTTTTTTCGATATAATTTTTCAATTCGGGATTTTTATCGTAAATAGGGTACTCTTCCGAATTCTTGCGTATTTCCTCGTCGAATTTTTTACCGAGCGCCACCTCGTCGCTGTCGGTAAATAAATTTATACCGGTGGAACAAGCCGTCGCAATAATTATCACGTATAAAAATATTTTTTTCTTCATATTACCTCTGAGGATCTTCTTCTTTTTAATAAATAAATAAAAACGGGCGCTCCTATGAGAGATGTAATGGCTCCAACCGGCAATTCCGCAGGGGCGATGACCGAACGAGCGATCGTATCGCATAATATTAAGAAAACAGCGCCCACAATGAACGACGCCGGAAAAACAATCCGATTGTCGTTGCCAAAAATCAGACGGCATACGTGAGGAATCAGCAGCCCGACAAAACCGATAATTCCACTGACCGAAACAAGCGAGCCGACAAGAAAACTTGTCAATAAATAGGCAATTGTCTTCAGTAATTCGGTATTTACTCCCAATTGTTTGGCTGTATAAGAGCCCATACTTAGGATGTTAAACTTATTCGAGAGTCCAGCCAGAAATATGGAAATCAATAATGATGCAAAGAGCACCGGGTATACATGTTCTTTGGGAGCCATCGAGATATTGCCAATAAGCCAGAAAACAGCAGTCCTCAAGGAATCGTTAAGCGTACTCATCATCAACAAAATTAATGCGGAAAAAAATGCGCCTACCATAACTCCCGAAAGCAACAGTGTATTCGGCTCGATTTCGCCGTATCTTTTCCCGAGCATAAAAACTATTATCATAACAAGCAGAGCGCCTGAAAATGAGAGAACTTGAGTGCCGGCAAAAGTTAATCCCAGCGTAAATGAAAGAACGGCTCCGAACGTACCGCCGCTCGAAATACCGAGTATGTACGGCTCAGCCAGCGGATTCATGAGTATCGATTGGAAAACCGCCCCCGATATCGACAACCCTCCGCCAATTGCCAACGCATATAATATTCTTGGCAATCTGATATCGAAGACAATACGCGATAACAATTCGTTCTTTTCGCCTCCCGTTAAAATATTTATCAGGCTTTTAATTCCGAAATCGGCGCTGCCGACCGACATAGAAAATAACATTGCCCCAAACAGAACGAACAACAAAGACGTAATTTTGATTATATAAAGAGACGGCGTCAGTCTTTTAATTCTGTCCATAATGTATCCAGCAATTCATCCATGCCGTAGCCGCTGACAGCGGAAAAAACGATAATCTTTTCATTGTGGTTATTCAACGTCAAAGACTTTACTTTTTCTATTTGGTCATGCGTCAGCAAATCCGCTTTCGATATTCCGAATATTTTTTTCTTGCCTGCCAGGATTTTCGAATAGTTATTTAATTCATTTAGAAGAATATTAAAATCGCGTTGGTAATCTTCCGAAATTGCTTCTACCATGATTAATAATATTTTCGTCCTTTCTATATGCCTCAGAAATTTCAATCCCAAACCTTTCCCTTCATGAGCTCCTTCGATAATGCCGGGTATATCGGCAATTGTAAAACTGTCGTATTCTTTATAACGAACTATTCCCAGGTTGGGTTCGAGAGTGGTGAACGGATAATCGGCAATTTTGGGTCGCGCGGCAGAAACCGTTGAAATCAAAGTTGATTTACCCGCGTTAGGGAAACCGACGAGCCCCACATCCGCAATCAATTTTAACTCGAGAATTATGTTCTTTTCTTCGCCGGGTTTTCCTTTTTCGGCGTAACGCGGAGTCTGGTTGGTTGGAGTTGCAAAATTGCTGTTTCCCTTTCCGCCTTTTCCGCCCTTGGCGGCAACGTATTGTTTCCCGTTCTCATTCAAATCGCACAGGACTTTGCCGGACTCTTCATCTTTTATAATTGTGCCTACGGGAACTTTAATTATAATGTCCTTTCCGTTGCGCCCGTCTTTCAAAGAATTTCCGCCGGGTTGACCGTCTTCCGCCATATACTTTCTATTGTACTTAAAATCGAGCAACGTGCCTAAATTGGAATCGGCGACAAATATAACATCGCCGCCTTTGCCTCCGTTGCCCCCTGCGGGACCGCCTTTGGGAACGTATTTTTCTCTTCTGAAAGCAACCGCTCCGTCTCCGCCTTTCCCGGCTTTGACATAAATTTTTGCATAATCGATAAACATATCAGGATTCTTTTCCGAAGTGTTCGGTAATAATTGACTTGAACAATTCCGCTTCTTTGCCCGCGGAATCGATATTTCTGTTGAGTAATGCTTCGTTTATAATGGCGTACGCTTCGTATATATCCTTCGACTTCGAAATACTTTCTATCACGTTTGTAAATTCTTCTATATCGTAATCGAAGATTACTTCTATAATTTTATTGATATCTTTGTTTTCCAGCAATTTATTAATATCGATTTTTTCTAAGTTCTCTTCTTCTTTACCTTGTTCGTTTTCAGGTTCTTCAAATTGATTGTCGGCATCCTCTATCTCTTTTTCGGAATCAGTTCTTTTCAATAATATAATTTCTTGCTCTTCTTCGTCCGGTCCCTCGCTGTTTTCGCTAACTTCCTCATTTTCCTCCTCTACACGAATATCCACCTTCGGCGGTTTATAAGTAATCGAGACTTCTTCCTCCCGCATAAAAATATCTTCCTCTTCTTGAATTTCATCTTCGTCGCTTCCGGAAATCTCTTCCGTATTTACCTCTTCTTCAATCGAAAGTTCCCGTATCTCATCTTCCTTGGGGAGATCGTCAAACAGAGTCTCTTCCTCGTTTATTTCTTCGGAGTCCTCGGTTTCTTTTTCTTCTATTTCTTCATCTGTATTTTCAACAATTTCTTCCCGTGCGAAATTTACGGAATCATGTTCCTCTATTTTTTCTTCGATTTCAGACGAATCGACATTATTAATTTCGACGGTTTCCTCTTTCAACTCTTCATCTTTCGTTTCTGTTTCTTGGACGTCTTCTTCAACCAGCGGCAAAATAGTACCGAACTCTTTCATCAGATCGTTAACGCTGCATCTAATCGATTTATCGTCCCCGTACATTATCCTAAGCTTCTTGATATGCTGATCCAACTCCTTTTCTTTTAAAAATTCTTCCACAGCTAGTAGCGGCACTTTGTTTTTTTGAAGTTCTCCGATATTGAAAAAATCCGCCATCGATTTAAGGGCTCCCGACAGCAGACTCTGCAGGTTAGTTTCTTTGCCGATGTCGTCGATTTTTTGCAACAGTTCGGAGAATTCTTCGGAATTCAACGAAATGATTTTCTTTTTGTCGATGTATGAGAAAATAATCTTTTTAAGATATGAATAATAATAGAGATAATTGAGAATCTGTTTGATTTCGATGCCCGTGCGATGATTGTTTTCGTCGAATATAAATTTTGTAAGCGTCCAGCGCGGCCGCGCCAGGAAATTAACATTGAAAGAAGAGGCGTGGAGCAATAATTTGGAAACGAAATCGGATGATAATTTTTTATTTCTTTTGATTTCCTCGTTTATCAGTGAGAAATAATGCGAAATTTTTTCGCCGGAGTAATCGAATACCGAACTGCTGAGAAGTTTCTGTCTGTCTTCGAATATGATATAATCGATTTCGGCGGAGATATAATTCAGTATCGCAGGGTGAAGCTCCAGGTTTTTTAGTTGTTCGAAAGTAAAGTACGTACCGAGCCTGTTAATTTTGTTCAGGTTAAAGTCGTAAATAAATTTTATTTCTCTTTCGAACATAAATATCAGCCCGGCGAATTAAACATGGATAATTTATTGAAATCACACTCCAATAATACCAAAAAGGTCAAAAAAAATCCCGACATAGAATGTCGGGATTAAATTAAGCGTCGACCTCTTCGGTCTTAACTTTAGCCGCTATAAATTCCCTATTCATTCTGGCAATATTCTTTATGGAAATTCCTTTCGGACATTCCGCTTCGCATGCATAGGTATTGGAGCAGGCGCCGAATCCGAGTTCATCCATTTTTTTAACCATCGCCTGCACTCTTCTGTATCTTTCCGGTTGCCCCTGAGGAAGCAATGCGAACTGCGAAACTTTCGCGCTTACGAACAGCATTGCCGAGGCGTTTTTACATGCAGCCACGCACGCGCCGCAACCGATACACGAAGCCGAGTCCATAGCTTCCGAAGCTATATCTTTCGGAATAGGGATCGTATTACCGTCGGGCACGCTGCCTGTATTGACCGAAATAAATCCTCCAGCTTCCATTATTCTGTCGAAAGCCGACCTGTCAACCATCAGGTCTTTTATTACGGGGAATGCTTTTGCCCGGAAAGGTTCTACCCAAATAGTGTCTCCGTCTTTGAAATTTCTCATATGCAGCTGACACGTGGCAATTTTGGGAAGCGGTCCGTGAGGGTGACCGTTAATTACCAATCCGCATGTGCCGCAAATACCTTCGCGACAGTCGCTTTCGAAAGCGATCGGGTCGAGATTCTTGCTTTCAAGCTCATTGTTCAATTCGTCGAGCATTTCGAGAAAAGAAGTATCCGGCGAAACGGATATTTTATACTCCTGAAAGCTTCCGGCGGCATCGGGCGCCGGTTGTCTCCAGATTTTCAAAGTAAGATTTAATTTTTTTTCTTCCATTTTAATACCCTTAAACTTTTCAGTATTATTTATAACTTCTTGTAGCTAACTGAATATTTTCGAATTCGAGCGGTTCTTTTACAAGTTCCCAATCTCCCAATTCCTTGAAAACCCAGGCAGCTACATAAGCATATTCCTCGTCGTTTCTGAGCGCTTCGCCTTCTTCGGTTTGATATTCTTCCCTGAAGTGAGCTCCGCAAGATTCATTTCGATTCAATGCGTCGCGAGCCATCAATTCGCCGAGTTCGAGATAATCTGCCACTCTGCCCGCTCTTTCCAGGCATTGATTGACATCTTCGTTTTTACCGACAACATTGACATTTTTCCAGAATTCTTCTCTCAGCGTTTTGATTTCTTCGATTGCTTCTTTTAGACCTTTTTCGTTTCTCGACATTCCAACTTTATTCCACATAATTCTGCCGAGTTCTTTATGAATACTGTCGACAGTTCTCTTGCCTTTTATCGAAAGCAGCTGATTGATCATATTCTTAATGTTTTCTTCCGTTTTGTCGAATTCCGGATGAGAAGTTTTTACCAATTCGGGTTTTTCGGAAGCGAGATAATTTCCGATAGTATACGGCAGAACGAAATAGCCGTCGGCGAGTCCCTGCATCAATGCGCTTGCACCGAGCCGGTTGGCGCCGTGGTCTGAAAAATTGGCTTCGCCCGCAACAAACAATCCCGGAATCGTGCTCATCAGATTGTAATCGACCCAGAGTCCTCCCATTGTATAGTGAGGCGCAGGATAAATCTTCATCGGAACTTCGTACGGGTTTTCGCCCGTTATGGTTTGATAGATTTCGAACAGATTGCCGTAACGTTCTTCGATTACTTTTTTACCGAGTCGTTTAATAGCGTCCCTGAAATCGAGATAAACCGCTTCCTGACCCTGAGCGCCTCTTCCTTCGTCGACTACTTCTTTTGCGGAACGCGACGAAATATCGCGCGGACTGAGATTTCCGTATGAAGGATATTTTCGTTCGAGGTAGTAATCGCGTTCTTCTTCGGGAATGTCGTTCGGATGTCTTTTATCTCCTTTTATTTTGGAGACCCATATCCTGCCGTCGTTACGCAAGCTTTCGCTCATCAGCGTCAGTTTCGACTGACCTTCGCCGTGAACGGGCAGACATGTGGGGTGAATCTGAGTGAAACACGGATTTGCAAACGCGGCGCCTTTTTTATGAGCGCGCCAGATTGCCGTCGCATTGCTGTTCATTGCGTTTGTGGACAAAAAGAATACATTAGAATAGCCGCCGGTAGCCAAAACAACCGCATGAGCCGAGTACTTTTCGATTTCGCCGGTAATCAAATTTCTTACAACTATGCCTCTCGCCACTCCATCGACTACGACCAGATCGAGCATTTCTCTGCGCGAATAGAGTTTAACTTTACCCAGGTTGATTTGGCGGTTCATTGCGGAATAAGCGCCGAGCAGCAATTGCTGTCCGGTTTGTCCTTTGGCGTAAAAAGTTCTTGAAACCAGAGCGCCGCCGAATGACCTGTTTGCGAGAGCGCCTCCGTATTCGCGCGCAAACGGAACTCCCTGCGCAACGCATTGGTCGATAATGTTGCCGCTGACTTCCGCAAGCCGGTATACATTCGCTTCCCGAGAACGAAAGTCGCCGCCTTTGATCGTATCGTAAAAGAGGCGGAATACCGAGTCGCCGTCGTTTTGATAATTCTTTGCGGCGTTAATTCCGCCTTGAGCGGCAATACTGTGCGCTCTTCTGGCGCTGTCGTGAAATGTAAACGCTTTAACATTGTATCCCAATTCGCCCAGAGTAGCGGCAGCCGACGCGCCTGCCAATCCTGTTCCAACAACAATAATGTCAAATTTACGTTTATTGGCAGGGCTTACCAATTTCATGTTGAATATATGATTAGTCCATTTTTCTTCGATAGGACCAGCCGGAACTTTTGAATCTAATTTTACCATCAGTTACCTCCGTAAAAAAATAAAAAGTAGATAGGAATCGAGGCAAAGCCGATAACCATTATATAAGTATAAATATCTCCCAGTTTTTTGATCAACGGGAAATATTTATTGTTATTCCAGCCGAATGTCTGAAACGCGCTCTGGAAACCGTGCTTTAAATGAAAGCCGAGTAAAATAATGGCCGCTACGTAAAGCAAGGAATAAACCGGGTCGCTAAACGCCTGCACAACAATTTCATAATAATTATGAGATTGCGCCAGCGGGTGTCCCAAATTAAACGAGACCCAGAAAGTTCGCAAATGAATTACCAGGAAAATAAAAATAACGCTTCCGCTCCAGATCATTGTTCTGGAAAACAGAGTGCTGTTTTCCGAAGAAGCATTGACTTTATAATTAACCGGTCGCGCCTTTTTGTTTCCGTACCATACGCGAATCGCGTCATAGATGTGAAAGACAAATATTAGAGCGAGTATCAATTCGATTACTCGTACCAGAGGCTTGATATTTTCCAGGTTTTTAACAACCGTGTTAAACAACTCGGGTCCGCCGTAAAGCGTCAGATTATTAATCAAGTGAATAATCAGGAAGAGTAAAAGGCAGACTCCGGTTAGAGCCATTATAAATTTTTTGCCGATAGAGGAATTGAGTGCGTTAGCGATCCAACCCATTAATTATCTCCCGTATTTAGATTGTGGTTGAATATAATTATTAGATGTGCCTTTGAGAAATGTGAAGTTAAACGCGTAATCACGATTAATACCGAATTTTAATTATTCGTTAATTAAGATAAGTTTATTAAATATCTTTTTCAAAGGAAAATTTGTTATTGAATCAGTCGAAATTTTTTTATATTAGCTCAGAGTTCTTATAAAAGTTTGCGGTGTCTTTAAAGACTTAATAGGGAAACCGGTGAGTAGATACAAATCCGGTGCTGCCCCGCAACTGTGAGGAACAATTAAATCCTTCAGCAAAATGCCACTGGAAACATTCCGGGAAGGCGCTGAAAGGAGTTCCGAGCCAGGAGACCTGCCGCAAATTAAGAATAATCAACCTTCGCGGGTGAGGTTTTGATTAACGAATCTTCCGATTATAATTCGTTCCGATCTCCTAACCCACGAAGTTACAACTTTTTAATCAACCGATTTGTCATTTTAAAAAGGAGTAACTTCCATGAAAACTTTTATTGCATCACTACTTATTATTTCCTTTACTTTTTTAAAAGCCCAGACTGACACGTTAAAATCATCATTGTCGGAAATCGTTGTTACAGCCACCAAGACCGAAACGCCCTACTATGCGGTAGCCAGTTCAGTTACGGTATTTACACGTGAAGATATCGAGAAAGCCAACGTCAACGACGTAATCGAACTATTAAGAAGAGCTCCCGGAATTTCGATTACTCAACAGGGCGGTCCCGGTAAGATATCATATTCTTTTATCAGAGGAGCCAACTCCAGCCACACTCTGGTTTACATCGACGGCGTTAAAATGAACGACCCGACTTCTCCTAACAACGCTTTCGATTTCGCCAATTTGACTACCGGCGATATTGAACGCATTGAAATCGTCAGGGGACCTCAAAGCACTTTATACGGCGCGGACGCCGCGGCGGGAGTTATAAACATTATCACCAGAAAAGCCGGACTGAACAATTATTCGCTAAATTTAGAAGCAGGTTCTCATTCGACATATAAGGGCAGCCTTAATCTGAATAGCGTTCTCGGAAGACTGAATTACTTCATCAATTTGAGCCGGTTCGCGACGGATGGGATATCGGCGAGCAATTCCAAATACGGCAATACCGAAACCGACGGCTACAACAATAACGGCATTACGCTTAAGCTCAATTATCCGCTGCTGAGCAATCTAAAAGCGGAAATCTTATATAAATATATAAAAACAAAAACCGATTTGGACCAAAACGAAAAATTCGGAGACGATCCGAATTACGCCTATAAAAATGAAGACCAGATATTCAAAGCTTCTCTGAATTATAAAGGTTTTGAAAATAAACTGGAACAATCGCTGGTTTTTACCGCAACCAAACGTTTTGCAAATACACTCGATTTGCCTGACGAGTTAAGACCTTCCATTTCGTCAGACAATTACAATAGAGGCACGCGCCTTTCCGCCGATTTTACAAACACGCTGCATTTAAGCTCCAATACAATTACTGCGGGAATTACATACGAGCAAGAAACAGCATATACTAACTACATTAGCAATTCGGAATGGGGCGAGTATACGAGCACGTTTCCGGAATCGTCTCTGGACAATGTTGGATTTTATTTGCAGGATCAAATTAATATTACGGGAAAGATTTTTGTAACCGCCGGAATAAGGTACGACAAACACAGCAAATACGGCGGTAAAACCACATTCAGAATAGCTCCGGCTTATTTTATTCCTCAAACAGGCACGAAAATTAAATTCTCTTACGGCACAGGATTCAAAGCCCCCTCTTTATATTATTTGCTTGACCCGCTATACGGCAATCCGGATTTAAAACCGGAAGAAACCGAAGGGATGGATTTCGGTATCGAACAATATCTCTTCGACAATGCTCTAATTGCAGGACTTACATATTTCCGGCTAGATATGAATAACATGTTCGGTTATGACGCCAATTTTAAGACAATAAACATTGCCGAAGCCGAATCGTACGGGTTGGAAGCTTATGTTAATCTGAGAAATTATCGCGGCATCGACTTCAACATTAGTTATACATACAACAATACTAAAGACAAATACGCCGGCAGCGGGGATTACGGCAAAGAACTTTTAAGAAGACCGGTTCATCAGGCATTTATTTCCGCAGGTTATCAGTTTGACCGATTTTATTTTTCGGGAGAACTAAAATATAAAGGCGTCAGATACGACAAAGATTTTTCCGTTTATCCGGCCCAAAGAGTGGAATTGGATCCTTACACACTGGTTCATCTTACCGTTTCATATAAACTAACCGACAACATAAAATTATACGGAAGAATAGAAAACCTCTTTAATACGGATTATGAAGAAATTCTTTATTACGGCGCTCTCGGCAGGTCAATTTACGGAGGGATTAACTTAAGCTTGTAACGCTCAAGACCGCCCCGCATTTTATATTAAATGCGGGGCGGCTTTTTCTTTAATTATTTTTAAAAATTCCGAAAGAGCAACGCCTTTCAATTCCATTACTTCGCCCGGGTTCATTTTTGCAATACGAAGATTTTCAATGCGCACTCTCACAAGCCTTAAAGTAGGATACCCCACAGCAGCCGTCATTCTTCTTACCTGTCTGTTTTTACCTTCAATGAGCGTTATACTCAACCAAGAAGTAGGAATGTTCAACCTTTTTCTGATTGGAGGAATTCTATCGGGAAGACCGGGCGTTTCAATCAATCTGACTTTAGCCGGCAAGGTCTGATTTCCTTTTATCATCACTCCTTTTCTCAATTTTTCGAGCGCCGATTCGTCGGGAATTCCTTCAACCTGCGCATAATATTCTCTTTCGTGACGATACTCGGGACTTAGCAACAATGAATTTATTCTCTTATCGTTTGTTAAGAGCAATAGACCTTCGCTGTCCATGTCGAGTCTGCCGACAGGGTAGACATCTTTCGGAAAAGGGAAAAGCGATTTCAAGGTACGCCTTCCCTGCTCATCCGAAAATTGAGACAGTACCCCATAGGGTTTATAAGCCAGATAGTATTTATACTTTCTCATTATCCCAGGGTAAAATAATTGAAAAGCGGGCGCCTTCTCCTACTCTGCTTTCCACCGTAATTTTTCCGCCGAGCCGTTCTATCATTTCTTTGCATATCAGTAATCCCAGCCCGGTGCCGTTTTCGTTATGAGTGCCGGCAGTCGAACGGTTGCCTCCGGGTTTGAACAAAGTTTTCAATCTGTCTACGGGAATACCCACCCCGGTATCCTGTATCGATATTTCCAGATTCTCCTTGTTGAACTCACACCTCGCAATTACCTTGTCTCCTTCGTTAGAATACTTAATTGCGTTCCCAATCAAATTATTAAGAACGGAATTGAGCATATATTCGTCGCCTTCGATAACTGCGTTTTCGTCTATTTCATTCAATAACTCGATGTTTTTCTTTTTTGCATTAGCCGAATGAACGCTAAACACTTCGCATACTTTGTCGTACAGGTTAATTTCTTTAATATTAATATCCATTCTGTTGGTTTGAAGTCTCGACCATTCGAGTAAGTTTATTAAAAGATTATAAATATTCTTCGAAGCCAAGCGAATGCCTTTTACGAGATCCAGTTTAATACTGTTGTCGAGTTCGTTAAATTCTTCATACAGCATATCGGCATATCCGAGTAGTCCCTGGAATGGATTTTTTAAGTCGTGTGAAATAACGGAAAACATCCTGTCTTTGTCTAGATTGGATTGTTGGAGTTCCTCGGCTTTTTCGAGTAATTTTTTTTCGGTTTCTTTTCGGAGTTTAATTTCTTCCATCAAAGTACTATTGAGAATTTCGAGCTGTTGCAGTTTAAGATGCAACTGATTCTCGAGTTCCCTGCTTTTTTCTTTTATCCTTTTTACCAGAAAGTAAACCGTAATACCGGCAGCCAGAGAAAGCAGCAGCGCAACGATTAATATTAGTTCGACGTTTATATTCATTATATCGACATAAATTATAGATATCCGACCGATTAAAATAGAAAAAGAGGGATTTAATTGTAAAGTGGCGAGGGAAATAAAAAGGCTGCAGGGCTGCAGCCTTACTAATCAAAGCGATTTATAAGTAAACCACCAGTCGTATCCTTCGGCAGAGGATTTTCTTTTTTCGGCTTCGTCAATATCTTTCGGAGGTGGAATGATTACTTTATCCTGAATCAATTCGTTGTTGGGCCAGTTCTCAGGCATTGCAACCTTATTGACGTCCGAAATTTGAAGAGCTCTGAGAGCTCTCAACACTTCGTCGATCTGTCTGCCAATTTCCTGCGGGTAGTAAATCATAAGGCGTATAACTCCGTTCGGGTCGATCAGGAATACCGCTCTTACAGTGTTGGTTCCTTTGCCCGGGTGCACCATGCCAAAAGCTTCCGCTACTCTGCCCATATCGTCTGCAATTATCGGGAAAGGAATTTTAACGCCGATTTTTTCTTCGATCCATTCGACCCATTTAATATGCGAGAACACCTGGTCGATTGAAAGTCCGATCAGTTCGGCGTTTAGTTTTTTGAATTCGTCGTTCCTCTTTGCAAAAGCAACGAATTCGGTAGTGCACACCGGCGTAAAATCCGCAGGGTGACTGAAGAGCACAATCCATTTCCCTTTGTAATCGCCTGGAATATTTTTCACGCCGTGAGTTGTCTGCACCGTCAGTTCCGGCATTTTGTCGCCTATCAAAGGGATCCCGTTTTTTACCTGTTCCATTTTTCTTACTCCTTAATTATTAATTAATGATTTTAGCATCCAAATATTTTTCTGGTATTTCTGAGCAAGACCGTATAAAAGTCCCGCAGTCACTTCGTCTTTGTATTCGTCCTGAATTCTTGCAGCGTTTTCGAGTATACGATTGGTTACCAGCTCATAGTCGTTAGTAAATGTATTGACCATTTCATCCGCTTCGGGATAATAATTTTCTGTTTCGGTAATATTAGAAAGCTTTAAAAACTCGCTCATAGCGCCGGGCGCATAGGCGCCCAAAGCTCGTATTCTTTCGGCAACTTCATCAATATCGTCGGCTAATTCGTCGTACAATTTTTCGAACAGTTCATGAAGTCTGAAAAAGTGTCCGCCGGTTACATTCCAGTGATAATTTCGTGCTTTAGTGTAAAGCACAAACTGATCTGCCAAAACAGACTTGAGAGCTTCCGCTATTTCTACAGTTACATTATTGGCTACTTGCGTTGTCATTTTTTCCTCCGTTTATTTGTTTATAATTAAAATCACTACTTTTATTGCAAGATGAGTGCCAGAATTTTTCACATTCATAACTCATTTAATTTCAATAAGTTACTATCTCTTTACTTTCACTTGTTGAAGAAATAACTATATTTAGTTATTTTAACAAACGATATTTCGTTATCCAACTATTAATCGGTGTATAATATGAACGAACTGAAATTAAATACAATCAGCTATTTAACGCCTGCGGTTACAATGGATATACTGTTGGAAGCCATACAGGAGATTGTGCCGTATGAACTTGCGGTTATATCGAGCCGGGAAGGGGACGACAAATTGAAAGTTCGTTACGCAAAAGGGCCTCTGATAACCGACGAAATCTACAATTTCGAAATTGACCTTAAAAAAAGGACGGACATAAGGGACGTTCTCATATCCGGAAACGTAAAATTGGTGGAAGAATCGAAAGATCCCCATCACGACGACACATACAAAGGCGTTATCGACCTCCCTTTGGGCCATTCGTGTATGCTGGCTCCGCTGAAGATTAACGGAGAAATACTCGGTTTGATGACTCTTGATCATCGACAGTGCGATATGTTCACACCGATGAGAGTCAATCTTACTAATACATTGTCAAAATTGATATCTCTGGCTCTTGCCCAATCGATAATGAACGATTCCCTGCTGAATGAAAAACAAACTTTGATATACGAAAGAAATTCTCTGTTGGGAGATGTATCATCCGTTCTCGAGGGTCTGGTAGGCAAATCGCAAAAATGGATTCAGATAATCGAAAAAATCAAATTGGTTGCCCCGACGGAATCACACGTAATGATACTCGGCGAGACCGGCACCGGTAAAGAGCAGGTTGCAAAGTCAATTCACGCTCTTTCAAACCGCTCCGATAAACCGTTCATAACGCTTAATTGTTCAGCGCTAAATTACAATCTGGCTGAGAGCGAATTATTCGGACACGAAAAGGGAGCTTTTACGGGCGCGGTGTCGCAAAGACGGGGACGTTTTGAACTTGCCGACGGCGGCACTCTTTTTCTGGACGAAATTGCCGACCTGCCCTTCGAAATACAACCGAAATTACTGCGCGCAATTCAGGAAGGAACATTCGAAAGATTGGGCGGCGAAAAAACCATCAAATCCGACGTAAGGATTATTTGCGCCACAAACGCAGATTTGCTTGAAAAAGTTAAAGAAGGAAAATTCCGCGAAGATTTGTATTACCGCCTGAATGTATTTCCGATAAAACTTCCTCCGCTCAGAGAACGAAAAGAAGATATATTCTTACTGTCCAATCATTTCATAGAAAAATTAGGAAAAAAGCTCAACAAACCGAACATAACTCTTTCCGAAGAAGCATTGAGCAAACTGAAGAACTACAGTTGGCACGGCAACGTACGCGAGCTTCAGAACACACTAGAAAGGGCAATTATTTTGTGCAATTACGGAGTAATAAAACCCGAACATATAATTTTCGAATACGAAGAAATCAACCATGATACGGCGGAAAGCGACGACACAATAGCTGCGTTCGACGAAGAAGTAAAAAAGATTATACTCAGGGCGCTCAGAAAATCGAAAGGTAAAATTTACGGCGCAGACGGCGCGGCAGCGCTCTTGAAATTAAAGCCGACAACTTTGCAAAGTAAAATGAAAAAGCTCGGTATCGCCTAATCGGCAATATTTAACCTGCTTAATTTTGAGTGTATTTCGGGTATCATCATAACCGCCGCGGAGCCGTACCACGACTTTATTTCCATTTTAAGAACGCCGGCTTTCACGGCGGGATCTGATTCGGTAAGCCTCCTGGCTTCATCCAAAGACTCAACGTCAAAAATAAAAATCCCTCTCATATCGCTGTCATCCAGAAACGGTCCGGCTAAAATCAATTTTTTCTCTTCCGCTAGTTTAGTAATATTTTTAAGATGCGCTTTTTGAATTTCGCTCCGTTTAGATTCGTCTTCGATTTTAACGTCGCCGCGGTAGAGAAATACCGTCACGTACTTTTTCATGCCGTATTGATCTGCGCCGAGCCGCTTTGCCAAAGTGGAATCGTATCCGTTGTTTTGCGCCGTAGTTTTGACCGAAACAACCGATAAAACAAGAGCGATTATTACCGGCATAAGATTCGAATTTTTCATTGCATATCCTTGTAATGTTTAGCCGGCAATTTACGCAGAATTTCCGAACTATACTCCGGCGTAATGTCCCTCTGGGGTTCGGCGAGCATTTCGTAGCCGACCATAAATTTCTTAACCGTAGCCGACCTCAAAAGAGGCGGATAGAAATGCATGTGAAAATGCCATTCTTTGTGTTCCCTTCCGTCCGTTGGCGCCTGATGTAGCCCTGCGGAATACGGAAAAGATACTTTGAATAAGTTATCGTATTTGGTTGTTATTGTTTTGAGTATATCGGCGAAATCTCTTTTTTCCTTTTTTTTGAACTGTAAAATATTCGATATCGGTCTGCGGGATACAATCAAAGTTTCGTATGGCCAAACCGCCCAGAACGGCACCACGGCAACAAACGAATCGTTGCTATAAACCAAGCGTTCCTTTTTGCGCAGTTCAAGCTTCAGATAATCCTGCAGCAAAGTTCTTTCATTCTTATTAAAGTATTTCCTGAATTGCTTTAATTCTTTGAGAGGTTCGTTGGGAATCTCTTCCTGCGCCCAAATCTGGCAATGAGGATGGGGATTGCTGTTCCCCATAATTTTCCCTTTGTTCTCGAATATCTGGACATATTTTATAAAAGGTTTGCTTCCGAGGAATTCAAATTCATTCTGCCAGACGGAAATTACGTTTTCGATATCTTCCGTGTTCATCTCGGCCAATGTTAAATCGTGCCTGGGCGAGAAATTTACAACCCGGCAAATTCCTTTCTGACTTTTAGCTACGAGCAGATTTTTTTCGTTCAGGTCGAATTTCGGAGCTTCTTCCAACAAAGCGGAAAAATCATTTGTAAAAACAAAAGTCGATGTATAATCCGGATTCCGTTCGCCGTTGGCTCTCACATTACCCGGACATAAATAACATTGCGGGTCGTACTGAGGTCTTTTGTCTTCCTGCGTTTCCGATTGTTCTCCCTGCCAGGGTCTTTTTGTTCTATGCGGAGAGCAAAGCGTCCACTCGCCCGTCAAAATATTCAATCTTCTGTGAGGGTAATCGGTCAAATTTGAATTCTTCATAACTCGATAATTTCCGTTCCGTTGTTTATTGAAGTGATATAAACTTCGGCTTCGATACCGAATTTCTTTTTATAATTTTCTTTTACAAATTGCGACACGGAATCGACATATTTATTTTCAATCAGATTTATCGTACAGCCTCCGAATCCGCCGCCCATCATTCTGGCTCCGTATACTCCTTCCCGATCGGCGACCAATTCAACAAGATAATCCAGTTCAGGGCAACTTACTTCGTATTCCTTACTCAGACCCTGATGCGAACCGTACATAAATTGCCCGAATTCGCGCAGATCATTTTTGTTCAACGCTTCGCATGCGCTCAGGAGCCGTTCGTTTTCTTCAATCACATACTTACATCTTTTATAGATTACGCCGTCAAGTTGATCCTTGTTTTCTTCAAGCATATCGAGAGTAACGTCTCTGAGCGATTCGATATGCGGATATTTTTGTTTAATAATATCCACGCCGGCAGAGCATTCCTTCCTTCTTTGATTATATTCGGAGGACGCCAATGAATGAGAAACATTCGTGTTAAAGAGCACAACCGAAACACCGTCGAATTCAAACGGGAAATATTCATAATCGAGACTTCGGCAGTCGATTCTCAATACATTGCCCTTTTTGCCGAAGATATTAATATACTGGTCCATAATTCCGCATTGAACTCCGACAAATTGATTTTCCGCTCTTTGAGCCAACTTAACCAATTCGATTTTATCGAAACCCAGATCGAACAAATTGTTCAATGCGTAAGCCAGCCCCGCTTCAATTGCTGCGGAAGAAGAGAGTCCCGCGCCGATCGGTATATTCCCCCCGAACACACAATCGAATCCCATTATTTCTCTGCCGGATTGATTAATCTGGTCGACAACGCCAATTAAATAGTTTGCCCAACTTTTTTCCGATTTTCTTACTTCGTCCACTTCAAATTGCCATTCTTCGTTAAGATCAAACGCAAACAGGTTTACTTGTTTGTCTTTTCTCGGTTTAATTGCGTAATAAACCGCCTTATCGATTGCAGCCGGCAGAACAAATCCCATATTATAATCGGTATGCTCGCCAATAAGATTGACTCTCCCGGGCGATCTGACTATTACAGGTTCGCCCTCGAAGAGTTCGTAGAATTTTTCTTTAATGGAATCAATCATTTTCAGACACTCTGATTTTTAGTTTTGAAAAACATGACCGCGCCGAATAGAACCATCACAGCTCCCCACCAGAGAGAAGGGTGAGTTTCTTTAAGAACCGTATTTACCGTTTCGGGATAAAGCGCCTGATAGATACCGTTCAGAAAAATTATCCCGCCCATTATTAAAAGTATTAATCCTACAAAATACCATATCGGTTTCATGATTTATCTCCTTGGTTTTTACCAAAAGATTACATTTAGAATAATTAAAACAATTAACGAAATAACCGCATAGAACTCGGGCTTTTTGGTAAGAGGAATGTTTTTGTCAATTTTCTCCTCGGTTAATCCCTTGACCAAACCGACAAGTTCCTCTTTCGGCTTCTTCTTGGTAAACAAACTGATAACAACCGTCAGCACAGCGCAAATTAGCCAAGCCCACCATGCTCTCCAGAAGTTAGCCGCCATATCGCTCTGTACGCTCGACATTGTTATAATACTCTCATTGAACCAGTCGAATTTTACGCCCAGGTACATAAAGAAAGAAGAAAGCATACCGATTACCAATCCCCAGAAAGCGCCGTTTGGGGTAATCCACCAGACAAACATGCCGAGCAGCATAGTGGCAAAGAGAGGAGCGTTTACCCACGAAAAGATTGCCTGCATATAGTCCATGATACTCGGAAAACTTTTTGCCCAATAAGCGGTTCCCAACGAAAGAATAACTCCAACTACCGTAGATACTCTTCCCATCCAGAGCAGGTGTTTGTCGGAGGCGTTTTTATTCAGTACCGATTTATAAATATCGTACGTCCAGACCGTATTGAAAGCGCTGATATTGCCCGCCTGTCCCGCCATAAAGCCCGCAAGCAAAGCGGTTACGCCGAGACCTACCAAACCGCTCGGATAATATCGTGCAATCAGGAGCGGCAAGGCCGAATCGTAATTTACCTGTCCCCCGTCTTCCAATAATTTAAAACCGCTCGAAGGATCATTCGAAAGAGCTATAGCGACCAAACCGGCTAAAATAACAATAAAGGGAAGAGCCATCTTAAAGAATGAGGCTAAAATCGGAGTCATACGAGCGGCTCTTAAATCTTTGGCGGAGAACGCTCTTTGCACTACAAGGAAATCCGTCGTCCAGTAGCCGAACGACAAAACAAATCCGAGCCCCAGCACAATGCCCGCCCAGTGAACCAACATGCCGTTTTGAGTCGGATCGCCGGAAGTAGACCAGAGCGTATTCATCGATTCCGGCAGTCTGCTCAAAATATCGTTCACGCTGCCGATTTCAATTATACCCATAACTGAAACAAGGAACAGACCGAACCAGATTAAGAAAAACTGAATAATTTCCGTAAAAATTGCCGACATTAATCCGCTCAGCGTAACATAAGCCGCAACAGTAGCAGCCGAGGCCCACATACTAACATCCCAGTTCCATCCCAGAAATGTATGGAGTACAAGAGCCATTGCATAAAGATTAATACCGGAGACGAGCAGTGTCATTACGGCAAAAGAAATTCCGTTAATAACCCTGGTTTTTTCGTCAAAACGGAGTTTCAAATATCCGGGAATCGACTTTATTTTACTGCTGTAGTAAAAAGGCATCATATAGATTCCGAGAAACAGCATAGCCGGGACTGCGCCTATCCAATAAAAATGAGCTACATACATCCCGTATTTGAAAGTGTTGCCCGTCATGCCGAGCAATTCGAGGGCGCCGAGATTAGCCGAAAGGAATGCGAGTCCAGCAACCCACGAAGAATTTTTTCGTCCGGCAAGAAAGAAATCTTCCTCGCTCGTCGTAAATTTTTTCAAGTAGAAACCGATTCCGATAACAAAGACGAAATAGATAAGGATTATAATCCAGTCGATAAAGGAGAGCCCGATTGCTTCCATATTTTTACCTTTTTTATTTATTAGAATTAAAATGCCAGGTATCAGCTACAGATGGAGAAAGAACAAATTCAAGAGTCAAAATAAAGTAATAAAAACGAATTATGCAAACGTTTGCAGAAAATGTTAAAAATTTTTTTATGTCGATTTTCTTACGATTAATTCCGTATCCAATACAACCACCGAAGGCTTTATACTTTCCTGGGGATTTTCTATAAGATCTATCAGTATTTCAGCCGCTTTTTTGCCCATTTCAAAAGACGGCTGATCGACGGTTGTCAACGGCGGATCCACCAAAGTTGTTATTTTGTTGTTCGAAAACCCCACTATTCCGATATCATCCGGTATTTTCAAACCTTCTTCTTTTATTCTTTGAAAGGCTCCTACCGCCACAGGATCGTTTACGGCAAAAACCGCGTCGGGAACCGTTCTTTTTTTGATTAATTCGTCCATAGAGCTATAACCGTCGTTTTCGTGCATGCCGCCGTATATTATATATTCTTCCTTTAACGGAACGCCCGCATATAAAAGAGCTTCTTTATACCCTTCCAGGCGCTCTTTACAAATTTCGAGCGTTTTAGGACCGGCCAGATGAGCTATATTTCTGTAGCCTCTTTCAATTAAGTGCATGACTGCTTTGAAGGCGCTCTGTTTATCGTCGATTATGACTTTGAATACGTCGAGTTCGTCGATTACACGGTCGAAGAAGACAAGCGGTATGCCCCTGTCAATCAGCGCCTGAAAATGTTCTCCCGACTTTGTACTCTGAGATATCGACACAATCAAACCCGCAACACGCTGCTGAACCAGGGCTGTAGTATTGACGACTTCTCTTTCAAAACTCTCGTTCGACTGCGATACAATTATGGTATATCCTGCGTGATATGCAACTTCTTCAATACCGCTGATTGCCGAAGAGAAAAAGTCGTGTTTGATTTCAGGCACTATTACTCCGATTGCATTTGTGCGTTTGGTCTTCAGGCTCTGTGCAATCTGATTGGGAGTATAATTTAGCTCTTTGGCTGCTTTTCTGACTTTTTTCTTCGTCTCCTCTTTAACATCGGGATGGTCGCTTAAGGCTCTCGAAACTGTCGAAGGCGAGATTCCTAATTTCCGGGCAATATCGTTTATCGTAGTATGTTTCATTGAAAATTTATTCAATCAATACTACAATAATATGCGTTATCGACTTTATTATCAAACGGGAAAATAAAAAGTGCGGCTGCGGACACAATTATCCGCAGCCCAATGAAATGATTATTTCGCAAGGTTCATTTTGCGTGTGAACTGATATTGTCCGGCGGTCATTCTTGCAAAATAGATACCGCTTGTAACTTTCTTACCGAAGTTATCCGTGCCGTTCCATTCAACGGTGTAATTGCCGGGGTTCAACAATTCATGGTCGATAAGCCTTTTAACTTCCTGCCCCATGATATCGTAAACCACTACTGACACTTTTTCATTTTTAGGTATGGCGAATTGAATTTTTGTAGACGGATTAAAGGGATTAGGATAATTTTGCGACAACTGATAATCCGAAGGAATTGAGCCGTCGGACTCGATTAGTCCCGTAACACTGTGCGGATCGCCATGGCACGGTTCGCAATCCATCTGAGTCATAACCGTATTGAAAGCAGCCGGACCGTGACATGTCTGACATTGAGCGGCGTATTCATTGGTAACGTATGTAGATGTAAAAGTACCTGCAAAATATGCGTTCAGAATTTCAGCGGTTTTTGCCGCAACATCGCCGGTAAGACGAGCGCATCTTTCCTTTCTTTCGATATCGCTCACTTTTTTCTTAGCAATCATACACCATTGAGAAACAGATGCATGACACAAAACACTGCCTCCTACCGATTGCGGTAAAACATCGTTATACTTTTTATCGATATATTTACCGTCGACAGCAGCTTGATTGGCAGCGTCGCTCGGAAGTTTTTCCGTGCAGTACCAGCCCCATAACTCGTTAATTAATTTTCCGGAGTCGGCTTTTGGTACTACGAGACTGATAAGAGCGGCTCCGCCGTTTGTGGCTCCGCACAATGTTCCCCAGCCGACGCCTCCGCCTCGACCGAAAAGCATAACCTCGATCGGCATATTAGTCCATGGATCGCCGATTTTCTCTCTCAGCGCTTCAACCAGACCTCCGTATGCGCCAGAACAGCAATCCATATCGTTCCAGTAAAGATGATGGGCGCGGATACGAACGTCTTCAGGGTCCAATGCTTCGTACGGCCAGGGCCAGGTTGCGTCTTTTGGACTAGCTAAAATTTTTCCTCCGGACAATGCGTTCAAACCTGCGACACCGGCTATCGCGCCGATTGCATATTTGGAGGTGTTCGATAGAAATTCTTTTCTAGTTAATTCTTTCGGCATAACGTTTCTCCTTTAATTATTTAGTTTGACGTACGGTTCTATTAGTTTTATTATGTGAAACAGTCTTTCATCCGAACTATATTTTGAAGCTTTTTTGAAATTTTTTATTGATTCTTTCGCGTCGCAGTAGAGCCAGAGCATACCGAGCTGCAAATATTTTTCATATTTATTTTTCGTGGGTATTTCGTCTTTTTCGATTTTATTTACTAGATGAGGGCAGGGACAATCCTCCCAATCGGGTCTTGTGTTTATTATTATTTCAATGTCCTCTTCAATAAGGGAACAAAATTGACTGAAGGCATCTTCAACTTTACCCACCTGCGTCAGGCATATTATCAGCTTTTTCCTGATTAATTTGTTTCCGGGGTCTTTATCGAGAGCTTTTTCCAGCTCGTTCAGAGCCGAATAGTAATCCCGGATCATAAAATGATAATTTCCAAGCATCTCACTCATGTCTGGAATCGATACAAAATGCTTGCCAAAAAAAAGTTAGTTAAATAGACAAAAAGATGCTTTTATAACTTGCATGAGTGTTGCATTTGCAACGTTTTTTGGTAACTCTTTAGTGTAGAAAGAATTACGAAATTGCAACGCAATGTTGCACTTGCAACGTTTTTAGGTAAGATTGCTCTCTTTCATCCAGCGCCAGAGAGTTGTACGATTGATTCCCAGTAGACGAGCTACTTTCGACTTGTTCCAGTGGTTTTCTTCAAGAAGCTGAAGCAGGCGTGCAGGGCTTACACTCTGGCTTTGCTTTTTACCGCATGTAGTTTTACCGTCGAATATAAATTCCGGAAGAGAACAGAGTGTAATCGATTCCTCGCTTTTCGTTCGAATGACGGCATACTCAATTACGTTTTCGAGTTCGCGGATGTTTCCCGGCCAATGATATGCTATTAAAATATCGAGCGCGTCTTTATCGATTTTTACAATCTCTTTTTTGTAGACGAAGTCATATTTCTTAAGAAAATGAGTAACCAGAAAAGGAATATCTTCCTTGCGTTCTCTCAATGGCGGCACTTCAATCGGAATTACGTTCAATCTGTAATAGAGGTCTTCTCTGAATTTTCCGGCTTCTATTGCTTCTTTAATATCGACATTCGTAGCGGCAATAATTCGCACGTCCACCTTACGCGTTATCGACTCGCCGAGCCGTTCGAAAGTGCCTTCCTGTATTACCCTCAGCAGCTGAGCCTGCATTTGAATCGGCATTTCCGCAATTTCATCGAGAAAAATCGTTCCGCCGTCGGCTAATTCGAATCTGCCGATCCTGTCTTTAACCGCATCGGTAAAAGCTCCTTTGGCATGCCCGAATAATTCGCTTGCAAGTAAGGACGGAGGTAATACGGCGCAGTTCACTTTAATATATTTTTCGTTTTTTCTTTTGCTCGTAGCCTGGATAGCGTTGGCAATCATCTCCTTGCCCGTACCCGTCTCTCCCGTAATCAATACGCTGGCGTCGGTATATGCTATCTCCTGAATTAAATTAAAAATATTAGTCATAACGCGACTATTTCCAACTATCCCGTAGAAATGCTCGCAGTTGTCGTATTTATTATCGAGCAAATACGACAAATCCCTGAATGTTACTACTCCGCCAACGGGGTTCTGGTCTTCGTCTTTCAATATTCCGACATTCAACTTAACATTTACAAACGTGCCGTCTTTCTTTTTAATTCTCGATTTTAAGTCAAACAGATTTCTGCCGCTTGAAAGAGCTTCCGCAATAGGACATTTGCCTGTGCAAAGGTCGGACTGAAAAACCTGCTTGCACATCCTCCCTTTTACTTCATCCGGATCGAATCCGGTTATTCTTTCGGAAGCCTTATTGAAATAATTAATAACAAAGTTTTTGTCGACTGTAAAAACACCCTCGGCAAGAAAATCCAATATTTCTTCTTTTCTTCGCTGCATTGAATCACCCGTTCACACTTATAGATAAAAAGTGTCTTTTGTCTTTTTTTTAACAAAAATATAAAATTCCCCCCATGAAGTAAATAAAAATCGGTAATGGGTGTGTAAATTTTTAAACTCATTGGCAAGACGCTCTGTCAAATGAACGATAATTTTCTTACCGCTGTTTATTTTTCTCGAAAGGAGCATAAAATGAAAAAATTATTATTCCTACTATTGCTGGGCATTTCTCAAGTTATAGCGCAGAGCGGAGGTAAATTAACCGGGCGCGTACTCGATGCATCGACAAGAAATCCCCTGGAATTTGCTAATTTGGTTTTATTCAACGCCGCGGATTCAACTCAGTATTCAGGCACAGTCACCGACAAAAACGGAAATTTTCTTATCGAAAAGATCAGACCCGGAAAATATTATTTGCGCATCAGTTTTATCGGATACGATAATCGTTTCATAAACGACCTCACAATTAAACCGAATACCACGCTCGATTTGGGAATTATCGAAATTTCGCCGCGCACTGTCGGCATCAACGACGTTGTAGTGAGCGGCGAACGAGCGCCGATTTCTTACGAAATAGACAAAAAAGTTATTAATGTGGGACAAAACATAGTCGCCGCTTCCGGAACCGCGGTCGATATTCTTGAAAACGTACCTTCAATTACAGTAGACGTCGAAGGCAATGTCAGCTTGCGCGGAAGCACTAACTTTCGGGTTCTTATCGACGGCAGACCGTCCATATTAGACCCGAATGAAATTCTTCAGCAAATTCCCGCCAGCGAAATCGAAAACATCGAGATAATTACAAATCCTTCTGCCAAATACGACCCGGAAGGCACAGCGGGCATTATTAATATTGTGATGAAAAAAAATAAGAATATCGGACTGAGCGGATTGGTAGAACTTAACGGCGGACTGAAAGACAAATACGGCGGCGAAATAATAACCGACCTCAAAAGCGACAAACTCGACATTAATCTCGGCTTAAACTACAATAAAAGAAATTTCGGAATAGACCAGAATCAAAACAACTGGACTAACCGAAACGATATTTTTACATACTATAACTCAATCGGCACGTCTAACAGAAACAGAGAATATTACGGAATAAGAGGTTCGATTTCTTACGATTTCGGCAATAAAAAGATTCTGACTTTCGGAGGCAGAGCGGGCAGCCGTTCGTTCGGAGGCAATTCAAATCTTTATTATACTCAATGGAACTCTTTGAATACGCTTCCCGAAAGCTACATAAACAGTTCGAACCGAAAGAGGAGCGGCGATTATTATTCCCTCTTTTTAAATTATATACATAATTTTGAAGAAAAAGGTCATCAGCTTACCGCCGACATCAGTTTTGACCGAGACAATTCCGACGAAGAATCGAGAAACAATCTTCTACTCGACAACAAAATAGTAGACGGTAAAATAAATACAGAATCCGGTCCCGGCAAAGAATTCACCGCTAAAATCGATTATACGCTTCCCCTCGGCGGCGAAAGAAAATTCGAAGCGGGATATCAGGGACAAATCGACATTTCGGACGAATCGATCGGACTGTTGAATTATAATCCGGTAACTTCAAATTATGATTTCATTGAGGAGTACAGCCATACCACCAAATATAACCGGAACGAATCGGCTATCTATTCGTTGTTCCAGGATAAAATCGGAACATTCGGATACCAATTCGGATTGAGAGCCGAATATACCGGCAGGTCCGTCGAAATTCCCGACAGCAGTCTTGAATTCACTCTTTACAGATGGGACTTTTTCCCATCGCTTCATATTTCGTACGAAATTTTCGAAGGCAACGAAATAATGACAAGTTACACACGGCGAATTAATCGTCCCAGAGGATGGGAATTCGAACCGTTCTATACATGGATGGACGCATATAACGTTAGAATCGGGAACCCTTCCCTTCTGCCCGAGTATATCGATTCATACGAACTCGGCTATCAAACTTTGATCGGCAACACTGTATTTTCGGTTGAAACTTATTACCGCGTAGTAAAAAACAAAAAAGAACGCGTACGCTCTGCTTTTTCGGATAACGTTACTTTGATGAGCGTGCAAAATGTCGGCACCGATTATTCGCTTGGAACCGAACTCTTTTTGAATTTCGATTTGATAAAGAACTGGAATATAAACCTGATGGGCAATCTCTACAACTACCGTATAAAAGGGCGATTAAACGACATACCTTTCGAAAGAAGCAGTTTCAACTGGAACGTTCGATTCAACAACTCGATAAAATTGACAACGAGCACCACGCTTCAATTTAACTTAATTTACAACAGTCCGAGCGTATCCTCGCAAGGCAGGCGCGAATCCTTCATGTTTACAAATCTTGCACTGAAACAGGAATTTCTCAATAAAATGCTGAGCGTAACGCTTCAGGTAAGAGACCTGTTCGGCACCGCTGAATTCGAGATGCAGGAAGAATCTCACGACTTTTACAATTACAGTCATTTCAAACGGGAAGCTCCGATTGTAATGCTCAATCTCCGTTTTAACATAAACAACTATAAAAACAACCGTCGCGAAAATCAGGGCGAAGACATGCCTCCGAACGGAGGAGTATCTGATGATTTTTAGAACTCAGGCTGTCCTGTTTTGACAGGACAGCCTTATTCTATTCTTTCCAGTCGATTTTATAGAGGTCGAGTCTTCTGTCGTTCCAATTCCTGGTTGTTCCTTGCAGTCTTGCTTTTCTGAGTAATTCAATATCCACATCATGGATAACAACTGTTTCCACATTTGGCGTACATTCCGCTGCGATACCGTCGCGCGCAAAAACGAAATCCGAAGGAGTGAGAATTGCCGACTGAGCGTACTGAATATCCATATTTTCAACTTCCGGCAGATTTCCCACGGTTCCCGCCATAGCCACGAACACCTGATTCTCGACGCAACGAGCCTGAGCGCAATATCTTACCCGCAAATATCCTTTCCTTTCGTCCGTACAGAAAGGAACGAATATTATATCGGCTCCTTTTTCGGTGGCTATTCTAGCAAGCTCCGGAAACTCAACGTCGTAACAAATTTGAATCGAGATTTTTCCTGCGTCGGTCTCAAAGACCTCCACTTTGTCGCCGGGTTCGACTCCCCACCATTTCCTTTCATTAGGCGTAATATGAATTTTATATTGTTTGCCTATTTCTCCGTTTCTCTTGAAGAGGAAAGATACGTTATAAAGGTGGTCGTTTTCGTTTACAAAATGCGACCCGCCGATAATATTCACGTTGTATTTGATTGCCAGATTGGTAAAAAGCTCGAGATATTGCGGAGTAAAATTGCTCAGTTCGCGGGCTGCAAGTCCCGGTCTTTTATTATCGATGAACGACAGGAGTTGAGTAGTAAGCAATTCGGGGAACAAAACAAAATCACTTTTATAACCGGACGCCACATCGACAAAGTATTCGCATTGTCGCGCAAACTCGTCGAAGTTATCTATCTTTCGCATTCTGTATTGAACCACGCAAATTCTGACAGGCTGCGAACTGTAATATTTCTTTTTTGACGTCGGCGAATAATTGAGATTCGTCCATTCCAGAAGCGTCGCATAACCCGCCGATTCTTTATCCGTATTCAGGTATTTAGGTATCAGTCTTTTAAGTACAAAACCGTTGGATAATTGGGTGGTCAACACCGGGTCATAAATTATTTTTCTCGAGACCCTGTCCACGTATTCCTCGATAGAAATTTTATCCTTGAAGTCGTTGTAACCGGGCACTCTGCCGCCTATAACGATTCTTTTAAGATTTTTTTGGCGAGCCAATTCCTTGCGAGCTTCGTACAAACGACGCGCTAATTTCATGCCTCTGTACGCCGGGTCTACCATAATTTCGATGCCGTAGAGCGTATCGCCCTGAGGATTATGGTTTGTAATATATCCTTTGCTGCTGATATCGAACCAGCTATGCTCTTCGTCGTAGATATCTATATCGACAATCAAACTTGAAGAAGAAGCGATTATTTTTTTCTTATACTCAATAACAATCTGGCCTTCCGGGAATATTCGCAACTGGCTTTCTATTTGTTCCTTTGTCCACGGGTTCATCCCGGGGAAGCATTTTTTTTGCAGTTCTACCAGATCGTCGTAATCCTCCGGCCGTAAATTCCGGATTGTTATTTTTTTCTGAAATTGGTCCAGATTTTTTATTGTCATTTTTCCTCCATTATCCTGTATTTCTCAAACCCGAAGATATTCCGTTGACAGTAGCCCGGAGCAGGTTCAGTATTTTTTTCTTTTTGTCGCCGGGCAATTTTTTATTTCTGTACAACTTTAAAAATCTTATTTGAATAAAACTTACCGGATCAATATAAGGATTGCGCAGCAGAATTGATTGCTGTAATATTTTGTTTGAACCGAGAAGTTCTTTTTCCCGCGTGATTTTCAATACGGCTTCCACGGACCTCCTATATTCTTCCTCGAAAGAATTAAAAATCTTTTTGTTGGCTTTGTTTTTAACGCACAACTCGCTGTAATATTCACGCGCTATCATTACATCGGTCTTGAGCAAAACCATTTCAATATTTTGAATCAACGTTTTGAAAAAATTCCACGAATTAAATATTTCCGACAATTCTTTCCATGTGGTTAGTCCTTCCCTGACCGCTCGGTTTATTGCATAGCCGAATCCGTACCATCCTGACAAAGTTTGACGGTTTTGCGTCCATGCAAAAACCCACGGTATGGCTCGTAGATTTTTAATGTCGTTTCCTTTTTTACGCGAAGCCGGTCTTGAACCGATTTCGATATTTTCTATTACGTCTATCGGCGTAGCCGTTCTGAAATATTCAATGAAGTTTTCCGACTCAATCAGAGAACGGTAGTGTTCAAACGCATAACCGGAAATTTTGTCGAACAGATTATTGTACCTGAATAAATACTCCGGCTGTTTCTTTAATTCAGTATAAATAGTGGCAATCAAAACCGCCGACGAAAAATATTCGAGACTTCTGATAGCCAATTGAGGAACCAGGTACTTAAATGAAATCATTTCGCCCTGTTCGGTAATTTTCAGTTTACCGTTGACAGTGCCTCTCGGCTGGGAAAGAATCGATTGAAAAACCGGTCCTCCTCCGCGCGAAATGCTCCCGCCTCTTCCGTGAAATAATATTAATTCGATATTGTTCCTGTCGCACAGAGCTTTCAGATTGACCTGCGATTTGAACAATTCATAATTCGACGTCAATATACCGCCGTCTTTGTTGCTGTCGGAATACCCGAGCATTACATATTGAATTTTATTTCTGCATTCGAGGTGATTCCTGTAAGCTCTGTTATCGAACAATTCTTTCATTATATTTTGCGACTCTCTCAAATCTTCGATTGTTTCGAATAGCGGCAATATATCGAGCTGCGAATTCAGTATTTTGTTTTTCCTTACTTTAATAACGCCGGCTTCTTTTGCCAGCAGCAATGCAGAAAGGACGTCGCTTACGCTGCTGCAATTGCTTATTATGTAGTCCTTACTGCTGTTTGACGAAATATTTTCGCGCGACCATTTAATCAAGCCGATTTCCCCGAGCACCTGTTTCGTCGGTTGTTTCAGCTCTGTATTTATCCCTATTAACGGTCTGTCGTTCAAAATTTCCGCGGTAAGAATTTCCGTTTTTTCTTTATCATTGAGACGCAGGTATTTATTCGTAACTCCGCTCTTTTTTAAAATGTCGTCGATAGCGTTTCTTATCAACGACGAGTTTTGTCTTATATCGAGCGTTGCAAGCTGAAATCCGAAGGTTTCAATTCGTCGAATAACCGGCAGCAGAAAGTTTTCGGCAATTTCTTTACCCTTGTTCTTTTGAAGACTTATATACATTAAATAGAGGTCTTCGAGAAGTTGTTTTTCGTTTTTGTACGAATATGCTTCCATCTTCAACGTGCGCGTCAATCTTTCTTCGATTATCAGAAAATACGCTCTGTATATTTCGCTGGGATTTCGATCTATCGATTCACGAATTTCTTTTCCAAGTTTATTCTTAAATTTTAGCACGTTGCTGATAAGAGCGGGTTCTGCGCCGGTAATCTTGTAAGAAGCGCTAATTTGTTCGTACAGTTTTTTAATATCGTCTATGTACAGATTCAGGATTACCGATTTCTGGTAATTGAATGTATATTTAGTAACTTCTTCGGTAACGAAGGGGTGCCCGTCGCGGTCGCTTCCGACCCAGCTGCCGAATCTCAAAAAAGGCTTGCCCGATAGCTTTTCGCCGTAGTTTTCTTTTAATTTATAATCGAGGCGCGCGTAGAATTCCGGCAACACCTGATATATTATATTTTTAAGGAAAAAGATTATTCTTTCTATCTCATCATAAACCGTAATTTTGGAAGACCTGATTTCCTCCGTTTGCCAGAGTAAAGTTATTGTAGTGTAGATTTGTTTTTCAATTTTTCTGTATTCGAAACCGGCTCGGTTGACCTTCTCTCTCATCAAAAGAAGTTTCGTTATTTCGAGAATTTTCCGAAGTATTGTCTCGCGCGTCGCTTCAGTCGGATGAGCGGTAAATACCGGGGATATCTCGGTCTTTTCAATCACTTTTTTCAGGAGCTCGGCTTCGACGTTTTCCTCTTCTATGACTTCAATCAATTTATTCCACGTATCGCCGTTGTTTTCTTTTTCTCTCTTTAATATTTGGAACACCTCGTCGGCTGCATTTACTATAAGGAAATAGATATAGAAAGCTTTTACGACTTTGCGAGCTTTGTTTTCATCGAGAGCAGCCACAATCCTCTTAATTTTTTTCTTTGCTTCCACTGTATTTCCCGATCTGAATTCTTTCGACAAAACCCGAAGGTTTTCAACGGCATTAAATATTTCTCTGCCCTCTTGCTCTATTAAAATATTGCCGAGAATTGTTCCCAGCTCTTTAATATTGCGACGCAGATTGTCGTCGATAATAATTTCTTCTTTCCGCAGCATGCAACTCCTTTTTTCCAATTTTGTTTTATAATTTAAAATAATTATTATGCAAATAAAATCGAGAGCTGCCAAATGATTCCGATATCGGACAATATTCCTTCAAGGCATTTTCCCGTAATTAACTGGACGTTAATAGCTCTAAACATAATAATTTTCTTCTTTACGTTGAGCTTAGGAAAAGACGCCGAAATATTTGTAAAACTCTTCGGGGTTGTACCGTATCGCTTTATTAATGATTTTGATATATACGAAATTTCCACGATATATACATCTATGTTTTTACACGGGGGCTGGGCGCATATTTTCAGCAATATGCTGGCGCTTTACATTTTCGGAGATAATGTAGAAGACCGACTCGGTTCTTTTCGTTATTTAATTTTTTATTTGTTGACGGGTACGGCGGCGGCTCTTCTTCATATATATTTAAATCAGGATTCCGTCATACCGACGGTAGGCGCAAGCGGCGCCATAAGCGGCGTAATGGCGGCATATATATTTCTTTATCCCCGCGCCAAAGTTATTACCCTATTCCCGATTTTATTTATACCATTTTTTATTGACATACCCGCGCTCGTCTATACAGGCGTCTGGTTCATAACTCAATTCTTCAGCGGATTGCTGTCGATCGTTTCGAACACCGCCGCTTTCGGCGGCGTGGCTTACTGGGCGCATGTGGGAGGATTTGTAGCCGGAGCCGTACTGTTGCCCTTTATGCTAAGAAACAGGAAAAAAAGAAGAACTTATATTGACGAATTTTATCCATGGTAAGAAAGGAGGAGTAAATGGATTTCCTTGCTCTCTTTTGGTTATTTATAATAATATCTTCAATTCAGCCCTTGATAAGAAAAAAGATGCTCGACTCGGCGCGCATTAAGCTGCTCGAATTAATTGAGAAGAAACGTGGGAGTCGCGTTATTGCGCTCATACATCGCCAGGAAACATTGAGCATGCTCGGTTTCCCTCTTATGAAATATATCGACATCAACGATTCCGAACAAATACTGCGCGCAATAAAATTAACCGACAAAGACGTTCCGATCGACATAATACTTCATACTCCGGGAGGACTTGTGCTTGCCACAGAACAGATTGCAAACGCCCTCAAAAAGCACCACGCAAAAGTGACTGTATTCATACCCCACTACGCCATGTCCGGCGGAACAATGATTGCTCTTGCCGCCGACGAAATTGTAATGGATGAAAATGCGGTGCTCGGTCCGCTCGATCCTCAAATCGGAACCAAACCGGCAGCGTCGATTTTGAGCATATTGAATAAAAAGCCGATCGATAAAATCGACGACGAAACCTTAATACTGGCGGACGTTTCCCAGAAAGCGATTAATCAGGTCAAAAATGTTATTCTCCGATTGATCGAAGGCAAAATTAATAACGCCGAAGAAGTCGCAGAAAAATTATCCTCGGGAATTTGGACTCACGACTATCCGATTACCGTGGACGAAGCCATTAACCTGGGTCTGCCCGTATCTACCGAAATGCCAAACGAAGTTTATCAACTAATGGCTCTCTATCCCCAGACAGCTCAGAGACGCCCGTCGGTGGAATACATTCCTCTGCCCAGGACAAAGGGCGAAAGGACTTCGGAAGAATAAATCCCCGGAGACATTTTCAATTTGACACGTCTAATGTGTCACACTCAATAATAAAGAGGCAATATGAAAAAGATCACTTTAACATTATTTTTAATGTGCGTTTTCTCAATGGCTGCTCAAGCTCAGGTGGACGCGCGCATGTTTCAAAATCCCGACGTATCGGAGACGCAAATCGTCTTTTCTTACGGCGATGATTTATGGGTTGTCGATAAGAACGGCGGCATAGCCCACAAATTAACTTCCCCGAAAGGAATGGAAATGTTCCCGAGATTTTCACCCGACGGCAAATCAATCGCTTTTATTGCCAATTATTTCGGCAACATCGACATTTTTATAATTCCCGCAACGGGAGGCACGCCGGAGAGAATTACAAATCACGGGTATACCGACCGTTTGATCGATTGGTATCCCGACGGTAAAAATTTGATTTTTGCCTCGATGATGAACAGCGGAAGGGAACGATTTAATCAATTTTTCAAAGTAAGTAAAGAAGGCGGCTTGCCCGAGCAACTTCCGATACCCTACGGCGAAATGGCGTCGGTTTCTCCCGACGGTAAAAAAATCGCTTATACTCCCCGTACTCGAGCATTCCGTACATGGAAAAGATACCGGGGAGGAATGAACGCCGACATCTGGATATTCGACCTCGAAAAGAAAACCGCGGAATTGATTATAGAAGGAGACTCGAACGATGAATTCCCTATGTGGCGAGGCGACAAAATTTATTTCCTTTCCGACAGAGGCAGCGAAAAGAGATTCAACATTTGGCAATACGACATTCCTACAAAGGCGCTAAAACAAATCACCAAATTCAAGGATTTCGACATTCATTTTCCCGCGCTCGGCAAAGACGAAATCGTATTTGAAGCCGGCGGCGCAATCTACCTGTTAAACCTGAATGACGAATCAACAAGAGAAATAAAAATCAAAGTCGTCACCGACAATATTACTCTTTTACCCAAAGAAGAAAACGTATCGAAATATCTGAGCAACGGCGACATTTCGCCTGACGGGAACAGAGTTCTTCTGGAAGCGCGGGGCGAAATCTTTTCGGCGCCTGTAAAAGAAGGCGTTACTTATAATCTTTCCAATTCTTCCGCCTCGGCCGAAAGATATCCCGCTTGGTCCCCAAACGGCAAATACGCAGCATACTGGAGCGATATAAACGGAGAGTATAACCTTACGATCTATGATTTTGAGAATCCGGGGAAAACCAAAATTCTGACTGACTTCGAAGACGGCTATCGTTATAATATTTATTGGTCGCCCGACAGCAAAAAAATGGCTTTTATCGACAAAGCCATGCAGATTCATATCTATGACATGGAAAAAAACAAAACCGTCATAGTTGACAAATGCAATTACCTCTATCAGGGAGGACTCGATAATTTCAAAGTAAATTGGTCGCCCGACAGCAAATGGCTGGCGTATGCAAAAGATATGACCAATCGCAGCAGCGCTCTGTTTTTATTTAATCTGGACAATGAGAAATCGCAACAATTAACTTCGGGTTTCTATTCGGATTTCAATCCCGTATTCGATCCGGAGGGGAAATACCTTTTCTTTATGACCAACAGGGAACTGAACCCGATATACTCCGACCTCGACAACACATGGATTTATTCCAACACTACAAAACTGGCAGTAGCGACTCTTTCGAAGAATACAAAATCTTTAATGGCAGCAAAGAACGATACGACCGCAATTAAAAAAGAAGAAACGGATAAAAAAGACAAAGAAAAGGACGACAAGAAGAAAGACGATAAAAAAGATGAAAAGTCGAAAGACGTAAAAATAGACCTTGCCGATTTCGAAAACAGAGTTGAGCTTTTGCCCGTCGAAGCAGGCAATTTTGCCGAGATAGCCGCCGTTAAAGGGAAACTGATATTCCATCGTTTTCCCAATACGGGCTCCTCTTCAAAGAACAAACCTCTGAAATATCTCGATCTGGAATCGATGAAAGAAAAAGATATAGTCGACGATGCGGACGGTTTCAAAGTGAGCGCCGACGGAAATAAAATACTGGTTGTTAAAGACAGAGCCGTCTACGTAATCGACTCAAAAGAAAACCAGAAACTAAGCGATCGCGTTTCCACGGACAACCTCGTTATGAATATTGCGCCTAAAGAAGAATGGAAGCAAATATTCAACGACGTTTGGAGATTCGAACGCGACTTCTTCTACGATCCCAATATGCACGGCGTCGACTGGAAAAAGATGAAGGAGCGTTACGGTAAATTAATCGACAATTGCATTACCAGAGGAGACGTAAATTATGTTATCGGCGAATTGATCTCCGAATTGAACGCCTCGCACACATACCGCGGCGGCGGCGATATCGACTATCCCGAATCGAAAGACGTCGGCTATCTGGGCATCGATTGGACGGTGGATAACGGCAGATTTAAGATAAAGAAAATAATCGAAGGCGCCCCCTGGGATGCTGAGACGCGTTCGCCCCTGAGCCAACCAGCTTTGAATGTAAAAGCGGGAGATTATATCCTTGCCGTTAACGGCGTTGAACTCGACACAAAAAAAGCGCCCTGGGAAGCCTTTACAGGACTAGCAAATAAAACCGTAGAACTCACCGTTAACGACAAGCCGACATTTGAAGGCGCCAGGAAAATTTATGTAAAAACCCTTTCCGCCGAAAATCGACTCCGGCATCTCGCATGGATTGAATCGAATCGCAAATACGTCGATCAAAAAACAAACGGCAAAGTCGGTTATATCTACGTTCCGAATACAGGCATCGAAGGTCAAACCGAACTTGTCCGCCAATTCATGGCGCAATTCGATAAAGACGGACTGATAATCGACGAACGCTTTAACAGCGGCGGACAAATACCCGACAGGTTTATAGAATTACTCAACAGAAAGCCGTTGGCATTTTGGGCGGTGCGCGACGGGAAAAATTGGAAGTGGCCTCCCATAGCGCACTTCGGTCCGAAAGTTATGTTAATCAACGGCTGGAGCGGTTCGGGCGGCGACGCATTCCCCGATTATTTCCGCAAAGCTGGCTTGGGTCCTTTGGTCGGAACTCGCACCTGGGGCGGATTGATCGGAATTACAGGCGCGCCCAGACTGATTGACGGCGGAATTGTAACCGTTCCTACTTTCAGGATGTACGACCCGGACGGCAAATGGTTCAGAGAAGGTCACGGCGTCGACCCGGACTACGAAGTTATTGACGATCCGGCATTACTGTCGAAAGGGATCGACCCTCAACTCGATAAAGCTATCGAAGTGATTACGGATTTAATAAAGAAAAATCCCGCGCAATTCCCTAAACAACCGCCGTACGAAAAAAGATAATTTTAAAAGGGCTGCTTAACCGGCAGCCCTTTTTCTTAGTTTATTCTTTATTTTTTCGCCCATTCTTTCGAACACAATATAAAGCACCGGTATTACAATCAAAGTAAGAAGCGTTGTCGTTAACAGTCCTCCGATTACCGCTCTTGCCAACGGAGACCAGGTCTCGGCGCCGGAACCAAGTTCGATTGCGAGAGGAACCATTCCCAATATGGTTGTCATAGCAGTCATCAATACGGGACGCATTCTTGTTTTACCCGCTTCTTCAACCGCTTCAAATAATTCCAACCCCTCCTTTCGCAACTGATTTATGTAATCCACCAATACAATTCCGTTATTGACCGCAATACCTACAAGCATAACAATTCCCACCAATGCCATAACGCTTAATGTCGTCCCTGTAATTGCCAGAAAAAGTATGACTCCTATAATCGACAACGGCACGGTAAACATAATAATTAACGGATCCACGAAAGATTCGAATAAAGACGCCATAATCATATATACGAGTAAAATTGCCGCAATAAATGCGAGTCCCAAATAAAAGAACGCTTCCTGCTGGTCTTCGGCCGTACCGCCGATAATAACCTGATATTCCGACGGGATAGGAGTGCGCTGAATAATATCGTTAATTTTAGCTACTGCCGTAGAAAGATCGATGCCGGAGAGAGCGCATCCCACAGAGACGAATCTGCTTTGATTTTCCCTGAATATTGTAGGAGTCGATTCTTCTTCGGTAATTTCCGCCACGTCTTTTAATTTGATTCTGCCGCCGGTCGGTAGGACTATTTCCATATTCTCAAGAGCGTCCTTCTTTTTGCGATATTTCTTGTCGTATTGAACGTAGATATCGTATTCGTCGCCTTTTTCGCGGTATATTGCAGCTACTCTTCCTTGAATAGCCGTCGATATATTGCCTGCGACCATCAGATTTGTCAATCCGAAATCATTCAGAATTTCTTTGTTCAAATGAACCTGCAGTTCGGGCGTGGTCTCTTTTGTATTCAAAGCGATATCTACAAGTCCTTCAATTTTTTCCATTTCAGATTTTATCTGATTTGCAATTGCTTTTGCGCCGTCAATATCGAACCCGATTATTTTCACTTCGATGTCTTTTTCGGTAGTAAAAGATCCGCCTTGTTGGAAAGCATAAGTTATGCCCGGAATTTCGTCGAATTTTTCTCTCAATTTGTCCTCGATTTCGAATTGGGATATCTTTCTTTCTTCGACGGGTTTTAATCTCACAAAGAGCTCAATCGTACTGGCGGTAGTGCCGAAAGCCCCGATGCCTTCGCGGGTTCCGAAAAAGAGCGATACTGATTCCAGATCTTCCGGGGCAACGGTTTCTTTAATTATTTGTTCAATATTGTGCGCATATCTCCTAGTAATTTCTATTGGGGTTCCGGACGGAGATTCAATCAAAACATTAATCAAAGCTTCATCGCTTCTGGGCAGAAATTCTCCGCCCAACAATCCGGAAATGGAAAGCGATAAAACAAATAAAAAGGTTACCGCAGCCAAAACGGTTTTCCTATGACTAATCGACCAATGAAGCCACCCTTTATATTTCGCCGACAATTTTTCCAGCATTACGCCTACTTTATCTTTCCAGCGGCTCCATTTACCTTTTGGAGAGGAATCAATCTTTACCTTTAATAATTGAGAGGACATTAACGGAACCAGCGTTAATGCCACAAGCAGAGAGACCACCAAACTGAACGTAATTGTCAGAACCATATCCTTAAACAGTTGCCCGGTAATATTCGGAACGAACAGGACGGGAAGAAAGACGCTTATGGTAGTAAGAGTTGAGGCTGTGATTGCAATGCCTACTTCTTTAGCGCCGAGTTCCGCGGAGGTTTCGGCGTCTTTGCCCAATTCTCTGTGACGGTAAATATTCTCCAGCACCACAATTGAATTATCCACGAGCATTCCCACAGCCAGAGCCAGTCCCGCCATCGAAATGATATTCAATGTCAGGTCGGCTGCATACATAACGGCAAATGTGGTTATAATCGACATGGGTATCGATATTCCCATTATTATGCTGCCGCGCAAGTTTCTCAGAAAGAAATAGATTACAATAAACGCCATTATGAAGGCAATAAAAGCTGTATTTCTGAGATTGTTGACCGCCCTCAAAATAAAATCCGACTGGTCCCACAAGACCGTAAATTTTGTTTCCTGAGGGAGGCGTTTCGTAATTTCGGGCAATGCTTCCGCAATTCGTCGGCTTGTGAGAACCGTATTTGCGTCGGATTGTTTATAAATCATAACCATAACGCCTTCGGTATAGTCCGAACGCACTTCCGTGGCGTTTTCTTTATAGCCGTCAATAACGTTCGCAACGTCTTTTACATAAACCGGCGTTCCGTTTTTGTACGTTATTATTGTATTTTTTATCTGATCGATCGAAGTGTATTCGCTGAATACTCTCAAGTTATAACTTTTATTTTCCGTTTCAATATTTCCCGCAGGCTGCAAACCGCTGCTCGTTTGAATCGCCATTAAAACTTCATTCGGCGATAAATTGTATGCCGATAAATTAACCGGATTCATATTGACATTAATCTGCCTGCGCAGACCTCCCTGAGTAACGACGGACGCCACGCCTTCCACTCTTTCGAGCAACGGCTCTATTACATCTTCAGAAAGTCTTCGGAGTTCTGCCGGACCGAGATAAGGCGAACTGATATTTATAAAACTTACCGGCATCATCGAAGGATCGAAAACAAAAACGAGAGGTTCTTCCGCATCGTCGGGCAAATATTCTCTTATATAATCGAGATTCTTCCTGATGTCGTTTTCCGCTTTATCCATATCCGTACCGTACTTGAACTCGAGAGTTACTATGGAAGAGCCCTTGAAGGATTGCGAGCTGACTTTCTCTATATTTTTAACGGAAGAAACAGTCTCTTCGATAGGACGGGTAATTAAATTTTCTATATCTTCCGGACCCACGCCCGGATAGTTGGTAATTACGCCTGCTATCGGGAAAGTAATATTGGGAAAGAAATCGATTTTCAACTGAGAAAACGAGAAAAAACTGAAACCGATAATTACGCTGTAGATCATTACGAGCGTAACTTTCCTTTTAAGTGAAAATTTTGTCAACGTCATTTGAAGTCCTTATTTAATTACATTAACTTTTTGACCGTCTTTAACAATATTCTGCCCTACAACAATTATCGTATCCCCTACGGACAATCCTTCCGTTATTTCGGCTCTGCCCGATTCTTCAATTCCTTTCGTAACTTCTTTTAATTTTGCCATTCCGTTTTCCACAATAAAGACAAAATACTTCTTAACAGTATTTTGCAAACCCGTTTCAAGGTTGGTTTGAACGATTGTCTGAGGCAACAAAGCGGACTGCGGTACGGTTATAGCATTCTCTTTCTTTTCGACCTCGATATTGATTTCGGCAAACATTCCCGATTTTATTTCTCCTGAGCCGTTGTTCAGTTCCACCTCCGCTTCGATATTTTTGGACAATTTATCCAGCGCATAGTCGATACTCGTAACTTTCCCCTGGTATACTTTATCGGCAAGGACGGGGACGGAGATCAATACAGGTTGACCTAATTTAACCCGATATATATCGCTGCCCGTTACGAATACTTTCGATTTCATTTTATCTGGACCTATAACTCTTGCCAGTAGTTGTCCTGCGCCTACCATCTGGTTTCTTTCTACATATACTGAAGCGACTATGCCGTCGACAGGCGATTTTATATAACAAAATTGCAATTGTTCTTCGGCAAGTTTTGCTTGCGCTTCGGCTTGTTCCAGCATTAGTTTGGAGTTCTTATAGGTCGTTTTAATCTGGTCGTATTGTTGAGACGAAATTGCGTTTTCTTCATAGAGTTTATTTTGTCGTTCAAATTCCTTCTCGGTTAATTCAAGTTGGGCTTTTGCCGAATTCAGTGCGGCCATTGCGGCATTATAATTTTGTTTATGAATATTGTCGTTCAGTCTAATCAGCAAGTCGCCCTTTCTAACCTTCTGTCCGGGTTTTACTATAATCTCCTCGACGGTTTCGTTCACTTTACTTATCAAAACGGCGTCGTCTTTTGATTCGAGAGTGCCGGTAACTTTTATATAACTCGATATCGATGACGGCTTTGCAATATAGACTTTCACCGGAACGGTTTTTTCTTCTGCAATTTGTTCATCCTGAGTGCAACTTACTCCGGCGAACAATATAATTGCAGCAAATAATAATGATAGATATTTCATTTCATCTCCGAACTAATTTAGTTTAATATCTTGGTAAGAATTCCAGTCGATTTCAAAATCGACATTTGACTCATATTGTACTTGTAAATGCCTTCGAGATATTCAGTTTTACTCTTGCTGTAGAGCAATTGAGCGTTCAATACGTCGAGCTGGTTGGACATTCCTTGTGAATAAAGCAGCCTGGCAATACGCAGCGATTCACGGGCGTGTTCCAATGCGTCTTGAAGATTTTTCAGATTTTTTTCCGATTCTAAAAAATTTTAATAGCTTTGCTCCACGTCCAATTCTACGGCGTACTCGGTCTGCTTTTTCATAATTTCAATTTTATCGGAATTTATCTTTGCAATCTGCCAGTCGATTATTCGCCTGCCCCCTTCGAAAAGCGGAACGTCTACAGTCAGCACAATCGACTTGGAACGGATATAATCTCTCCATTGAACTTTCGAGTTTTCCATTGGCGCGGCGTGATCGACGCTGGCTGCAAGAGATACGACAGGACTGAATTTACTCAAAGCAAGCTTTTCTCCCGTCGAACTCGCATCGGACTGATAATTTACGATTTTCAGTTCGGTACGATTTTCATTAGACAGCGATTTCAAATTTTCGAGCGAAATATCCTCCAATTCACCCAGAACATTTTTAATTTCGAGAGTGTCGCTGATTACCAGTGAATCGTCGAGCGAGATATTCAAAAGACTTTTCAGGCGTTGTTTGGAAAGTTTGTAATTGGTCGTTGCAGATTCCAGCGCGGGCAATGTCGAAGAATACTGGGAACGGGCTCTTTGCAAATCAAGTTCGGTGGCGGCGCCGGCATTATAAAATTTCTTTACCTGTTCCAGATTTTCGTAAGCAACTTTAACCGCCTCTTGCGCGGTATTAATCAGTTCTTTGGCGAGTACAATAGAATAGTATGTAGCCACGGCGTCATAGACAACCGATTCTTCTTTCCCCTTCAGCTCTTCTTTCAAGGACTTCCTAAGTGTTTTTTGCAAGTCGTAATTAAACCATCTGGCTCCCCCCGTAAACAATGGCAGCGAAGCTACAATCGAATGTTGAAAATTGTAAGGCGTGCCTACCGTGAATCTTTGCCCCATAAAGACAAAGACAGGCAATTCGACGTTGCGCTGAAATATTCCCTGATAGTTCAACGAAGGCAGAAAGTTGGATAACGATTTCCATGTTTCCAGTTTCCGGATA
The DNA here is from genome assembly GCF_049325435.1 of Melioribacter sp. Taxonomy (NCBI): domain Bacteria; kingdom Pseudomonadati; phylum Ignavibacteriota; class Ignavibacteria; order Ignavibacteriales; family Melioribacteraceae; genus Melioribacter; species Melioribacter sp. The sequence goes on along the minus strand of NZ_JBMOLD010000019.1, from coordinate 21,830 downwards.
TTATAGTCGAGTCTTTTGCTACGAAGTTCCAAACTGTTTTCTTTTGTAATTTCGACTACATCTTTCCAGCTCAAATAGACGATATTTTTCTCGCCCTGCGCAAATAAAACGTCAGCCGATAAAAAGCTCACCATTAATCCTACGACAAGGCATATTGCTCTTTTCATTCGTTTCTCCCGTTTAATAGGAAATTTAAATTCGCAAAATTAGACGAATCACAATATGAATAGTTCGCATAAATTGACCAAATGGTCATTCAAAAATATCCACTCACTTAATAAATAGCAAGTATTGTTCAATTAAAATTCATACTCTATGCCGAATATTGGCAGAAGACCCCATTGCTGAACCGGTTTCTGCTTTTTTTCATATTGATGCCAGAAATACGACGCTATATTTTTCCGATTGTAAGCGTTCCATACGCTAACATAAAGCGTCATGTTCGAATTTCGGAAGAAAAATCTTTTATCTATCCTTAAATTCAAGGAATGATAATCCGGAAGTCTCTCCATATTTATTCGCTCCTCGTCCAGTACGCCTCTGTTCAGATTAACTGATTTTTCGATATCAAAGGGAGTATACGGCGTCCCTCCGGCATAAATCCATCTCATACTAAACTGCCAATCGTTACCGAGTTTGTAACCTCCTTCGATATTAAAAATTATCCGGTTATCATACACTCTGTTCCTCCAATTTCCTTTAGAATCTCGATATTGAGACAAGGAATATGAGAAACCGGCAATCCCGTAAAAATCAGAAGACATCTTCTTCTGAAGCGTAATTTCGATTCCTCTTGATCTGGCAACTCCGTTGCTTTTCAGATTTTCATGCCCGTATATATTTCCGTCCCTGTAATAAAATTCATCGATTAAGAACAAATCTTTCTGTGAAGGGTCTAACGGCATATTTTCATATTTCTTAAGATACAACTCCGCGGTTATCTTAGTATCTTCAGTAATAAGATATTCAACTCCAGCCGTATAATGATATGCTTTCGGGTCATCCAGGCTCTTTGTTTGTTCATTTTGAACCAGCAATATCTCCGGCAAATTTTGATAATATATACCCGTAGATAAATTTAATTTTGTTCTATCATTCAAATCATACGAAAGATGGAATCGGGGTGATAAATTACATTTTTGATTGTACTGAAAATAATCGCCTCGCACGCCAAAATTTACCCTCAAATTACGCAGCAAATTAGTTGTATACTTAAAAAACACTCCCAATTTAGTTGTATTCAACTTTCGAGATATATTCATTGCCGGAGTGGCGTTTCCCACGGCGTCAATGTATTCCCCGTAAAAATTCTCATATGTATCAAACAAATACTTTAAGTCGGTTCCAAATTCTATACTCGTATTATCATTAATGTTATAATGATTGACATTTCTCAATTTTACAAACCGATTAAAGGCGTTATTCTTTCTTAACAATTGGTCGGTGCCGGTTTCGAAAAAAATTTCGTCGAATTTTGCGCCCGTAAAGGAAAAAGACGTCAAGGAATATCCGTTTTTACCCCAAATCGAAAGCCATGTTAATCCTGCTGTTCCTTCGTAAACATCCTGATTGCCGTAGGTTAACATATCGTTATCGATGGCAGTCTGTTTGTCCGGAGAATTATGATCGTCGCCGAATATTCCAATAAAGGAGATCTTATTTGATGCGTTCAGGTCATAAACAATTTTTGTTTGTAAGTCGCCGTACCTCGGGACGACGCTTGTACCCATATCAATAGTTTTTATTAAAAAGTCCAAGTAGCTTCTTCTCAGAGAAAAGATCCACGATCCTTTGCCGTCGTTCAATGGACCTTCTATAACGCCGCCAAACCCCGACCAATTCAGATCCAATTGAGCATCATATTCTTCCCTGTTACCTTCCCTGAATTTTATATTCAACACCGAAGAGAGACGATCCCCGTAGGTGACATCGAAACCGCCGGCATAGAATGTGGCGTCTTCTATAAAATCCACATTAAGCAATCCGATCGGGCCGCTAGTAGTGCCGAATGTAGGGAAGTGATTTATATTGGGAATTTCAATATTATCCACATAGAATGCGTTTTCGGCAGGGCTTCCGCCTCTTACTATCAGCCCGTTGGATTGGTCGTTTACTTTAGCTACGCTCGGCAACGACATCATAATCCTGCTTATGTCTCCTGCAGAACCGGGAGCTCTACGAACTTCTTCGTAAGAAAAATTAATTGCGCTTATCGAATGTTCTTCGGTTTCCGTAAAATAGCCTCCGGCAACGACTACTTCTTCGGATTCCAAAGCAGCGCTTTCCAATTCTGCCGTAACCGTAATAATTCTGTTGGATTTAACAATAATATCTGTTTTTATAACGGGCTGATAGCCGATATATGAAAATTTTATCGAATGCGCACCCACCGGCGCATGTTCTATGCGATAGATACCGTTTTCGTCGGTTGCAGCCCCAATATTAGTTCCCATAATAATCACATTAGCTCCGATTAACGGTTCCTTTGAATTCCTGTCCACTACCGAACCCGTAATAATCCCGTATCTCTCTTCCTGCGCGCTGACACTTATAGTTCTCAGGAACAGCAACAATAAAATAATTTTTTTCATACTTTCGCCTCTTCTATTTAAGTCTGTTTTTACTTATAAATTTGCTTACTAGGGAAATCACGAACTCTTTTCTGTTTTCTTCAATGTAGTAATCAACACCCGAATAAGTTTTCATTAGACCGGGAAACAGAATGACGTTAAATAAAGCGCCAAATATCTGGGTAAGCGTGAGTTTAAGCTGTTTGTTCTCTATTCCAGGATAATTGTCAATTATCAATTTGTGAAGTTTTGTAAAAAATAAATTGAGCCTTTTGACAGCCGCCGACTTGTAGTTATTATTTACAAACGGCTCAAAAAAATGAGCTTTGGTAATATTCGGATAATTCAGAGAGCCGTCGAACCATTCAAGTAATATTTTTGTCAGCGCCTCCTCCAAAGTCGATTTGGCATTAAATTCCTCAATTGGATCCTTGAAAGCATTGTCGAGAGTTTTATCTAGCGCCAGTTGTATCAGTTTTTTTTGACTTCCGAAATAATAATTCACCGCCGCCACGTTGACTCCTGCTTTGGCTGCAATTTTCCTTGTCGTTACCTTATTCATGCCCTCCGCTTCAATAACTTCTATTGTTGAATTAATGATGTTCTCTTTTATATCCATGGGCGTTTCCAAACATTTGTTTTAAATAGTTGTTTAAATATAGTCCGGCAGTTAGAAAAAGTCAAATAAGTTGTATCCATTTTCATATTGTATTCGAGCGGGAAATAGAATATATTTTTGGTTGGAATATCGGTCAGTTTAAAAAATGCCCAGAACAAAGGAACAAAACGAACAGATACGAGCCAGGACGAAACAACTGATTATCGACAAAGCTCTGGCTCTCTTTTCCGAGAAAGGTTTTGCCGCCACGACAGTAGACGACATCGCCGGATCAGCCGGCATATCGAAAGGCCTCATTTATAATTATTTTGACAGCAAAGAAGCAATTCTCGACACTATCTGGAGCGAGGTTTATAAAATTGCTGAGACTATCGATGCGGAATTAAAGAATTTAAAAAGCCCGTACGACAAAATCAGATATTTCATAAACTTCACATTCGATTTCCTCGTAAAGAACGAAAACTTCTGGAAATTGTACGTTTCGATTGCCCTTCAGCCCAACATGCTGAAAAAAACCGAACATATTACTTTCGAAATTTCCCGCAAAATGATGCCAAAGGCTTTTGAAATTTTTAAGGAAGCCGGTTTCAAAAATCCGGCGGAAGAAGCTTACTTTTTCAGTACATCACTGGACGGAATCGCCCTCAATTATTTCTTCGACAAAAAGAATTTCCCGCTTGATAAAATGCATAAATTTCTACTCGACTATTATTCCGAAAAGTCGATACGCAAAAGGAACCGGAACTAAAAGTAGAGGTTATATATCCGCCCTATTTTGTCGCCCAATTCGTCGAGCCCGACAAATCTTGACATTCTAAAACTTTCTTTCCCGTCGGCGAATAATATTAACGTAGGAACGGCAAAGACGTTAAATTGAGCAGCCAACTCCCTATCGTTCGAAACATCGACATAGAGAAATTTCACTTCGGGATACCGGGTTCCGAGCAGTTCCTTCACTTTTGGTTTCAATGTCTTGCAAACATTACAATCCGGCGCGCTGAAGTAACCAAGCGTCAAGCCGTTTTTGTCAATCGATTTAATTTCTTCCATTTTCTCGCTCTTCTAAAATCAGGATTTTATATACGTGCCAATATCCGCTTCCCTGTAGTAGAGGGGTTCGCCGTGATAAAGAATTATTTCTCCAAGATTTAAATATCCCGTTTCCCCGCCTAGCCTTTCACATTCCGCCGACGGCTCAATTCTATCATAACGTTTTACGTTTATAATAAAGCAGATATGATTTGTGCGAATATTATTAATATATCTTTCAAGTTTTTTATTGCATTTAAATCTCAGATAGCTTTTTACGCCGTTTTCCGTATTGATCGCGGCATTCAAATATTTGGCATGATTGCTTTGAGAATAACCGATTACAGTAGTGTCGAACAGCACTCTTTTTCCGAGATAATTATCCGGCTCCGCTTCACCGTAGACCAATTCGTGAAACTGAAGAGCTGCAAATTTTGAGATCTGCTTCTCGCCGTTCGTCCGGTTCATTTCCTGTGTGTTGAACAATGAAAGCATAAATAACAGAACGACCAGAAGCGGCAATGAATATTTTCTTATTACAAAACTCATTACAGTTACGCCCCTATTTTAAAACGAATCCGCAGCGCTCCGTCCTGATGACTTGTGGAAACGATTCGAAAACTTTTTATTTCGCTCGTGGAATTTACGTGAACTCCGCTGCAAGGGCAGGCGTCATAATCGCCTATTTTAATAATTCTAATAGTATCGCCTGCCTCCTCGGGCAAACGTTCCAGATTGAATTTGTTCTCGGCTTCTTTCCTCGTCATAAAATCTTCTTTTACGGGCAGATCGTCTCTAATTAACTGATTTATAATTTCTTCTATTTTTCTTATTTCTTCTTCGGTTAAATTTCTGTCGAACTTATAGTCGCACTTTGACTTTTTCTTTTCGATGTGAGCGCTGAAAGCTCTGCCGCAATTATAAATCTTATTCATCGTCCCGTTCAAAAGATGCTCCGCCGTATGCATCGGCGGATAATATTCTTTTGGATTTTCGTTATACAAAACTTTTTCCTCCGTTTAATCTGTAGAGAGTTCTTTATTCAATAAATTTTTAAAGATAAATTCCGCGATTGTTTTTTGAGCGTGGAAATAGTGAGGGAATCGAATGCCATGGCGTTGATTCGGATAAAACATCATTTCAAATTCCTTATTTAATCTCTGTAATTTGTCGATTAGCTGTATTGAATTCTGCATATGAACGTTGTCGTCCATAGTTCCGTGAATAATTAACATTCCGCCTTTGTAATTTTCGGCATAATTTAAGACCGAAGACTTTTTGTAGCCGTCCGGATTTTCATCCGGCGTATCCATATACCTTTCAGTATAAACATTATCGTAGAGCATCCAATCCATAACTCCGAACTCTGCAATGCCATAGTTAAAGTAGCCGGGAGCCGACGTAAGCGCCAGCGCCGTGACGTACCCGCCGTAACTTCCTCCGTTGATTGCTATTTGGGCAGTGTCGACGAAAGGCAATTTTCTCAACCATTTAACGGCTTCGATATAATCGTGCATCTCCCACTTGCCCAAATTTCTGTGCATTAAATCGGTTCCGGCTTTTCCGAAATGCCCGCTTCCCCTGTGATCGACGCTCATATAAATAATTCCGTTCTGAGCCAGAAATTGTGGTTCCAATCTGTAAGGGAAAGAATTTCTAACGGTAGGCGCGTTCGGACCTCCGTAAATACTTATCAAAACAGGATATTTTTTTGTAGAATCAAGATCCGCGGGTAAATACCATAACGCCGGCAAATCATAACCGTCTTCCGTTTTTATTTTGAACAACTGCGCCTTTGGCAAATCATATTCGTCAAAGATATCGGATTTTGAATTTCCGATTTCTCTTATTAATTCTCCACTTGCGTCGTACAATAAGAGCGCAGGCGGGGTATTTATACAACTGAATCTGTCGATAAAGTACTTGCCGTTAGGCGAAAGATTACACGCGTGCGTACCCGACATGTCTGTTAATTTAGTAATTTTATTATTGTTCATATTCACAACAAACAAATGACGCTCCGTCGAATTATTCGACCATCCCTCGAAATAGACCAGGTTGTTCTTTTCGTCCACCAATTCAAGCGACGTAACGTTTATATCCGCCCCGTCCGTAAGCTTTTTCAGCAGTTTGCCTTTTCCGTCATAGAGGTAAAGATGATAATATCCGTCCAATCCGGTACGAATAATAAAGCCCGGATTGTTTTTCATAAAATAGATATCTTCAAACCATTCCACCCATGTTTTCTGATGTTCCGTATGAAGGAGCCGTTTGCTTCCGTCTTTAACGTCAATACGATAAATCTTTATCGTATCCTGTTGACGGTTCATCCATTGTACCGTCAGTTGTGAATCGCTAGTCCATACCGGCCATGCAATGTATTGATCGTTGTCGTCGGGGAAATCCGCCCAGACTATATTATTTTTTTCAAGATCAGCTATTCCGAGTTTTACAAACGGATTCGGGTCGCCCGCTTTCGGATATCTTTGTTTTTCAACCGAGCCGTGCTGTCCGTCGGCTTTAACCAGAATAAATTCGGGCACTGGAGAATCGTCGAATCTGAGGAACGAGATTTTTCTCGAATCAGGCGCCCACCAGAAGGCGGCGTAATTTGTGGAGCGTCCTAAAATTTCTTCCATATAAACCCACGAAGCCCAGCCGCTATAGACCAAATCGCCGCCGTCGTCGGTAAGCCGGCGCTCGATTTCGTTTTCGATATCGTAACAGTAGAGGTTATTTTCTTTAGTATACGCCACTTTCTTTCCATCGGGCGAGAACTTAGGATTTTTTTCTTCGGCTTCGTCGTCCGTCAATTTCTTGAAAAGATTATCTTCTACGGAAAGATAATAGAGGTCGTTATCCCGTTCAAAAATAAACTTAGTGTAGCTGTCGTTATTGATAACAGCCTCGTTAAGATTAAATCCTTCGGGCAAGCCGATTCGGGAATAATCCAAGTATACTTCCCTTTCATTGTTTTCAACGTTTACCTTTTCAATAATACTTTTACCATATCTGACGGACAATTCAAGATAATGTTCGTCGTCAAGCCATCCTTTAATTTGAGGCAACGATTTAGTTAGTCTCGGTTGACCGAAATAAAACGCCTGTTGAAAAGTGAGTTTTTTATTTTGTCCGTAGACAAGAGAAGCGATAATAACAAACAACAATATTTTTCTTGATTTCATTTTCAGCCTCAAAATATTTTAATTAATTACCAGGCATAAGCTTCGGGCGCCTGGTTGCCGGGTCCGGGCCAAATTTCGTCGAGTTTTTTCAGCGTATCTTCGTCGAGTTTGACATTCAGCGCATTGTAATTTTGTTCAAGTTGTTCGACGGTTCTCGGTCCGATAATCGGAGAAGTAACCGCCGGATTCGACAGCGTCCATGCCAGCGCCACATCCGCGGGCTTTTGACCGATTTCCTTGCACAATTTTTCATATGCCTCCAATTGAGGTCGAAGTTTTTCCACCGACTTTTGGAGCGGCTCTCTGGTTCTCCTTCCTTCCTTTGCTTTTTCTAATACGCCGCATAGGATTCCTCCGCCCATCGGACTCCACGGTATTAAACCGATACCGAAAGCTTTGCAAGCGGGAATTACCTCCAGCTCAATATTTCTATTGCGTAAACTGTAAATACTCTGCTCCGAAATTATACCCAAAAAGTTTCTTTCTTTTGCTTTATAAAACGCTTCCGCCAAATTCCAAGCCGCAAAGTTCGAACTTCCCACGTAAATTATTTTACCTTCGCGTACAAGCTGTTCCATCGCCTGATAGATCTCGTCCCAGGGAGTGTTCCTGTCGATATGGTGCATCTGATACAAATCGATGCGGTCTGTTTTCAGCCTCTTCAGACTGTCTTCGCATGCTCTTTTGATATGATAAGCGGACAATCCGGAATCGTTGGGACCGTCGCCCATTTTTCCGTAAACCTTTGTCGCCAGAACAATTTTATCGCGTCTCGAAGGATCTTCGGAGAGCCATTTGCCGATTAATTGCTCGGTATAGCCTGCTCCTTTATCCCAACCGTAAACATTTGCTGTGTCAAAAAAATTTATTCCCAATTCGAGAGCGCGGTTCATAATTCGAAAACTCTCTTCGTCGCTCGTATAAGGTCCGAAGTTCATAGTGCCTAGGCACAATCTGCTGACTTTCAACCCCGACCTTCCAAGATGAACGTATTCCATTATTCCTCCATTCCGATTCGTTAAACTCTTTTCTAATTTAATAAAGATTTTCTTTTTAGTGCAAAAAAATTTATTTTCTTATGAAATTTTGAGGAAAAATGAGATGGGTTCGTTCTCCTGCCAATATATCGACAGCGAAAAAGGCTACTGCCTTAGAATAAAAAAAGAGTGTGTTCCGGGAAGACCGGGCTGCGTATTAAAAGGCAAATATGCATTTGCCATACCTGTCGATGAACGCTTACCCGACATTAAAAGGAAAAAGGATGACAAAGATAAAAATAAAGGTAAATAGTCTTCTATTATTAATTTTATTCTGTGCATGCACAGGCAATCAAAATTTATTGCCCGACGAAATGTTCGGGCTTAAGCTTCAGAAAAAATTAACAGGCAAAGGAGCGCTCGACTACGTAAACAAATTGCATTTGGGCAAAGTGACGGATGAAGAAAATCAAATCGGATTTTATTCCGGTCGAAAAGGAGAGGCTGTAATCTACATTACCGTCTATTCAGACAATAAAAAAGCTACGAATGCACTCCGCAGAATGACAGAAAAAATTTCGCCGCTTAATTCGGCGTTCTACGGCGGCTCTTTGGAAAATATAAACGGCAAAGAAATTTATACGACATACGGCATGGGAGCAAAACATTTTGTATTTGTCGACAATAATAATTTATTCTGGATAACCGCGGAAAGAAAATGGGCGGACGATTTCCTCGCATATTATTTACTAATACTAGAATAAAGAGGCAGCTATGGACGAATTCAACGAACTGAATATTGAAGAAACCCCGCAGCCGGTAAGTTTATTCAAATTGAATTTTGAGAAGATGATTCGCGACATGCGATTCGTCGGCATTTTTGTGATTATTTACGGAGCTCTTACGTGCCTTTCAATTATCGGCGCAATTATCGGCGTGCCGATAATAATCATCGGTCTTAGAATTCGAGAAGCCGCGGAACAATTTGAAATCTATAAAGCGACCAATCAGGCGGCGGCTTTACGAATGGGCTTCGAATTGCAGGGCAAATATTTTCGCCTTGCCAAGATAATAATCATTGTATCTCTGATTATAACCGCTCTCTGGTTCATCTTTATTCTCGGACTTTTGATATCGGGTTTTCATTCTCTCTATCAGCTGGACGGCATGGATTATAATTCGATCGGACTCTTCAGCCTGCTGTAAGAACCTTTAAAATTCTTTATATTTGGATATCCGATCCTGATTTTTGAAAAGAGATGAACAGAAATTATAAAACAGCTTTTTTATTAACTTATATAACAATCGGATATAATATACTCGAAGGTATAATTTCCGTTGCCTGGGGAATAGAAGATGAAACTCTATCTCTTCTGGGATTCGGAATCGATTCGTTCGTAGAAGTAATGTCCGGAATCGGACTTCTGCACATGCTTTTACGTATAAAAAACAATAACGGAGAGACAAGCGATAAGTTCGAAAGGACTGCGCTAAGAATTACAGGCGCGGGATTTTATATTCTGTCGGCAGGCTTGGTTGTAGGCTCTATGATTAATACTTACGCAGGACATAAACCGGAGACTACCGTTGTAGGGATTATTATTTCCGTAATTTCCATAATAACAATGTCTGTTTTGATTTATTATAAAATGAAAATCGGAAAGGCTCTTCAATCGGAAGCAATAATCGCCGATGCAAATTGCACAAAGACGTGTCTCTATCTATCGATTATATTGCTTGCTGCCAGCGCAGGCTACGAATTAACGGGTATAGGCGGCATCGATTCGATTGGAGCGATTGCGATTGCATGGTTCTCTTACAAGGAAGGCAAAGAAGCTTTCGAAAAGGCTAAGGGAAATTTGATTTGTTCATGCGGGCATTAAACAAGAAGTTAATAAAACATTCGTTGATTCTTCTATGAAAAAAGTACTGCTGATAATTTTAATCTCTGCCGTATTTATATTCAGATGCGACGGCGGCATTGAACCCGAGCCCGTTAAACCCGACGGACCCACCGGTTTCAAGGGCGCCGTTACATTCACGGGGAATTGGCCTGCCGGAGTTAAAAGAACTCACCTGGTAGTATTTAAAAAGCCCATACAAAAAACCGGCGACTTTTTTCCGCCGAATCTCAGCTTTGTTTCAGATTCGATTCCTTACGGCAGTTCGGCGTTCAATTACAATTCATTGGAAAATAATTTCTTGCCGATACTTCAGTTGGGAGAAGGAACATATTCTTATGTGGTTGTTGCTCAATCGAAGACCGAAGAAATTTCCTTCGAACGAAAAGACTGGTACGTGGTCGGGGTTTATTGCAACAACGGGGATCAGGCGAGCCCAAAGGAATTAATACTACGCCCAGGCGAAATTACGGAAGGAGTAAACATAAAAGTCGACTTTAATAATCCTCCGCCGCAGCCTCCATATTAAAGAGGGAATTATGCACAGATTTCTATTAATTTTATTTATTTCATACAACATATTAGTGGCTCAGAAAGGCGTAATAACCGGCAGAATAATCGAAGAAGACTCGCAGCCCGTGATAGGCGCAAATATAATTATTACCGGAACGTCCTTCGGCGCGGCATCCGACGATAAAGGAAGATACGAAATACGAGGAGTGCCTTACGGTCAATATACGCTCGAAGTATCGTGCGTAGGCTACGAAAAGGTCAGCAAAAAAATTACAATCGACAAAGAGGTTTCTCAAATTAATTTCATCCTGAGGGAATCCGCAGTAGAGACCGAACAAATTTTGGTAACCGCATCCAAGTTCGAGCAAAGGAAAGAAGATTTGTCCGTAAGCGCGTTTGTAATTAAGCCCGATTTAATATCGCATAAAAATTATATTGCTTTCGACGAAATATTAAGAGACATACCCGGCGTCCAGGTAAACCTCGAGCAGGTTAGCATTCGCGGATCGAGCGGTTACAGCAAAGGAGTGGGCGCAAGAGTATTGGTTGCAATCAACGGCATACCTCTTTACGGCGGAGATAACGGCGATATTGTATGGGAATTGATTCCCATTTCAGATATAGAGCGCGTGGAAGTAATCAAAGGACCTGCTAGCTCGCTCTACGGCACTTCGGCTATCGGAGGCGTAATTAATATAATTACCAAAGAAGCCGCTCAAATTCCCGTTACTTATATAAAATCTTATGCCGGCTTTTATGACAATCCCTCTTACGACATCTGGAAATGGAACGACAACCTGCGCACATTTTACGGTACGGAGATTTCGCACTCTTCCTCGATTGGATCGGTCGGATATACTCTGTCTCTTAAAAAATTCGACAATATGAGTTATCGTCAAAATGATTACAGGAAAAATTACCTCGGATATTTCAAAATCAACAAGACAATCGACGCTAATCGATCGATACTTCTTTTCGGCGACTATTTATATATGGACAGGGGAAACTTTTTGTACTGGAAAGATTCCCGGAATGCGTTGGTCCCGAAAGATGAAGATAACGGCAATACAGTGAAATCGAATCGATTCTTCAGCGGATTCGTATACAACAATCGTTTTTCGGACAATCTGAATTCAACATTCAAACTGAGTTATTATTACACCCGATTCGACGGTTATGGCATAGAAGTGACCACCTCCATCGCCAATCTCTACAGAGCCGAAGCAATTTTTAATTATTCGACAAAAGGTAATTTCAACCATACAGGCGGAATTGAAATTTCCGGTTCGACCGTAAAATCCAATATTTTTTCCAACACTAAATTTGGAGGCGGAGCGCTTTATTTTCAAACTGAGTACAGGGGCGTTAAAAATTTAATAGCCACTTTAGGCCTCCGTTACGACTATATAAAACTCGATACAATACAAGGGAAAAACGCCATAACCCCGCGTTTCGGATTGAATTACAAGATTACCCGCAATCTAATCTTAAGAGCGTCGGCCGGGGCGGGCTTCAGAGCGCCTACTCCGGCAGAAGTCTTTACAACAGCAGGAATTGCAGGCGGAATTGACGTCGAACAAAATCCCGATTTGAAATCCGAAACGAGTTTTTCATTCGAAAGCGGACTGATATACAGTCCGTCTGAGCATCTCAACTTCGATGCGACATTCTATCAGACAGATTATAATAATTTCATAGAACCGAACCTCACAAAAACGGGAGATATAAAATTCATCAATCTCACAAAAGCAAGAATACAGGGAGCGGAAATTTTATGCGCCTGGGCTGCCGTTCCTTCGACGTTTAATTTTACGTTCGCTTACAATTATATGTGGGCGAGAGACGTTGAAAAAAACCGACCGATGAAATATCGCCCGCGCAATACGGTTAATTTACAAATCGGTTTTACCAAACAACCATTCGAATTAAACGCCGATTTCAGATATTCGAGCAAGGTCGAAGAAATAGATTTCGAGCTGACCGAGCCGCCCCTGGCGCTTATAAAAGACGGCTACAAACGCGTTCCCGTATACGTAATCGACTTGGCGGGCGGCGTAAATTTTGTTTTCAGCAATATAGCGGCTAAACTTAAATTGAGCGTTAAAAATCTGCTCAATTATAATTACGTAGAGTTTATCGGGAATCTAGCTCCCATCCGGAATTATTCACTAAGCGCCGAGATTTATTTTTAATTTTCAATGCCTTCCGTGATGACAAACGTTATCTTCTTTTTCGGTCAGTTCTCCCGACAGATATTTTTCAACGGCGCGGTCTGCAATTTCTTCGTCAGTCATAAACGGTTTGATGCCGTTGGCTTCGAGGTCTTCAATCAATCTCCAGCCGCCGGATGTAAAAATCAAAACCTCGGCTCCTTTTAAAGCTTCTATCAGTCGTTCGTGACCGTGTCTGTGACCTTCGCCGTGATGATGTTCTCCCCTGTTGCCGCGACCGTGATTGGTAAAATTATTTTCGAGATATTGTTTGTCGAGAATTTTTCCATCGGAGCATTCATAAATAATAAATCCGTTAACGCGTCCTATATGTCCCGATACGTGAAAATTATCGTCCGAGGCTACCGCTATTTTCATTTTATTCCTCCTTTAGCTTGTTAAAATAATCCTGATTTATACTAAGCGCTTTGCCGTTAATAAGAGCGTCCGCAATTTTACTTCTTGCAGATTTTAGAATACGCCCGAATGTAGGGCGGGATATCTGCATCTTCCGCGCTCCGGCTTCGTGGTCGAAACCTTTTAAGTCCGCCCAATAAACAGCTTCCACTTCGTCTTCTGCGAGAATATTTTCGAGAAGCTCGCACATCGGAATTCCGCGCGGTTTGAAATAATAAGCCGCCGGGCAACATTTTATTCTTCTATGTTTTTTCGGTCTGGGCATAAAATAATTATGAGCATATGTTCATAACAAAATTATAAAATTATCCGTTAATAATCCAGTTAATATTATGCTTGAGGTTAATTATCTTCCGGGAATTAGTATTCAGGAAGGTTATTAAAGCTCGTCGGATTCGTCATTCTGCCTTTTAACCACTTCCACCGTAAAATTTGCAGCCATGCCGGCAAGGGCTCCTACAGCCGCCAGCACCGGCGCAAAGAGAGCTCCGAGCACGGCGACCGTAACCGGTATCTCGATATACGTATTTCCCTTTTCGTCTTTTATAATAATGCGTCTCACGTTGCCTTCTTTGATCAACTCTTCGATTTTACCGAGAAGCTCTTTCCCTTTAACTTTGAACTCATTAATCATAATTCCTCCCAAGCTTTAACACCTGAGACGCATAAGGGAGACAATAAGTTCCGTTTATTTCAAACCGAGTTCTTTACACATCCTATAAAAATTGGAAGGAGCCAATCCGAGTTTTTCGGCGGCAGCCGAATCGGAACTTGAGATGCTTCTAACATATTTGAAATAACGTATTCTGAATTTTCTTTCCACTTCTTTCAACGGCAGCACTTGCCCCTCGTACAAATCTTCGAAACCCGATTCTTCCTTAGAGACGATGCTGTTCCCGAGTATCATCGGATTGCTTACGTCTTTGGCTGTAATGCGATCAGGACAATTCAAAACCAAACGTTGAACTACATTTCTCAGTTCTCTCACATTGCCGGGCCATTTGTAATTCAACAAAATTTCCTTAGCGCTCTCTTCAAGCACCGGCTTTGTAAATCCGAGGTCCTGACTGAAGTAGTCGAGGAAATGTTCGAACAGCAAGAGTATATCGTCGCCGCGCTGCCTGAGGGGCACGATTTCAAGCGGCACAACATTCAAACGATAATACAAATCTTCGCGGAAGCGGTTATTATTAACTTCGTGAGCAAGATTTTTATTAGTTGCCGCTATAATTCTCACGTTAACGGATATTTTACCCGTCCTTCCGATTTTTTCAATTTCACCTTCCTGCAGCACTCTCAATAATTTTACCTGAGCTGTAGGAGGAAGTTCGCCGACTTCGTCGAGGAACAAAGTCCCGTTATTAGCCACTTCGAAAAGACCGGGTTTTTCTCTGTTGGCGCCGGTAAAAGACCCCTTTTCAAAACCGAACAACTCACTTTCGAGCAAATCGCTCGGTATACTTCCGCAGTTAATCGGTACGAAATTTTCGTATTTTCTCTTGCTCCTCAGATGGATATTCCATGCGACCAATTCTTTGCCGGTTCCGGACGGTCCGTTTATCAATATGTTTACATCGCTCTTGGCGTATTTTTCTATATTTTCTTTCAATTGAATCATCGGTTTCGATTCGCCTATTATCTTTTTTGCTTCCAGCAGATTTTCAATATTTTTCTTAAGCCGCTTGTCGGATTTCAACTTTTGCTTTTCGAGTTTCTTTTTTTCATACGCATTGAATATACTGAGTATGAAGTCGGTCGGTTGATAAATGTATTCTTCAATATTGCCGGGATATTTCGTACAGTACCAGAAAGCGCCCGCCTGAAGTAAATTATTGGCGAAATCGTAATTTGTAATATTTATGGTCATCTTCGTTACGACAATGATTTGAATAAACGGGTCGTAACTTTTCATTTTGGAAATCAGTTCCTCGCCTTTAAGCCCGCCGGAGATCTGATAGTCCATTATAACCACGTCATACTTATCGGGATTTTCCCTGATCAACGAGAGCGCCGCCATTCCGTTTGAAACAGTGTCGAGTAGTTTGATTCTCGAATTGTAATAGTCGAGCGTGTTTTTTACTCTTCTTACGTCGAATTCTTCGTCTTCCACAAGTAAAATATTAATCATTTCTTGTTTCTGCATACTGCTTCTTCCTTAATTTTTTATTTTAATTGTAAAGCGGCAGCCGCCTTCTTTTAAATTTTCCACGTCGAGTTCCCACCCGCATTTTTCGACCGCCATTTGATAGGCTATATAGCAGCCGTAACCGGAATTTGTCGCTTCGAGCTTCTTGGTGGATATATTTTCCAGAAATATTTTTTTAACGCCTTTCGAGTCGACTTCCAGCAACTCGCTTTTAATTCCCACGCCGTCGTCCTCGATCGTTAAAACAGTCAGATTGTTATTCTTATCGTATTTGGTAGTTATTTTTATTTTAACGGAATCTTTCTGACTGTGATCGATGCTGTTTTGAATCAACGGCTCGAGTATTTCCCACACTACAAACTCATTGACGTTAACCGGAGGAATATCGTCGTCGAGCAATAACTCAAAACTAAACATATCGTTTCGGCTCGATATCCTGAGAAAAATGTTTTCCACTATAAATTTGATAACTTCATTAATGTTTGTATGGAACATCGGGTTAATTATAGTATTGATTTCCTGGTCGTACCATTTCATATCGTAAATAATTCTCGAAATAAAGTTGGAATAAGTCAGCACTCTTTTTTTCAGCTCGTCGATTCCTTCGCTGTTCATTTTGCGGACGTCTTCTTTTATAAAGCCGATAATTTTTTCGGCTTTGTGATGCGTATGATAAATTCTTTTTGTAAAAAGCGATTCCTTTTCGAGCCTGATTTGTTTTTTTATGTTTTCTTCGTGTTCCTGGAAAAACTTTCTCTGCGCTTCGTTTCTCTCTTTAACTGCCTGAGACGAGATGTAAAATATAATAACGAGTCCTAGAAAAATTAAAGACGTATAAATAACCGCCACTTTATCGAAATTAGCCGTCACTTCTTTTGTAAGGAACGTAAAGTCGGGCGTAATTTTCATATACATCGCGCCGAGATATTCGCCGTCCGGCACAAATGGAACGAGGATTTTGAAAGTCTTGTTGTTTTCGAGGATCGAATAGATTGTTTCCGAGGCTCTAATTTCGTCTCTGTAACCGAGAAAGAGTTTAACAGCCTCCGAATGTCCGTTGGGGCCGGTCTCGTAGGGTTCGAGTTTGTTCGTGAGAAACGCATAAAGTTTTTGACCGCTGTCGATAACATAAACGCGATGATTTTTAAGAAGAATTAGACTGATATCCTCCACGCTCTTTTGTATTAATTGCTGTTTAAAGATAACGTTAAACGAGTATGTTATTTTCCTCTGATCGTATTCGGACATCGGTTTTTCCATAAAAAGATTTTCGTAGAGTAGTTCCATACTCGTCGTCGTAATGATAGCCAGCCGTTCGGCAGAATATTTTTGATACCAATCCTGAGTCTCGTTCAAAAAATCGCTCAACGAAGATTTTTGAACAAAAGCCATTACAAGTTGAAAAATAATAAGCACAAACAGGAAGGCCGAAAGGTGCCTTATTTCGAATCTGTATTTGGAAAATTTATTTTTTAATTTTTGCCGTACCATAAACTTTACTCATCGCTCCTGCAAAATATTTTTTTCAAGTTGAATAGCGTTCGTGGCTTTGTTCAACGCTTCTTTTACGGACAAACGTCTTTTCAAAGCCTCGTCGATATAGTACGACATTATTTTGGAAAATCTCGTATAGTCGGGATGCGCAGGTCTGTGCTTAGCAGTTTTCAGATATTCTTTTATTTTGGGAATTTCAGGGTACTTGTTCAAATAGACGGAATCTTCGTAAAATCTTTTAACTACCGGGTAATGTCCGCTCAATTTATAGAAAATTTCCTGGGCTTCGTCGCTCAATAGAAATTTCAGGAAATCGATTGTTTCTTTCTTCTTGGTAGAAAATTTGGATACCATCAAATCCCAGCCGCCTACTACCGAGGTAGGGACGCCGTCTTTGAAATACGGTATCCACATTTTCTTCAATCTCGATTGTTTCTCTTTGTCGAAAGGTTCATTAATAAAATCCATGTCGTATGTAGGCCAGCCGTGTATTACCAAGCCGTCATTGTTAATGAAATATTCGTAGCTCGATATCTCCGTAAATTTTGTTACAACGGGCGGAGTCGCTTTATACTTATAAATAAGGTCGACCATAAATTGCAAAGCTTTTTCGGCTTCCGGTCTGTCCAGATTAAAGCCGTATTGTTGAAAATAATTCGGATTGAGGCTCAAAAGGAATTCCATAAAGTTACATATCATACCTTCGTAATCGGCGGCGGGAAAGATGTAAAACGGTTTGTCGCCTTTGTAGAGTTTTCTGTAGCTTAAAAAATCTTCCCAGGTAATATTGGCGCTGTCGAGCTTTTCAATCAACTCTTTGCCTTTTGGGAGCGTTTCGACCAAATCTTCTCTGTAATAACAAATACTGTTTACCAGTACAAGCGGCGCCGCGACCAATTCGCCGTTGAAATAACACGACTCCACCGCTAGAGGCAGAAGTCGTTTTTTTTCTTCTTCCGTAAGATACTTATCGAGCGACTCGCCCCATTTGGCAAATCTTTGCACCCATATAATATCAACCGCAAAAAGATCAATCCCGTCGCCAGTGCCCCGGAGCGAACGCGCCAGCACTTCCTTTCTTTCATTCGTGCTAAAATCGAAATTGGGAAAGTCTATCGGTATTACGCGCACTTTCCCTTTATTTCTGTCGTTATAGATTTCAATCAATTTTTTGTGGGCTGCGGTAATTCTGTCGGCAAAATAAATTTCAACGACTTTGTCGCCTTCGCTCCGGTAAAAGAAAAAGTTAATCGCATAATAAGCGAAGAAGGCGACAATTAGAATGCCGAGCGCCCATTTGAATTTAGAATTCATATATAATCTGTTCAATTCGGTTTGTCAAAATAACAAACGCAATTTTATTATTCATTGCATTATTTTTTCCCTTCCATTACCGCTTTATAAAATTTACCGCTGTCGGTAAGTTTATAAGTATCCCACGATTCGAACATCTTCGGATGCCATTCCGGATCGAACACCCACCAGACCCAGCTTATGCCTTTTGATTCGAGATAGTTTACAATCGCCTCTCCGTATTCGCCGTTAGAATCGACAGATTCGTCGCCCATAGTAAATCCGATCTCAGTTGCAATTATCGGATACTTCTGAGCGGCGAAACCGAAATTTTCTTCCCATTTCGGTTCCCACGGTTTTGTTCGTTTATGAGGATAAGGATGCGTAACGTAAGCGATATTTTCAGCTTTTACGGGTTCAATTAGCAATGGCGTGAGATCATAAGCCCAGTCGAATCCTGCTACGAGCGGAATCGTTTCGTTATCGTAGGCTCTTATTAGAGTTATCATTTTTTCATTCAGCTCTCTCCATTCCGTCCACGACATTGAACCAAGTTGATTAAAATAGAGCGTCGGCTCGTTGAAGAGTTCATAAAAAGCCACAGTATTATTTCCGGCGTATCTTTTTGCTATTGTGCGCCAGAATTCGAACGTTTCTTTTTTGGTAGTTTCATACATCGGATCCTGGAACAATTCCATGCCGAGATTACCTATTGTATGCCAATCGATTATAATATACATGCCGAGTTCCGTACACCATTCTACAGCCTGATCGAGCAGCTTCAAATAATTTTCCGCGCCTCTTTCGCGCCATGCAATCGGATGCACCGGTACGCGCACGATCATCGTACCGAGTTCTTTCACTTTTTCAAAGTGCTTCTTATTCCAATGACCTTGATTTTCAATCTTATCTGGGTCGGAAATCGAAACGCCTCTAAACAATACCGTATCTCCGTTCTCATCCACAAATCGATTCCCCATTACTTTAATAAGAGGAAGTTTCTTCTCATTAGGCGACTCGAACGTTTCTCTCAAATAGGAATCGTGCCACCATGCGTGATATTTTGTCTCCTGAGCGTTTGTAAAATTGATTCGACTTGCAAACAGAAACAAAACGATTAACTTAATTATGTTTTTCATTTTTATATCCTTCTTTAATCCCAGTTGTCTGTTCTGAATGAAGAAGCAGGAAGTCCCGCCTTATTAAAAAGCGTGCCTTCCGAGATGTTATCCCAGCAATAACGAACGGCTGCCGGGTTCTCTACGCTATCGGAAAAGACAATTAATTTATCGTCTTTAATTTCCACTTTTGCTTTTTTAAATACTTTGTCGTTTCCCGCAATAAGGAAATTGTTGTCTCCGTCGATTTCTTTGACTACCAAACCGCCGTCTGTATAATCGAAAGTAAGGATTATTTTATTGCCTTCGATTTTCATCGATTTATAGATGGGACCCGAAAAATCGATTTTCTTGCCGTAATCTTTAGCCAATGCCCATCTTGCAAGGCGTTCGCCCACGTCTTTTTTGTTTGCCGGATGAATATTATTCGGATTGCCGATGTCGAGAGTAACCGACATACCTGTATTCGGAACCGAAAGCGTCATAAGCTGAGCTTCTCTCAATTTTTGCGATTCCACATTGGGACCGTAGTTATAAGGCGCAATTTGAACATAATAAAACGCGAAATCGCCCAGCCCCCATTCTTCTCTCCAATTTTTAATCATTAGCGGAAAGAGCTTTTTATACAATTCCGGATTTCCCGTATTCGATTCGCCTTGATACCAGATGGCTCCTTTTATATTGTATGGAATCAGCGGAGCAATCATGCCGTTAAAAAGGAGCGTCGGAGTGAAAGCAGAATATTCAACCGACAATTTCGGACGTTTATAATATTCGGCATTCTTAACGTCGAACAGATACAACTTGCCTCCGTAATATTCGGCGACGGGCAAATACTTCCATTCGCCTGCCAGAGAAACCGACTCGTTCGAATCAGTCGGGCGGAGTTTCATCTTTTCGGATGAACCCCATATTCCACCGCCGCCCTGTGTATCGACGACGCGGACGGCAACGGTGAGATTTTGATCCTTCGCCAGTTCAGCGGGTATTTTATAAATCCGGTCTGTTTGCCAGTAACCTCCTTCTTCGTAGCCGCCTATTCTCACTCCGTTAACGTAAGTTACGTCCATATCGTCTATCGGTCCGAGTTCCAGCGTCAGTTCTTTATTAATCCACTCGTTTTTGATTTTTATGTTTTTCCTGAACCAGACAACGCCGTCGAAGTTGCCCATTTCCGTCGATTCCCATTTAACCGGCAGTTCCATAGTTTTCCAAGCCGAATCGTCGAAGCCGGGTTTAGCGCATTGAGAGTCGTTCAAATCGAGCCCTTTCCACGGAGTCGGCGATTTGATCGAATTGATATCGATAGTCGGTTTTTCGGCAAGCCAGGCTTTAAGCCGGTCGATTTCTTTACGGGCATTCTTCAGTTTTTCTACAATATCTTTATATTCTTCGACCGTGGAAATATATTTGGCGCCCGTCCAGGCTTCAATAGGCGTGCCGCCCCAGCTCGAATGAATTAATCCTACCGGGATATTCAATTCTTCATATAATTTTTTTCCGAAGAAATAAGCCGTGGCGCTAAACTTTGCCGCTGTTTCAGGATTCGATTCTTCCCAACGCCCCACGCAATCGAATTCCGGTTTTTCGGATATTGCTCTTGTAACAGTAAAGAATCTTATATTTTTATTCGTTGCATTCGCAATAACTTCCTTGCTGTTGGCAACCGTATCTGTAGGAGGCCAGCCTTCGAGCGGCATTTCCATATTCGATTGTCCCGAGCAGAGCCACACCTCGCCGATTAATACATTCTTAAATTCGATTTCGGACTTACTGTCGGTAACTTTAAGCAAATAAGGACCTCCGGCAGAAGGCGTGATTAAATGCGCCATCCACTTTCCGTTTTGATCGGCTGTCGCTTTTGCCGATTCATTCCACGAAGCTTTAATAGTAATTTCGTCTCCCGGATTGCTCAAACCCCAAACGGCAACTTTCGAATTTTGCTGCAATACCATATTGTCCGAAAAAATCGAAGGCATTTTTAATCCTTTTCCATTTTCTGCAAATAACAGAGACGCTGCCAAAAAGAAGATTAAAATTCTCATAAATTTCCCCCTTATTAAAGAAAATAGTTGAAATACACCGTTTATTTCTATCTATTTATAGCAAAAACTACGCCTAAAGAATCAATTTTTTTATCGTCAAATTTAAGCGATCATTTACTCCCTTTTTATCATTTTGATAAAAATATATCATTATTGTAAAAACAAATATAATTTTTGCGCCAATAACGGCAAAAAGTCAAATTTAGTTGAAATTATTTCAGAGAGACTCCGCATAAATTAAGCAACCTTTGTTTGATTTAATCCTAATTCTGTTTTTAATGCATCTCTAAGTAAGTATAATTTTTTATAATTG
>NZ_JBMOLD010000018.1:0-165591 GCF_049325435.1 Melioribacter sp. | reverse complement strand
ACAGCTACGTTTGCTTCGCCGCCGCCGAATGTTACGTCGAAATTCTGCGCCTGGACAAAACGAGTGTATCCCGGCGTAGAAAGACGAAGCATTATCTCGCCGAAGGTTACTACTTTCTTGCTCATTTAATTAACTCCTGTTTTAAATATTATTTTAGATAAACTATTTTTAGTATTTTATGCCCGCTTGGTCCTTCTATTTTACAGAAATATTTACCGCTTGCTATTTTATCAGCTACAAATTGAACTGTATATTTACCCGGCAATAGCTCCTTGTTTAGTAGTTTTGCAACTTCTCTCCCAAGTATATCATATATCTTTAATATGTATAGTCCTTTTTTATTCACTATAAATACAATATTTGTCGTTGAATTGAAGGGATTTGGATAATTATTCATTAGTTCAAAATCGTGACTAGGTACATCATACTCTCTAACGGAAGTCTCTATATCATCCTCGGCGGCATATGGACCAACTTTATCAGGAGTAAGCAGATAATTGGATTTTGGGAACATACTTAACTCGTCGGCTCCTATATCGGGCATAGTATCTCTCTGTTGTCCTTCGATATCGTAATTAACAAAAGGGTAATGATTATTTCCCTTATTCACCGTAGGACTTTTTGCACTAATTTGATATACGCCGTCATTCATCACCAAAGACGGGTCGTCTATCAATTCTATTTCATTTTTTGTAAAAGGCACTCCTACATAAACAGAATCGGTAACAGCGAAAGCATTATTTTCCAGTAATAAGCCCTCCGGTTTAGAAATGATTTTAATAATTGGATTAGTTCCGTTTGATACTACTAAATTATTAGAGAACATAATATTCCGGGGAGCCTTTTTATAAGAATCATTGTTTGTGTAACCTATTTCAACCGGATGCTCGACATTAATAAAAGAATTAAAGCATACTATGATATTTTCGGGTCTCATGTGGGAAGAATAACTTGTAGAAGTGTTTTCCACATCGCCATTTGTAATGGTAATAGCAGCATCCCATTTTTCCCCCTGTAAGTCATGAAAATAATTGTTATATATTTTATGCCCGTATCCATACATACGAATACCGCCCGTACTGTCAACATTGTATCCTAAAAAGTAGTTGCCATATACCACGGAATTTTTTGTTTGTCTGAGGCATAACGTTCCCTTTGACCTTATAAAAGTATTAAACCTGATAGTATCTTCGGATGTTTTTACCGAAACAATTTCAGGGTCGCCGTCGCACTCTTCAAACAAATTATATTCTACTACCGTAAAACCGCTATCCCAGCTTAATTCACTTTGTCCCAATCGTACAGACTCTTTTTCGTTTACCACCCTCGGTTTATTATTTCTGAAGTAGTTATGATCGATTCTATCGTATTTTGAGGGGATACTTGTTGGTTTTGGCGTTCCATCCAAGGTAATAAAATTGCCCGGTTGTGTTTTATTTTCAAAAAGATTATGATCTATTCGGTTATAAGAAGAAGTTGCGTACGGTTCGTCCCATTTACCACCCACGATAATCCATTTAGCCGATTTAGTTTCATTTAATCTGAAAAAATTTCTTGTAATACGAACATGATTACACGCTTCTAATTTAATAACCGTCCCGCTTTCCGAACGGAAATCAAATCCTTTTAAAATAACATGACTTATTTTCCTTAATGTAAAATAAGAATTGCCTGTTAATACCGCTCCTCCTACTGCCTGGCTTTTTATAACTATCGGTTCTTCGGCTGTGCCATTTATGCCGGCGATAGTAATATACCCAAGTTCATATTGTCCGTTCGCAAGCTCAAGCGTATCACCGGGCAACAATGAATTCACATATGCCTTTAATTCGTCTTTAGAATGAGCGACATATTTATTACCCGCCAATACTTTACTTAGGTGGCTTACAAAAAAGATTATTAAAAAAATCTTTCTAAGCATATTTTATTATGCAATAATCGCTCTGTTATATATTGTTCTTTGACTACCGTATTGTATCAAAAGCCTGAATTAGACTTTTGGTGTATATATTAACCAGTCACAAACTTATTTACAGCTAACTAGCTTCATTTTTCCGACGACCGACAATTTCTCCGAGATTTAATTTAATCAAGATCATTCTAACGGTTTAATTTCTTTTGCAAAGAAATAAATTGCCAATACACCGAATGGTACAAATACTGCTATCATAATAAATACTGGTGTATATGAGATTTTAGTAATAATAGGGACAAGAAAATTCATAACAATTACAGAAAAAACCCCCACGCTGCCGCCTAGCCCCGCCAAAGTGCCAACCGATTTTCCACTGAAGAGATCGCTTGGCAGAGTTTGAACATTGCCTATTGCAAACTGAAAACCGAATAAGACAAACGCAACTATCACAACAAATTTTAATGGAGTGTCGGCAAAAAGAATCGTAGTTATTAATCCGAGGAACATAATAACCGCTCCTATAGAGATAGCTGTTTTTCTTGCTCTGTTAACAGATTTACCCTTAGAGATAAGCTTGCCGGCGAAGTATCCGCCGCTTATACTTCCGATAGCAGCTCCGACATAAGGCACCCAGGCAAAGAGTCCTATTTCCTTAACGTTGAATCCGTATACGTCTGCAAGATATATCGGCATCCAACCTACAAAAAGCCACCAGATAGGTTCAAAGAAAAATCTTGATATTAAGACCGACCATGATTCTCTGTGGGATAAAATTTGTTTAATACTTAGCGCTCTCGCGTTACTATTGTTTTTTTCAGTTTGAGTTTGTCCGTCAAGTATATATGTCCTTTCTTCCTCGCTTAACCACGGATGTTTATCAGGAGATGTTTTATTAATAATTAGCCATGGAATCAACCATATCAATCCGAAAGTGCCAACTATCATAAAGGTTGTTTGCCAGCCAAAACTCGCCCATAACAAAGCGATAAGAGGAGGAGCGATCACAGAACCGATTGAAGCGCCGGCATTAAATAAACCCTGTGCAGTTGCTCTTTCTTTTACTGGAAACCACTCAGCATTGCTTTTGACTGCGCCTGGCCAGTTTCCGGCTTCCGCCAATCCAAGCGTTGTTCTAAAAAGGCTAAATGAATAGATATTCCTCGCAAAAGCATGAGCAAAAGAAGATAACGCCCAGACTCCTACGGCAATTACATATCCGATTCTGGTGCCAACTTTATCGAATAATTTGCCTGACACAGACTGCCCGATCGCATACGCAATCATAAACACGTTTAGTATCAAGCCGTAATCTGTTTTATCCATTCCCGTATCTTCAGAAATGCTGGGCCACATTATTGCCAAAGTGCTTCTGTCTATGTAATTAATAATTGTAGCGATACAAATAAGAGTTATTATCCACCAACGTAAGCCTTTTACTTTTTTCATTGTAGACCTCAATATTTTTTATCTGTTTAACCTTTTTTGAGAAAATCCTCACGTACCGGACTGAACACATCTATAAGCATACCGTCCTCCAGACATATGGCGCCGTGCAATGCATTGGGTGGGACATAAAATCCGTCCCCGCTACTTAATATTTGTTTAATCCCGTCTATCTCTACCTGGAATTTTCCGGACACAACGTAAGTCGTTTGACTGTGAAAATGTTTATGCGGCTCGCCGACAGAATCTTTTTTAAAACGAACTTTAACCATCATTATTTTATCGTCGTATCCTAGAATTTTTCTTTCTACGCCCGGGGCAACATTTTCCCATTCTAAGAAATTAGCTTTAATAAAATTTTCGCTTTTATTTTTCATTTTTATTCCCCTTAATTTAAAGTTACTTAATTAATGTATTTCAGATGAATTGGTCCTTTCCAAGAATATTGGGCATTTCCCGTATTAATATTATGCACTTTATTTTTGGAAGGATCATTATTTGCAATAAATAAGTTAATCCCGGATTTATCTTCGTTAATGATTTCGATTACGGTATAATTACCGTCATTATAAAGCACTTTAATATCGCTAATAGTAGCGTATGAATTCTTTGTATATTCCAGAGTCGGATTGAACTCGCCATGCGGTTCAATTACTGAAACAATAAGGTGATTTTTTGCCTTTTTTCTAAACATTATACCTTGTTCATTTCGAAGATTATAATTTTTATCGTTAGCTCCTATCTGAGTTAAATATATATCCGTTGAATTATCGCAAGTTGTTAACAGAGTATAAAATCTATTATTGTCACTCAGGAAAGTTAGCGAAGAGACGCCGTTTCCTTTTCCTTTGGCTGTAACCCACAGATGTTCATATCCGTTAGACTTTCCCAGAGGAACTCTTTGATTATCGTACGCTTCATAATCGAAATTTATATCTATAATATGCCCCATAAAATAATATGGCAAATCGTACTGATGTTCCGTATCGGAGTTGACTCTAAATACATCAACAATGATCGGATAATCGTGTTGGTGTGATTTTACAAGCGCCAATGTTCGATGTAATTCAATCCCTTTGTAAGCATTTTTTTCTTTTGCGCTTACGTATTGGAAATTAGCATCCGAAATATCAAACAGGTACTCTTCGGGGTGGAATTTTTCGGCCCTGCTTCGTTTACCGTCAAAATGGGATTTCTCATCCGCTACAATTGTATTATGAGCAATTGTTTGCATAGCGTATGATTTATTTTCAGGCAAATATCTGCCGCCGAATTTCTGATCGATGTTTAAGAATCTAGCTGCGCCGTAATCCTGTATAATTTCACTTCCTTTGTCGTAATATAAAAAGTGTAGTCTGTCATAATGACCGTGCGAAAGGCCATGCGATGCATATTTAAATACTAATGTTGAAAGTTCTTCTTTATTATTCCCCCAACGTAGAATTGCAAGACCACCTTGTTTACCATCGGCTCCGTCGCTAAACTTTATACTTTTCCATTTAAATTCAGGCAGACTCTCTCGTTTCGCTATAGCTTTTGCTACAACCAATCCGGCGTAACTCAGAATTACCCGACCATGCTCATTGACAAGGCTCAGCAAATTGTCGTCCTTATCATACCTGTAGTAAATTAAATTAGAAGCTATAACCAGTTCTTCGGACTGCCATGTTTTTTCTTTGAGAGCATCGTTAATGGGGAAAAAAGCTCCGTTTGTATTCGTCTGTTGCAACAGAGCGTTCAAAGTCTTTTTTAGTATAGAGTCCCTGTATTGATAAATTTTCAATTCAGGTTTATTATTTTCCAGAGCTTCCGCGTAAATAAAAAACGGCCACAAAGCATAACGCGCATAATATGGCCCTTCCGTATAATAACCGTCTGGAGAGAACAATAAATCCAATTGTTTTATAAACCCCCCTTTTCCGTCCAAGTGTGTTCCGTAAAGCGAATACTGCACATACTTATCATTTTGTGTAACCAGTCCAGTCATACCAACGGCTGTTACCATCCAAGTTCCATGATTGTGTATCCTATTAAATTCCTCTTCGTGTTCCATGAAATATTCACACATTGGATTAAAAATATTATTCTCATATTTTTCTCTATCTTGCGGGGACAACCAATCATATATGCAATCGTATGCCTGGATTGTATGTACAAGCCATACATTTTCATTCAAGGTTTGCCAGAAGAGACGCCCGGGGGTTTCTATTTTGCTTTGCGGATGCTGTCCTATCTTAGGATACAGTTCTGCATATTTATTTAACATATCACGGATAAAAACGGCATATTTTTCATCTTGCGTAATCTGATACAATATCCCGGCATAGTACATCTCATTGTAATTTTGTTTGTGTTTCTCGTGAGTGTACCCTCCGCCGGCGTCTTTGGGAACCGGTACGTCCATCGGCTCGGCAATTACCGAATCGATATAGTTTTTAATCTTTTGATAGGTATTATGGAAGAGCGGATATTTATCTTTTTCCTGCCTAATAATTTCAACAGTTTTTTTAGTTAATAATAAATTCGGATGCATATTTTGCGCATCCGAATTTATATATGTAAAGAACATCAATACACTTAAGACTAACGTATTAAACTTCATAATTTTCCTCTCGTGTTAATATTATACAAAATAAGTACCGCCGTTAATTTCAACGCAGGCGCCTGTTATAAAAGAAGCAGAGTCGGATGCAAGATAAGCAACCAAGTCCGCCACTTCTTCGGCTTTCCCTTCTCTTCTTAACGGTGTGTTATTGGCAACCATTTGTCTTACTTCCGGTTTTGTAAATTTATCATGGAAGGTTGTACTTATCATACCAGGGGAAACGGCGTTAACTCTAATTCCTTTAGGGCCGAATTCTTTGGCAAGGCTCCTGGTATAAGTTAGTACTCCTCCTTTAGCAGCAGCGTATGCGCCAGCTCCGGGACCTCCGCCGTCTCTTGCCGCCTGAGAAGCAAAATTAACAATCGATGCGCCGCTTTTCATATAAGGCACAACGGCTTTAGTTACCATAAAGACTGTTTTCATATTTAACGTAACCACGAAATCCCAAAAAGCTTCATCCATTTCGTTGATTGTTTTCCTTCCTACCAAACCTCCTACGACATTTACCAATATATCTATTTGAGGTCCGTACTCTTTAACGCAGGTTTCTACAAGACGATTGATATCTTCTGGTTTAGTCATGTCTCCCTGTACTTTTATAGCTTTGCCGCCAAATTCAGAAATTAATCTTAATGTTTCGTCGGCGTCTTCGGGATTATCAAAATAATTCAGGCATACCGAAGCGCCTTGCCGAGCAAGTCTTATTGATACTTGTCGACCAATATCTCTTGCGCCACCGGTTACAATTGCTACTTTACCTTCTAGATTAACCATTTTTTTACCTCCGTAATGTTAGTTTATATTTTTTAGGTTTTCTAAAGCTTTTTGGGCATTTTCAGTTAATAACTGATAATTATTTTCTTTTATTGCCGTTTTATCCAACAAGGCAGTTCCTATTCCGACCGCACAAGCTCCAGCTTGTATCCAGTCCTTAATATTGGACAGTGTAACCCCTCCTGTTGGCATTAAATTAATTTCTGGGATAGGAGCTTTTACAGCTTTAATAAATTGCATTCCAAGAATATCGGCGGGAAAAACTTTTATAATCTCTGCGCCGCTTTCATAAGCTTTATAAATCTCTGTAGGAGTAAAACAACCGGGGAATGCAGGTAAATTATTTTTATGAACCAAGTCTATTATTTCCTCTTTGAATATAGGGCTTACAACAAATTTAGCTCCCGCATTTATAGCATCCTGAGCGGTTTCTTTTTTCAATACCGAGCCGACGCCAATAAGAACACTATCTCCGAATTTCTCAGCCGTTTTTTCTATTAAATTTATTGCTCCCGGCACTGTCATTGTAATTTCGATTATGTCTACGCCGCCTTTATAAATTGCGTCTACTACGTTTAATAATTTATTCGCGTCTTCCATCCTGATTACTGCAACTATTTTATGGTCAAGTATTTTCCGAATTATTTGTTGTCTCTCCATCCTTTTTTAATCTCCTATTATTTATCGTATGATTTGTTTACCAACTTCCAGCCATCAGCCGATTTTTGATATTCATATACAGATTTATTCGATTGCTTTGTATCTAATCCGTCGTATCTAACGTAACTGCCTTTATATAACAATAATGCGCTTGGTTCTTCGTCCCTACTCAATATGCATACAAATTGCGCGTCAGTTTTTATTTCAGGCAGCTTTAGCTCGTCGCCTTTTTTTATATAAACATCAGCCTTTAGTCCGCCGGACGTAACAGTAAGCAACACATAATTAGGATTGTTGTATTTTCTTATCGACGGCGTTACTTTGTCATTGAGCGTAGGAAACAGGAGTGTATTAAACGAGTAATCATTAACCGAGTGTTTTTCAAACAATACAGCGTCAATTCCATACTTGGATATTTTATTAATATCCATATCTGTTTGATCAGCCTGCAAAATATAAAACCGGACATTTCCCTTATGTTTTACGACTCCGTTATTCATGCTTTCCCGCTCATATTCTCCTTGAAATATTTGTTGATAATTATGTATCTCTTTTGATGTAAAATTATCCGTAAGCAACCAGAAATACGGTTTGACAAACAATATTTCTCTGTTATAATTAACTCCGAGTGTGTCAAAACCATTGTGTTCAGCCATGATATAATCAAAATTACTACCGATATACAAATCATGTATTAGTGGCTCCGGTAGAATATTCCATTTACCAAAACCCGTTCTTGCATGATTATCAATCCAATCTCTGCCCTGTAAATAGCGATCAGCCAGCGCTACATTCTTTGTTAAAGAATTTTTCATATACTGAATCGATACGTCGCTGTATCTAACTCTGTAAGAAGGCAATAATTCTTCGCCGTAACCGTGAGCTACTATACCCAAAACGCCTCCGTGCGTGTGATCGGGCTTTAACTTCGCCAATCCGGCGTCTACTAATAAATACAAGGAGCTACTGTCTGATCCGCTACGCATTACAAAATATTTGGTTTGTTCTAAGAAAGCCGAACTAATATTTTGTCTTTCAGGAATCAATTTATGGTAGTCCTCTATTTCTTTAGCGGAAAAGAACCAGTACAACTCCGAAGGGAATTTATAGCAGCTATAACTTTTATAGTTCTTATCCAGGAAAAACGCCGCTCCGATAGTCATGATAATGGAAGTTTTAATATCCGGCAACTCTGCAGCTTCTAAATTCTCGAGAGAATCATTCTCGGCGCCATAAGTAGCCTGAGCGTCTTGCAATACGGGTAATTCTCCAGAAGGCAATGCTAATTTGACAATTGCATCGAACATTCTGTGAAATCTTCTGCGAAACAGCTCGGGAAGCTCAACATTATTTCTGCGAGATAGCTGAGATACTCTGAAATAATTGATCAGTTCCAGTTTAAAATAGTGGGAAGCTCTTTCGAATTGAAAACCGTCTTCCATTACCTCGGTTTTAATATGCTCCATCAGGGTATTAAGAGCTATCTTGTTCCACAACTTTGCAATAGTAAACTCGGGAAACATTAACGTCGTTTCATATAAAGCTTCCAAACCATGGGTTTGATGATTGCCATAATTATAGACTTTACTTACATCGACAATACGCGCGCCGTGAAGCAAAAACAGTTTTATTAAAAATATTTGATCCTTCCAGTCTAAATAATCCGCTCCTAGCATAAAATGATATGCCTGCAACAAATTCCTTAATCGGTGTCCCGCATAAAACCTCTCGAACAAATCATTGCCTCCAATTTCAGTCTCTTTGTTTTCATAATCTCTTATAAAATCTTTAACCAACAACAATAAACTTTTCACATACCGATCATCCTTGGCGTAGTACGAAGCGAGCGCCATTTCGCTTGCTCGTTCGAAACGCGAAACATAGCGCAGCGCATTCGGATTAAGTTTTCTTCCATGCTTGTCTACCGAAGGTAATTTCCAATCGATATCTGTCCCGAACGTTCTTAAAAATTTCTTCGAATCTTCAATGTACATTACCACTGCGTCGGGATATTCATTGCCAAAAGAGGCTAATCTTTCTTTTAAAGAAACATTATTAAAAAAATAATTGACGTTGTTTCTTTTTCTGAAATATTCGGCAAGTTGAATTAATCCTTTTTCTTTATCTCTCTTATAATAATCATATATTGATTTGAGTTGAGGAACCGTTAAATCCAGAAGATTCATTAATTCATCATCCGAGAGAAGACGATTGCGAGGCACATTATCCTGAACGCTATTCTGGCCGTAGTATAGCGTAAAGCTTAACAATAAGAACAATAGAATGTTTTTCCTCATTTTAATTAATTCCTATTTTGATAATAACATTGGAATGGTTTTTGAATTGTTGCCGGCTATAATCCTACATAAATAAACGCCCGAACAGAGATTAAATGAACTGGCGTCGAATTTTATTTTATAATAACCTGCTTTTTGAAATTGGTCGACAAGAGAGCAAATTTTTTCTCCGAGCATATTATAAACAGCGACATTAACATAATTATCTTCGGATAGATTGTAACTTATAATTGTTGAAGGATTGAAAGGATTCGGGTAATTATAATTCAGCTTAAATTCGGACGGAAGCGTTTTCTTTTCAGATTGAACCGATGTATAATTTCTTCTTTCGTTAAGTTGCGCTATGTATAGCGAGGATGGATTTAACCCTTCTCTATTAGTGCCTTCTATGTATCCTTCAGGGTGGACGAATAAAGCGCCGTGCACTTTTAAGCCGCTTACCTTTCCGGCAAAGCATCCGATTGCATAATTTTGCGCTGTGGGAGGTTTTTGTATTATTATATTTTTTGAATTTTCTACTTTGCAATTCCAAGCTACCGAATTCACCGCGCCCCATCCGTGACCGGTGCCTTTGTCGCCTCTATTATAGAGCGCCAAAACATAGCTGTAGTTTGGGGATTTGAACAATATATTATCGTATAAAAGTCCCTGACTCCACCATCTATGTCCTTCACTCGACGAATAAGTATATTCACTTACATTGTTATAAAAGACGCATCCCGAAACAGTACTGGTGCCATTAGATACAAAATCGTGTCTACCATATCTGGCATAGCAATTCTTAACAAGAATTAACTGCGACGCATGGTATAAGTTGAAATTATATCTTCTTTCGCCGGTAATTCTGCTTATCGGATCGATTGCTTTGCAGCTATCTATCGTTATGCGGGATGCAGTGCTGGTTCGAAAGCCGGACTGCCCGAAATGAATAGCCGTACATTTTATCACCCAGGCATCCTCAATCTGCATCAATTCAATTGCTTGCCATGCATGATTTTCGTTTCCGTTGGAGTTCGTAGGCAGATCATTTGCTTCAATGTCGACTCTTAAATTTTCAATACCAATATTAGTCTTAATGCCTTCCCGGCTATACTTGTAAACATAGGATTCCGATAAATTCTTATTAAGAGTATAAAAAACCGGAGCGTCAATAAAGATTGTATCACCGTTTATTTTTTCAATGTAACGATTATAAACTATATCAATTCCATCATATATTGTCCAGCCCGGGTCCGATGCCGTTCCTCCCCTGTCGACAGCATCTAGCCAAGCGTCTGTAGCAGGATGATATATTATAATATTATCGCCCTGTTTGAATAAAGATGGATTTTCCACCCTAAACTTAAATGCCCCGACGAAGACATAATCATCAATAATTTTTGTGGTTGAATTTTCTACTCTATCCGCCCACCTTGTATTATTTCCACCGCCAGCAATAATAACGCTTCTTTGATGCGGGTTATTTCCGACTGCGTATATAATTGTATTAGATGTTGTATCCTCGCCGTCTCCTTCTCCCCTAAGCACTATACCGCTTTCGTTTAGATAAATAGTTCCGCTTATTCTATACACGCCGGCTCTTAATAATAGAGCTCCTCTGAATCCGCTAGCATTCAATGGCAGCCGGGCTAATTCATTAATAGCATTCTGTATATGCTCAGTATTGTCTCCCTCCAAAGGTTCGATAATTTTAACAGTTTCTACATAAGGGAGCTCTTCTTCGCCGTTTTTATATCCAGCATAACTAAAATCGGGTATTCTGTTTCCAGCGCTATCGCTTATGTAAACAAGTTTATCGCCGTTATAGTAAACTATCGAAGATTGCCATTCCTGAGCATAAAAAATATTTGTGATGAAAAAAAGGATTGACAGACTCAAGAGCAATTTAAAACCGATAAATATTCTATCCATTATTTTTTAGGTATTATTTTATTATTAACATACATTTTGTTTCTGAGTACTTATCTGTTTCGATGCGATAGAATAATCTTCCCGAACTGAAATTTTTCCCTTCAAGATTGTACTTTAACTGATATTTACCCGCTCTTTTATATTCATTAACCAGCACGTCTATTAGTTGTCCCAACTCATTGTAAACTAAAATTTTGACAAAAGTTGGTTCCGGTATAGAGTATTCAATAACCGTGGAAGGATTAAATGGATTCGGGTAATTTTGTTGAAGATTGTATTCTGTCGGAACCGCCTTTTCATAAACATCTGTTAATTTGTTGAAATTTGCTATAACAAGCTTGTCTGCATCCATAAGTACCGTGTCCGGATTGGAGTTGCCAGTTAAGGCGTTACTCCAGGATTCGAACGCCCATCCTTCAGCCGGAACAGCCGTAATAATTACTTTAGTGCCTTCAATGTAACTTCCGCCCTCCGGTGACAGGATTACATCGCCTTCGCCGTTTTTCCATATCGCTAGTTTATATACTTTCGGGTCTTTAAAATTTGCCGTAATATTCTTATCGGAATTCATCAGTATTGTGATCGGATTTTCGGTGGTTACGGTGTCCCCCGTCCAATTAATAAAAGAAGAATTAGTTGCCGGAATTGCGGTTAAAGTAACGTTTGTTCCTTTTTTATAAACTCCGCCTGCGGGTTCTAATATTACTTCGCCTGTCCCGGTTTGAGTTACCGTTAAGACTACTACATCGTTGTTATTCGATAGCCAAGTAGGCCCTGACGATTCGGGAGTAACGGGAGTCCGTATAATTTCTGCAACTGAATATTCGTCGGCGCCGACATCTTTCAAAGAATCTCTAACTTGTCCATCTATATCGTCTATTACAAAATAGTAATCGCCTTCAGCAGAATTAATCAATGGACTGTTAAATTGAGGACGCCAAAGATTATCCGCTCCCATGACCATTAACGGATCGGCCTCAACAAAACCTTCGGCAACAGTCGTATAATTGCCGCCCCACACGTAGTTGTTTTGATATATAAAATTAATAGGCTCAGTTACATAAGTAAGTAAATTCGTAGTATTATAAATTACATTATTTGCAAAGACAGAATTTTTAGGCGGCAATATCTGATCGGGATCACTAGACTTTTTGAGTCCGATTACGAATCCATTTTTGCAATTAACAATAGTATTAAACGCTACCGTAGCGCTGTCTACCTGGAAGTATCCGTTCAAAGGTGAATTTTCAATGCCATTCATCATTACAATCGCGCCGTGCCAATCGCTTACTTCGCCTGCCAAATCCTGGAAATAATTATTATAAACTTTGTGCCCTGCTCCAATAATTCTTACCCCTCCGGTTCCTGGTTTATTATTGCCGAAAAAATAATTTCCGTACACCTCGCAATTGTCGCCGTGTCTAAGAGTAAGCTGTCCGTCGCATTCGTAAAAAGTGTTATATCTGTAGATATTGTAATCACTTTTGTTCGATATAATCTCGGTTTCACCATTACATCTTTCAAAATAATTATACTCAACGGTTGTGGAAGAATTATAAATCGAATTTTCGCTATCGCCCACACGTATTGTTTCGCCTCCGTTATAGCCAAGTTCAGGCCTGTAACCAAAATAATTGTGATCTATAAGATGGTAATTAGGAGACGTATTTTTACTAACCCAAACCACCAAAGTTGTACCTGAGTGCTCTTTCCCCTTAAAATAACAGTGGTCTACTCTGTTATTTTGACCGTAAATGGAGACCCATTTATAATCGGTATTTTTATTAGCCGGATTATAATCTTCAATTGCAGTATTCGTTAATCTGCAATGATATGCATTAACGCTGCCATTACGAAACTCAACAACCGCTCCGCTTGAACTATAACCTTTATAAAACCACAAGCCGTCTACAGTCAAATATTTCCCTGCAATTCTCAAGGTAGAATTACCGTTAAGAATAACTCCGCCTGGCGTCTCGGCTTTTAACACAATATTGGCTTCCTCTGTACCGTTCCCTGTAAACACTATCGTTTGGTTAGTCCAGATTCCATTTTTCATAATAATAGTGTCGCCAGGAGCTGCAATTTTAGTGAAGTTTGCAATCTCGGAAGCATTCTTCGCTTCGTATGTAGTGGCAAATATATTATTAAGGAAAAAATGCACTGCAACAATGATAGTTATTAATATTTTGTAAGATTTATTCATTAGTTCACCCTAAAATTTTAGGAGTCGGAGAATTAGTTATTCCCCGACTCGCTATTCGTAATGTGGAGGCAACACGAAAAGGCTTTATTTCATCAACATCATTTTTCTAATAAGATTTATGTTTTCACCAGAAAGTTTATAGAGATACAATCCAGATGGTAAATTCTTTGCGTTAAAGATTGTAGTATGCGTACCAGCAGCCAAGTTTCTATTTATCAAAGTAGCTACTTCCTGTCCAAGTACGTTATATACTTTGAGTGTATAAGCTCCAGCTTTGGGAACTGTAAATTCTATTACGGTTGAAGGGTTAAAGGGGTTTGGGAAATTTTGTTTTAGTTCAAAACTAGTAGGAGTTACGCCATTTTCTTCAACACTGACAACATCTCCAGCCCACCTTAAGTCGCCCAATGCTTTTCCGTCGGAAGCAAGTGTACGAACCGGCGAATTAGGATCTAATGTGAAATCGGCATTATCCGGATCTTTATACATTGGATCGTAATTATAAATAGTCGATTCGTCGATTGTAGCTGTGCGTTGCGCTCCCGACCATGACGCTGGAGTTTCAGCTAAAAATCCGTTAGTGTAGTTTGGTATTGAAACGTTAAATGTATCTATATGCGATACTATCGTACCTTCTCTCTGGACAGTAATAATATAGCCAAGTTGATCGTTACCTTGAATCAAATTCGTTATCAATAAATTTCTTATAATCGAATTTGAAAGGTCGCGATGCCAAATAACTCTTCTTTGACTCTTATTAAATGTACAATGATCGATTAATACCTGTGTGTCGACATTTGTTGAGTCGCCGTCGTCTTCAATTTTTATAGCGCTTCCTCTGATATTATGAAAGGTGCAATTTCTTACTGTAAATGTTTCCGCAAATTTTCCTTCAAGCGGCACAGGATCTTTGTGCGTATTGATTGCTCTAAGCGCTTCGTCGCCTGTATTCATAAACGTAGTATTTTCAATTAATACATCGCCTGCGCGCGCGCCCTTAGCAAAGTCTAAGATTGTACCGTCTGTGCTCGTTTCCGGGTCACCGTACTTGTATATATTTCTTACAATACAGTCTTTAATTGTAACTTTTGGTTTTTCATTAACGCCGCCTGCCATAGCCTGAACCTGGAAGACATACTGAATTGAGTCGTATGTGCCTGCATTCGAATCATAACCGTCAAATATGATTCCTTCTATCTCGAAATCATTTTTAATTTTGAAAAACGGCAATGCTTGACAGCCTTTTATTACCACAACGGGAGGGTTTTGCAACCCTTCTTTAGCTCTAATTTTAACGGGTGTTTCGATAGTTGTCGGATTAGTGATATAAAGCCCCCCATCGTCGACCAATATAATTTCATTAGCGGCGCCTGTATTGACAAAAGCAAGCGCGTTATTCAATCCGTCGCTTACTTTTACTTCTATTGCCTGTCCTAATACTATATTGGCGAAGGAAATAAGTGTAACAACCAAATAATAAAAATGCTTCTTCATAGCTTACTCCTTTTTATTGATTAATAAATATTAGAATACTAAAGTGTACCCCAATAATATTTGTTGATTTCTTCTTACCTGATAATTTGTATTGCTGAAGTAGGAATCGTAATATTTCAGAATACTGTAAGCGTAAGTAATATTAATTTTGCCATAAGGAATAGAGACGCCCAGACCAAAGGAATAAGCGTTCGAGTTGGGTCCGTATTTTTTATCCGGCGCTCCATCCGGAATAAATAGCTCCGAATAAGTGTTGTAACCGGCTAACAATTCAACGAAGTCAAGTAGTTGATACTCTATTCCAAATCTTAGCGAATACGAATCCGGGATGCCACTAAATGCGGTATCCTGCGCTGCAAGCGCAAATTTAGATTCGGAATAAGGATTCAACTCGTAATCTATAGCCAGTCTGAACTGCTCTACAGGACGATAGGAAATACCCACTGCAAAGTTCAACGGGATATCAATTTCGTCTTCGCCTTCTACTCGGGTTTTTGTTTTGTTGTTTATGTCCGCATTATAAATTTCGTTCTCATATGAATATTTTCTCGTAATCGAGGAAGGTATGTCGAATTTCAAACCCACATCGAGTTTACGAAACGTGAAAATAACGCCGAGAGTAACATTAAAAGAATTAAATTCCGAAACGCCCGAATTAACGTTATTTAATGTATCGTAAGAAAACTTAAATTTGTTTGCGCCTCCCATCAAATCGAAATAACCTACTTTGTTCAACGACAAAAAATCATCGGTTTCACCTGATAAAACGGTTGCGCTAAGACCAACCTTAATCCAGTCGTTGATTCTTGAAGATAATGCGAATCTATACTGAGTAACTTCTCCGAATCGTTTTCTTTGATAGTCGTACCAATTAATTCTAATGCTATCGTCGGCGGACGTAACTCTTTCAGGCAGATACCCGTATCCAGTATATCCGATATGCGGATCCAAGTAGGTTTGGTTTCTGTCGTAATCCCAAACATTATTCCTGTTATAGGAGGCTGCGAATACAAAATTGTACGATGCAAAATTAAATGGAACTGCAACGGCAATGTTCTTTAACGCCCATTCGTCTTTACTTTCAACCCAGTCCGCAGCGTCCTGGCTATACGGATCAGGACCGATTTTGGGTTCAGAAACGATGTAGGACGAATCATTAAAGAAAGCTTTATTATCCCATTCCCCATTGTTTTCCGGATTTGGCACGTACATTCCGTCGAGATAGAATGGCAAGGTTACAAACTGACGATTCGGACGGTAATCCTGGTTTTCCCACCACTTGCTTTCGAAGTTGCCAATTCCAATATATATCTGAAATTTACTGGAGCCAGACAAACCTGCAGGGTTCGTATATAACGAGTTGATGTCGCTTGTGCCGCCTACGCCCGTTCCTCCCAGCGCTATTAATTTAACGCTGCTCAAATTTGTAATATCATTCAATCCCTGGAAGTAGATATTATCCCCTCTATGCTGAGCAAACAATGTCGGCAGCAAAAACATTAAGAAGATTAGCATCAATAATTTTCTTACAAATAATTTTGACATTTTTAAACTCCTTTTTGAATAAGCCTTTAATTTGTACTGAAGCTAATAGTAAACCGATGAACATCTCCCAGGAAATCGCCGTAGTCGTTAAATGAATAATCTATTTTATAGCCGCTATAATTCAGTCCCAGTCCAACGGATATGCCTTCTTCGTCATAATTAAATTTGTAGCCTCCCCGCAGAAAGAATATTTTTCTGAAAGAATATTCAAACCCCACTTGATATTGCTGGCTGTAATCTCTTGGCTGAGATAAATTAGCAGCAACTAAAAAAGCGTGATCCGAAGAGCTTGCTAAAAACGGCTGACTGTCCGATACCATGTATGTAGATATTCCAATTGCAAAAGTTTGCGGGAGGGGATACGATTTATCATAATATTTTACTTCAGGACCAAAATTTCTCAGAGACGCGGCAACTATTATTGACTTAAAACCCGTATTGTACAAAACTCCGCCGTCAAACATCAAAGCGCCCGTGCTTTTTACAACGAGATTTTCGTAAGCATATTTTGCTGTCAGACCGAAAGAAAATTTATCGGTCAGACTTTTTGCAAACGACAGCCCGTAAACCTGGGAATTTGGTCTGATAGTTTCTCCAGTGATACCCGGATTGAAATTGCCCTGTTCATCGCGATACAAGCTACTTACTCTTGTCACTTCAATAGTTCCGATGTCGTTTACCATGGCATGGAATCCGATGGTGCCAAAATCGTTCAAGTTATATGCAGCCGAAAAAGAAAATTGTTTAACATCCAGGAACCAGTCAACCACAGAAAACGAACTGCTAAAGCCATTTATATATATCAGATTCGCAGGGTTCCAGAATACCGCATCCGAATTATCAGCTATACTTACGCCGGCATCCCCCATTCCGGTAATTCTCGCTTCCGGTATGACCTTTAAGAATTGAAACGAGGTTGTTCCCACTTTGTCAATGCCGATGCTCTGACTGTAAATAGTTGACAGCGGGATTATAATAATCATCAGCAAATTAATTAAGACTATTCTCATGACTAATACCTTAATTTTTTCTAATTATTTTACAATAACTAATTTACCAGTTGCTGTTTCGCCTGATGGAGTAGTAATGACATAAAAATAGATACCCGAAGCTATATCTTGATTATTTCTGGTTACCTGGAACCAGGCTGTAGAATAAACCGGGGAATCGTGCTCTATTGTTTCTACCAATTGTCCGGCATAGGAATAAATTCTAATGGTGCATTTTTCAGGGAGTCCGTAAAACCCGATAGCATTATCCTGTCCGTGTCCTTCGAAACCCGACTTTACAATAAACGGGTTAGGAACTGCATATACCTTATCCATTTTATCGACGCTGCGTACATTTTTAACATGCGGGGTTATATTTGTTCTGCCGCTTTGATTGCCTTTATCGTCAACCGAAGTTACGCTATAGTATTTTGTTTCGCCCAACTTGTATGTTTCGTCGTTATCGATAAATTCATACAATCCTTCTTCATTTACATTGCCTAACTGGACTTCCCCTAATAATTTCCACGGACCCATACCGGCATTGCTTCTCCATACATAGAACTTGCTCAACTTGCCTGTCATACGGGGCGCCGAGAAGTTTTCCACAGACCTTTTCCAGGTAATTTTGACAGTCGCTTGAGGTGTGTTTTCTACTTTAATCACCGGAGCAGGTACTGGAATCGGGATTTTGTACTTAGCTGAATTTAGCGACGGTTTGGGATTGTCTTCGGGAAACAGCATGCCGCCCGCCGGTCCTTTTCTATCAGGGTCGTATGGAATTTGCTGCCCCAAATACGCTTCCCAAGCTTTATGAGCAACTTGATTAACGCTTATAATATCCGAGTCGATATAATCCGGATATCCATAATCCTGTAAATAATGCTCTGTGTAAACTTTCCCGTTTACAACAACTTTTCTGTCCATAGATCTGATGGGGAAAAATTGAGTGCTCGTTTGTCCGCCGCAAATAATTTTGCCTTCCGTACCTCCATAGCCGACCACTTCCGCATAGGCAAATTCAAGTTTATCTCCCAATTTCATCTTGTATGGTCCGAACCCATTAATAATCTGAACTCCGTTGTAGCTTTCATCCCATTCATAACGAGCTCTTCCAAGCCATTGTCTTCCCTTAGGCAGAACAAATCGCCCTTCGTCGGAAGGAAATCCTTCCGGCGCTCCAAGTTCGCCATATACTGTCCACCATCTTTCGTCCATAGTTGTAGCTCTGTCTTCCATTTTCTCGATACGTGTATTTCCGCTTTCTGTTTTCATATTCCACGGTTGTAGTATATACCCGTTTTCATCTGTTTCAAAATATCTTCCTTTACTGTCTTTGAGCATATAGTTTGCATATTCCGATTCATTTCTTTCCGGATTGACAGGGTCAACAACGGCAAAATGATCAGTGTCCCAGTAGAGCCAGCAATATCCAGGCGCCTGAGGACTTAACAGTCCGCCTCCGTTTACACCCGTTTCTGCGAAATATTTAAATAATTCCTCGTCTGGTTCCGGCTTAAACGCCATATACTCGTCTTTTGCGTCTGCCGCTCCGGTATGAACTGTTTGCATAAACGTCAGCCAGTAGTCGGGATCGAAACTGCTTCGATTGTCCTGTCTATACATACCTTGTTCGTATTTCCATTCGCCGTAATTCCGTTGGTAACCGAGCATGGAAGGAGAAAAACCGTAATTAACGTGGAATAAAACATCGACCAGGGGAGCAGTTCTTTCGATTGTTGCGGGATTGCCGTCGGTGTCTCCCGTGTATTCCAATTCATATTCGTAAATTATCATATCATTATAATCGGGATACGACCAGGCACGCGAAGTTCTTGTGACAGTAATTCCGACATTTGTAGCCCATTTTGCTATAATAATCTCTTCGGCTTCGTCGGGATTATAATTGGGGTTTAATTCGCCGTCGGGCAATAGTGGATAGTTCTCGATTTTTTCAATTGAGATAGGGAAGCTCCACCTTCCGGCAGGCAATTCGGGTCCGCTACCCGTCCCGATACCGCCGCAAAAAGAGAAAATGCGATTTTCCCATCCCGGCTTGCCGACTTCATTTGCGCTTATATATATACCTCCGCCAATAATATTATGTTGACCGCTGTATTCAATTCCATTAATAATTGTTTTTGAATACGGGGGCCACTCGAAACTTGGCAAACTTTGTTTTTCTCCGCTGCTACCGTATTGCCAAGGTCTTCCAATTACTCCGTCGTTGTAAACAGTCTCATGCAGCATGCCCCTTTGGTGTATTCTATAATCAACAAGTTGCGCACGAACTAATGCAGGCAGAAGCAGCAGAAAAACTGCTACTGAAAATATTTTGTATTGATTAAGAAATTTCATTGGAACTATTAACTCCTTTATTTATTAAAATCTGATATTAACGCCCAGACGAAAATGTCTTGGTGTATTACCGTAAAGAAAACTTTCTATTTTCGTTACATACGGCGCATATAACATATCTGTCTCTAAATTTTCCCTGTCTTTAACATAAATCGATTTATATCTGTTATCCGGACTTTCCGAGAAAACATTATTGTAATCATATACTTTACTATTGAGCACATTAAAGGCTTCTAAATAAATTCCCAGGTCGACTTTACCCACTGTAAATTTCTTATCAATTCTGAGTCTCAGATCGTGCTCGTCCGGCGTTCTTCTGTTATTTCTCAACCCTTGGCCAGTTTCGTCATATGTAAAAGGTCTTCCGGTCTGGAATCTGTATATCATACTGAGAGATACATTGTTAAACGGATTTACTCCAAAGATAGAGACGCCCTTTTCAATGCTGTATTTCAAGCTTGCGAGCACTCTGTGCGTACGGTCAAAATCGAGGTAGATGTCTTCGGGCGCAGGCAAAGTGTTATTCTCAGGGTTAGTTTCATAATAAACCGCACTGTAAACGGGACCGATAGCGCTTGAATTTTTTCCCCTTACAGACTGCCAATTGTATCGTATAAATCCTGTAACAGCGCCTTCGTTTTTCTCAATGTTAATATGAAAGCCTTTAATATCGGCATATTCTCTGTTATTAAAAGTCTGATATAAATTTCCGCTTCGATCGACGTACACGGCATCCTGAACAAGGTTGCTAACGTCTTTAAGGTAGGCGCTCAGGTCAATAGAAAAACCAAACGGGAGCATCCGAACAATTCCTATATCATAGGATATGGTTTTTTCTGGTTTTAAATCAGGATTACCCAAGCGAGTAAAATTGGGTTCGGGAGAAATTTTTAGAGTTTTCAGAAAGACATACTGATAAGCCGGTCGCTGGGTAAACAGACCATAATTGAGATGCAACACGGTGCTTACGTCAATTGGGAAAGAAATACCGATGCGCGGTTGAAGCACGGATACCAATTTCGTGTTTTCCTTCGCGGCTAATTCTTCGCTATAGTACTTTGAAGTCGGATCGGTCGGGTCAATATTTGGATTTCGATATGGTGAAAATTTATCGAGATATGAGAATGTGTTAAAATTGTAGAAATCATATCTTAACCCGACGTTAGCTATCATACCTTCAAATTCAAGTTTATCCTGTATATAGAGCGCGCCTTCATAAGGGTAAGCATGATACTTGTCGAAGCGTACACTGGACGAGTTGGTAGCGCTCGACCGCCGGTCGACATCCATATCGTAATAAAAGAACTGGACGCCGGTTTTTAACAA
This sequence comes from Melioribacter sp., assembly GCF_049325435.1. Lineage (NCBI taxonomy): Bacteria > Pseudomonadati > Ignavibacteriota > Ignavibacteria > Ignavibacteriales > Melioribacteraceae > Melioribacter > Melioribacter sp. Next base: position 144,068 of record NZ_JBMOLD010000018.1, on the reverse strand, counting down.
ATTATTCTTGTTGACCTGGCTTGTAACGCTGGCGTTAATGCTCAATGTATTAGTTTTACTCTTTCCCGACGACGTGTATAGGCTGCCGACAGTATGACCTGAGGGGTCTGTATAAAATCTCCAATTACTGTTGTCGTTGTATATAGTTGAATACTCATTATCTTTCAAAACATGAAGGTCATCTAAATCATCTGTCATCAACCAACCTATTTTAACATCCATAAATGTTGAGTTGCTGAATACATGGTTCCATTCAGCGCCCATTTGTAACGTATTCTGAGTATTAATTGTCAAATTAAAAATTGGGTCAAAATAACCGAAATAATCTCTGTGGAATTCATTTGCCCGTTGATTGCTATAGTTCAATATCAGTTTGAATTTATCCGATGATGATGGTCTGTACATCAAGGATGAAAGCATTTGTATATTCAAGTCTGGCTGAGAAGTAGGAAGGATAGGATTAATGACTTCGTATCTGCCTGCAACGAAGAGGGAAGTATTATTAGCCACTGGACCGCCAAGCGTAAAATCAACTCTGTAATCGGGTTTATCGTATTCAAGTCCGACCAATTTGAAAGCCTGCAACCATAAAGCTCTTACCAAGCTTGCGGTTCTGAGTGAATCCATACGACTCAGAGGGGGGCTGGGAGGCCAAGTAACTGGAACGGGAGGCAAATAATTTTCCGGAAAATTAATTCCAAAGTGAGTCCATAAAATTTTACCCGACGACGGATCTTTTCCGTCCAGCCACTCTTCCGGATTATACATCTTCTCGAAGAATGGATTATTCTCCCTACTATAAACACTCCCCCCCCAAGTCTTATAATATGAGTTAGTTGTCGCAACCTCAAATTTAGTTTCCCATCTATCAGTAGGTCCTTCCTTTGTAACCAGGTTAACCACGCCTGATTGTACGTTTCCATATTCAGCGCTAAATCCGCTTGTATAAACTTCAACTTGCTGGAATGCGAAAGCTATAGGTTCAAAAGAACGTGAATTATTCAGAGGATTTACAATTGAAGAACCACCGACCAGGTAGAGAGACTCTCCCGACCTTCCCCCTCTAAAATGGCCGTCTGATACATCCGCTTGCAGCGAAACGATATCGCCAACATCCGTAACGCCCGGCAGCGTTTCAATTTTTTCAATAGTATATGTTTGCTTTGTTGCAGTAAGATCCGACTCCACCTGATCTTTTTTATATCCGACTATATATACTTCTTCATAAGCGACAGTACTGAGAGATAACTGGAAATCCACCCTCGTAGTTTTGTCAACGTTTACTTCGACATTTGTCTGAAGTTGTTCATTATATCCCACGTAGGATGCCTTGACATTATAGTACCCAGGGGGGATATTTATAATGTAATATTCACCATCAATATCCGTTGCCGCTCCATAAGTATATGCTAGAGGCACCTCTTTACCTTCAACAATTTTTGAGACAATAATTATATTAGCGCCTATTAAAGGTTCCCCCGTTTCCTTATCAATTACTCTCCCTGATATTTTACCAGTTTCCCCGGCAAAAGTAACTTCACTGGTTATGAACAGAAGTAAAGTAATTGAAATTAGCAGTAGCAAAAATTTTTTCATTATTTAATTACCTCCAAATGATTATTTGTCGCGGTTAAATAAAGAGAAAATATTACCTATGTTGTAATATGTCATACATTAAGTTGAAAAAAAATTTTTTACTTTATTTTTTCTATGCGTATCATTTCTTTTGCGTGTTTTTTAGCTATAGTCAAATGTTCTTTCATCAAATCATGCGCTTTATCAGAATTTCCTTCAATAATTGCGTCCAAAATATATTGATGCCAAACAACGGCTGAATTTATTGCATCGGGAATATCATGAATTATTCTGCTTTTAATTTCCGGCATGAGGTTAAATATTGGTTTTAACATAAGTGGAAGGACTTTGTTTTTAGTAGCCTTTGCGATAGATACATGGAATTCCATATCAACACCTGCTAATTCTGCTGCAGAACCGCTAAAGGATTTTAGTTTGTTCAGAGCTTCGTTGATCCGCTCGATATCTTCACTAGTCCTATTTAAAGCGGCATATCGAGCTATTTCTGGTTCAATTATCAGTCTTGCTTCTACAATATCCAATATATATGAAGACCCGCTGTGGTACAACAGATAATTTTTTAATGGATTAGAAACACTATCCGAAGATATTTTTCTTACAAATATCCCTCTTCCTTTTTCAACACTAATCAATCCTTTGGCACTCAATGTTCTTAAGGCTTCTCTTACAGCAGTCCTGCTAACTGCAAATTGTTCGCAAAGTTCCAGTTCGGTTGGAAGACGGTCGCCGGGATTCAATATTTTCGAATTGATTGCTTCTTCAATTTCCTCGGCAACTTTCATACTTAAAAGTTCTTTATTCCCAACAGGATTAAACATACTATCCTTTTTTGTATTATGTCATACGTAATATTAACGGAAAAATCAAAATTTGTCAAGCGAAAAAATATTTTAAAGAGACTTTGAGGAAATTCTTAATCAATAGAGAGAGTAAATAGTATGTTCTAGACACCATATCTTCTTTTCATTGCTTCGGATTTGGTGGGGTAAACTTCAAAGTAGACAATTTCCCAGGGTATACCGTGTTTTGTCGAACGGCTATTGCCCGAATTATGTCTTTCGAGTCTTAATGACAAATTCTGAGTGTGACCAGCATAATATCTGTCTGCGGAATGCGAATAAATTATGTAGGTATACCATTGCATTGCGGCTAACCTTTTAAAACAAAAAACTCGCTCTGTTGGCGAGTTTTTCTTGCGGGGCCGACGAGACTTCCCGCCCCGGCGGGACGACCTCCTTCGTGTGTTCTAATTTCCTATTAGCTCCTCAATGTATTTTCTGCTCTTCTTTCTTTTGATTTCGTATTCTCTTTTCATTGCTTCGGATTTGGTGGGATAAACTTCAAAGTAGACAATTTCCCAGGGTATACCGTGTTTTGTCGAACGACTGTTGCCCGAATTATGTCTTTCAAGTCTGAATGATAAATTATGCGTGTGGCCAACATAATATCTATCCGTCGAAGATGAATAAATTATGTAGGTATACCATTGCATTGGGGCTAACCATTTAAAACAAAAAAACCCGCTTTGTTGGCGAGTTTTTCTTGCGGGGCCGACGAGACTTCCCGCCCCGGCGGGACGACCTCCTGCGTGTGTTCTAATTTCCTATTAGCTCCTCAATGTATTTTCTGCTCTTCCTTCTTTTGATTTCGTATTCTCTTTTCATCGCTTCGGATTTCATAGGATAAACTTCAAAGTAGACAATTTCCCAGGGTATGCCGTGTTTTGTCGAACGACTGTTGCCCGAATTATGTCTTTCAAGTCTCAATGATAAATTATGCGTGTGGGCAACATAATATCTATCCGTCGAAGATGAATAAATTATGTAGGTATACCATTGCATTGCGGCTAACCATTTAAAACAAAAAAACCCGCTTTGTTGGCGAGTTTTTCTTGCGGGGCCGACGAGACTCGAACTCGCGACCTCCTGCGTGACAGGCAGGCGTTCTAACCAAACTGAACTACGACCCCATTTATTAAAAGAACTTTATTTCATCACTCTTTGACGCCGACGAGACTTCCCGCCTTTGGCGGGACGACCTCCTGCGTGACAGGCATACCGATCTATCGGGATATCCTAACTTCCAAATCAATTATCTAAAAAAGAACATAACCCTTTCAAAAAACGCCTACAAAAATAATGATTCTATCTAATCCGAAGCAAGTAAAATTTTCTGTGATTTTATAATGAACTTTTTAATTGCAATATATGTTATAACGCTTATACTAATTAATTTTTTCATAAAAAAAGGAGAGTTGCCATGCGTAAGTTATTTTTATCATCATTAATACTTTTTTTGGCAGTCGGGCTTATTAACGCTCAGACCAAATGGAATTTCGATAAATCCCACTCCAAAATTGCTTTTAAAGTAAAGCACATGGTCATTTCTGAGGTTACCGGATATTTTAACGAATATGAAGGCGCCGTAGAAACAAACGGCGATAATTTCGAAAACGCCAAAATTAACTTTACTATCGACGTCAACAGTATCGATACCGACAACGAGAAACGCGACGAACACTTGAAATCCGACGACTTTTTCAATGCCGCCAAATTTCCCAAAATTACTTTCGTCGGTAAGTCCTTGAAAAAAGTTGCGGACAATAAATATAAACTGGTCGGCGACCTTACAATCCGAGACAATACAAAAGAAGTGACTCTCGATGTCACATACAACGGTATGGTAAAAGATCCGTGGGGAAATACGCGCGCAGGTTTCAAGGTAACGGGAACAATTAACCGTTTCGATTTCGGTCTGAAATGGAATGCATTGCTCGAACTCGGCGGCGCTGTTGTGAGCGAGGATGTCGACATTGTTATTGACGTACAATTGATAAAAGCAAAATGAGATTAGAAGAAGAGATTAAACAAAAAAAATTCAGGAATGAATTTCATAAACTGACAGTCAATCTTCATTACACAAACAATTGGCTGTTAAATATTCACAAATCTATTTTCGAACGGTTCGGCATAACGCCGAACCAGTTCAATATTCTGCGTATTCTCAGAGGGCAGCATCCCGGTAGCGCGTCTGTAAATCTGCTTAAAGAGCGCATGCTAGATAAAACATCCGACGTTTCCCGATTGGTCGAACGCTTGCGCGTCAAAGGATTGGTAGAAAGAAATCGATGCCCTAACGACCGGCGACGCGCCGATGTGATTATAACTGAGAAAGGGCTCGAGCTTTTAAAAGAAATAGATAAATACAACGATGAATTCGATCGAGCTCTATCCAATCTTTCCGAGAACGAGGCAAAACTCCTCAATGACTTGCTCGATAAAATGAGAGGCTGAAAAAATATTCTTTCCTCAGTGCGTAAATTCTGTTACATTTATTATCAAAATTTCCGCGCGGGGGATTTGTGCGATTATTATCCGCCTTATTACTTGTATTATCAGCATGCACCGCCGTCTACGATTCGGTTTATCCCACCCTTTCCGACGGCAAGTACGATAGCGAGTTTCCGTATAAAAGCTCTTCGGAACAATTGGAAGAGATAAGCAATTCCATCAATCTCATAAACAGTATAGCGTTTTATACCGGCTATGTTTTCGACTATAATTCTCGATTGACCCGAAAGGACATCTCACGAATCGACATCGAATCTGCGGCGACAGAAAAAGTTTATTTCAACCGAACCGCATCCGGCACAGCCACTTTAATATATGCGGGCGACGGTAATATTCTCTATCTTACGGTAGCGCATATCGTGGCTTTTCCCGATACCGTCTATTCTTATTTTATCAATCCGGACGGCAGCGTTTCGGAGTATATCGAAAGCATTTCCATTAAATCGCGACAAAGCAATTATATTCCAGACCTTCCCGACGGGGGAGAACTCGATATAATTTTAATGGATAAAAACATCGACATAGCTTTCCTCGGCAAAAAAATCGATCCGAAGGCGGCTTTTGCGCTCAATCCCTTTAAATATCCGTGGGGCTCATCGTCCGAACTCGAATGGGGCACTTTTGTCTATGTATTCGGTTATCCGATGAATTACAAAATGATTACCAAAGCATTGGTGAGCAATCCCAAAAGGGAAAAAAATATTTTTTTAATCGACGCAGTATTCAACAAAGGATCAAGCGGCGGAATTGTTCTGGCTATCCGGGACGGAGTGCCGAATTTCGAACTTGTAGGACTCGTCCGTTCAGTGCCAGCCGATTTTCAATTGAATCTTCATCCTTTCACCAAAGAACACGACATCGACTTTAATCCTCAAATTCCCTATAAAGGCGAAGTTTATGTAGAAAAAGAGCAGGTTATCCGAAGCGGTATCGTAAAAGCAATCGGGATTGAAGCCGTCAAAGATTTTATTGGAAAACATTTGTCTTATCTCAGAAGCAAAGGCTATTATCTGAGCGGATTTGCAACAAATTAATATATATCTTATGAAACAGAAAAAAATCAAAATTCAAATGCCGGTCAAAAAGAGGATTGCTCTCGTTGCTCACGACAACAAAAAGCGCGACCTTCTGGAATGGACTGCTTTCAATAAAGACAAACTGAAAGATTGCGCTATTTATGCCACCGGAACAACCGGTAGACTTCTCGAAGAAGAAACGGGTATAAATGTGAAAAAGTTAAAAAGCGGACCCCTCGGAGGCGACCAGCAGCTCGGCGCTTTAATTTCAGAGAACGAAATCGACATTCTGATTTTTTTCTGGGACCCGCTCGAACCGCAACCGCACGACCCCGACGTCAAAGCTCTTTTGAGAATTGCCGTCGTCTGGAATATTCCGATTGCAAACAACAGATCGTCGGCGGATTTTATTTTTTCATCGGCTTTGATGGACGAACCCTACGAAAGAATTCTGCCCGATTATGATTCGTATACGGAAAGAATTATCTCAAAAGAGGAAAAATGAAACCTTCTCCGAAAGATTATCATCCGTATTACAAGATGTATATCGATCTGATTGATTCGGAAGATATTGTTTCCGTTCTCGAAAATCAAATCGACGAGTTCAATGATTTTGCGGCAGGCTTGACTGCCTATGATTTCAACCGCAGATACAGCGAAGGTAAATGGAGCGTTAAAGAGATAATCGTTCATTTGATCGACACCGAGCGGATATTTGTCTACAGAATGCTTTCGGCTGCCAGGAACGACGGTTCCGATTTAAAAAGCTTCGACCAGGAATTTTATGTCAGCAATTCGGACTGCCGCGAAATAAGTCATCGATTGTTAATCGAAGATTTTATAAATCAGCGCAAATCCACGATTTCTTTTTTAAGAACTTTGACCGATGAAATGTGGCATAGGAAAGGAGATATCGGAGGATATCCTTTTAATGTATCCGCAGGCGCATACATTATTGCGGGTCATTTTATCCATCACATTAATTTCATAAAGGAAAATTATTTTTAACGGTTATTAAGAATTTCACGTTTTCTTAAAACTATCCCGCCGCTCATACGACTAAACCGTTAAAAGCGACAATAATTGATTAGATTAATCTTCATATTGAAAAATATTGAGTGGGAAGCCGTTTTCTGGCTAATCGGACTAATTTACCTAGCATCGATCGATCCGTATGCTCCGCAGCATTATACACTCTGTCCTTTTAAGAATATAGGTATTGACAGCTGTCCGGGCTGCGGATTGGGACGCTCGATAGGGCTGCTATACCATTTTGATTTCGTACATTCTTTCGAGGCTCACTTTCTGGGCGCAGTTGCATTAATATTAATTGCAGCCCGCATAATCGGACTAATTCATAAAACAATAAACAATTTCAAAAAATCGGAGTTGATATGGCTAACGTATACGAACTGATGCCCGAAATTATGGGCGAAGAGCAGATTTTTGTGGCTAGTATAATCAAAAATTTCGACGACCAAAAAGCGCAGCAATTTGCAAATGTTTACAGAACCCGCCGGCGCGATCCTCAAACAATACTCCTCCTTACGCTTGTAGGTTTCCTCGGAATTGCAGGTATTCAGCGTTTTATTACCGACAGGATGGGACTCGGAATTCTCTATTTACTGACAGGCGGTATTTGTATGATCGGAACGATTATCGATCTTATCAATTATAAGAAGATTGCTTTCGAATACAATCAAAAGCAGGCAATGGAAATTGCCGCTATGATTCGCGCCGTTTGAATTATTTTTGAAATTATTGAATTTATTCTTAAGTTTCGCCCGTAGAGCAGATGCTCTAAATTATATAATTTTTTTAGATGCGTTCTGCCTACAATCAAGAAGTAAGTAAAATTTTTAAGGAGTCTTTTTTTATGGCAGAACGTGAAAACGGAACCGTTAAATGGTTTAATGCCACAAAAGGTTACGGTTTTATTGAGCGATCGCAAGGAGGAGATGTATTCGTTCACTTCTCTTCGATTCAGGTTGACGGATACAAAACTCTCGAAAAAGGTCAACAGGTTGAATTTACCGTCGGAGACGGACCGAAAGGACCTCAGGCTCAAGACGTAAAAGTTGTCAAATAATAAAGTTTATTATTTTGCAACACACGAAAGCGGCTAACTGCCGCTTTTTTTATGCCCGTTCTTGAACTTTTCGGATTATTAACGCATTTTTAAAAACGTGATTCGAATTTATATGAAAACTTTTGCTTCCATATCGCACTCTTCATTCTCACTTCAGCTTAACTGCTGTCGCTCCAACAACTGCGCTTGTTGCTGTTGTTAATACATACTTAACCCCAAAAAATTAATTTATAAAAATTATTAAAGGGCATAAAAAATGGAATCCTGGGAAAGGACTAATTTTACAGATTTTGCAAAAAATATTTTAACGAGACGGCAAACGCACGCGTGCACGTCGTCCCTCAAAAACGAGTCGATAGCTTTTCTGGAAGGTATAATCGATTTTCTCTTTCCTCATTTTTCTTCCAAAATTTATTATACGGAAGAAGACATTCTTTCAAAGCTCCAATTGATCAAGAGAGATTTTATACAACTGATTAAATTGCTGAACGGAATGGCTCCTGTAAACGCCGCTGAGAAAAGCGCGGAATTTATAAAGAAGCTGCCGGCAATAAACGAGATGCTGTGGGAAGACGCCGAATTTATTTACAAAGGCGACCCGGCGGCAGAAAGTATCGACGAAGTAATTCTCGCATATCCGGGCTTTCGCGCAATTGTAATTTATCGTCTCGCGCACGCAATATATGAATTGAAAATTCCGATTATTCCACGCATTCTTACCGAACACGCTCATCAGGTGACCGGAATCGACATTCATCCCGGAGCTCAAATCGGATGTCCGTTTTTTATCGATCACGGCACGGGAATAGTCATAGGCGAAACTACAGTTATAGGAAAAAACGTGAAACTCTATCAAGGCGTAACTTTAGGCGCCCTTAGCGTCGACAAAAATCTCGCCCAGCAAAAACGCCATCCCACAATCGAAGACGACGTGGTAATCTATTCCCAGGCGGTCATATTAGGCGGCAACACAGTAATCGGAAGAAATTCCGTTATCGGGGGAAACTCTTGGATAATCAAAAGCATTCCTCCAAATTCTGTGGTTTATAACAAAAGCGAAGTACGCATCAGGTCTTCCAGACCATTCGAAGAAACACTCGATTTTGTAATCTAAAAAGAAAGGAAGAAATAAAATGAAAGCTTTCAATATACTCCAGACAATCGGCAACACGCCGCATCTCAAATTAAACCGATTATTCGGCGATAAATACGAAGTGTGGGTAAAACTCGAAAGGTCGAATCCCGGCGGCAGCATTAAAGACAGAATTGCTCTTGCAATGATTGAAGACGCCGAGAAGAAAGGAATCCTTAAATCCGACAGCATAATAGTCGAGCCGACTTCGGGCAACACGGGAATCGGGCTTGCAATGGTTGCGGCGGTAAAAGGCTACAGGATTATACTTGTAATGCCGGAATCGATGTCGATCGAACGCCGCAAAATTATGGCTGCCTACGGCGCGGAATTCGAACTGACCCCGCGCGAACTCGGAATGAAAGGAGCCATCGAAAAAGCAAAAGAACTAGCGGCTTCGAATCCCAATATATGGATACCTCAGCAATTCGAAAATCAATCGAACGTCGAAATTCACGTTAAAACCACCGCGCAGGAAATATTAAACGACTTTCCCGAAGGTTTCGACTATCTGATTACGGGCGTGGGAACCGGCGGACATATTACCGGCGTTTCGAAAGTTCTGAAAGAAAAATTTCCGAATCTGAAAGTATTTGCCGTAGAGCCGGAAAATTCCCCCGTTATTTCCGGAGGTAAACCCGGTCCACATCCGATTCAAGGCATCGGCGCCGGATTTATTCCTCAAATTTTCGACACCTCTTTAATCGAAGGCGCCATTCAGGTGACTAAAGAAGAAGCCTTTGAATTTGCACGCAGAGCGGCTAAAGAGGAGGGGCTTTTTGCAGGTATTTCCTCAGGCGCCTCGCTTGCGGCAATCAACAAAAAGCTGCCTGATATTCCCGAAGGTTCAAGAATCCTTACTTTCAATTACGACACGGGCGAACGGTATCTTTCGATTGAAGACCTGTTTTAAAATAAAAAGGCTGTCTCTTTCGGGACAGCCTTTTTAAGTTTCGTTACTTAATTTCTATAGACCCAAAATCTTTTTGATGTGATTTTCGTATGCAAGCTTGGGCACGAGACCTTCGTAACTGGCTACAATTTTGCCGTGCGGATCGATTACGAATGTAGTCGGAATGGCTCTGATTCCGCCGTACTGCATATAAACGCTTTGATTACCGTAAACTACCGGGTAGTTGATTCCCTTTTCTTTCATAAATGGAACAACCTGATTTTTTGTATCTGTATCGACGGAAATACCCACAATTTCGAGTCCTTTTTTGCCGTATTTATTTTTAAGATCGATTAAATCGGGAATTCCTTTTCGGCACGGCGGGCACCATGTAGCCCAGAAATCAAGAATAACAATTTTCCCGCGCAAGTCGGAAAGTTTCAAAGTTTTTCCGTCGGTTGTCGGCAACGCAAAATCGGGAGCCATTACAGAATTCTGCTGAGCCGCAGGAACGTAATTCGGCGGATAAGGCCCTCTTTCGGGTTCGCTGCCGGTATTATTGACTACGAATAAAAGCAGTATAAGTCCGACGAAAAATCCTGTATAGATATAACTTCTTTGTTTCTTGGTTAATCCCTGTTTGGTTTCTTTTGCGCCGGGATTCTTCTTTTTCATATTCTTCCTCATTTCTTTTGATGAATAAAATAAAGATAATAAATAACGTTCAATTTATTTATCACTTTTTGATAACATTTCGTTCAAATCCTCCACGAATACGTCGATTTGACTATCGTCAAAGCCTTTTTCGACGGCGGCTTCTTCCAAAGTGCCCCAAATCGGTTCTCCGCATCGTAAGCATCGTATCCCTTTTTCCATCAAGTATGTAACCGATTCGGGCAGAAGATTTACAAGGTCTTCAATCAGAATGTTTTTGCTTATCTTCTTCATTTTTTTTACCGGGAATTAACCAAACCGCGCCTACCAGAGCGCCGTAAAGCGTCGACACATACGGGTTGCCCGATATGGGGCAGCTTCCGTTACAACCGATAAAATAATAATACGCATATCCTAGTAACGCGCCGGCAGCGACGGGAAATATTTTCTTTATTATTTTTTTATTAATCATATTAAACAATAATCGTATTTAGAGCTTCTTTTACCTTTTCGAGAACGGTTTGTTCCGGAGCGGCTCCTTCCAGGAAAGCGCTTTCGTTGATTACGGTTCTCGGCACTCCGCGAACATTGTATTTTTGCGACAGATGCGGAAATTCCGTTGCTTCCACCATATCGCTTTTGATATTGTCGTTCAAATAAGCGAATTTGTGAGCAGTTATTACCGCCTGAGGACAATACGGGCAAGTCGGAGTTACGAATACCTGCATATGAACCGGTTTGTCGATTTTTTTGACTTCCTCTTCGATTTCCTGAGGCAATCCGGTAACGCCCGTGCCAAGCATTTTAATGTCTTCTAACAAAGATGCAAATTCATATCCGCTCGGTATTCCGTAATAACGGATACCGTAATCTTTGCCATTTTCGTCCAAAAGTACCGTAGCCGGAATTTTGTCCACTCCGTATTTTTCCGCGTCGGCTTTGTCGTTAACGAAATTTTTGACTTCAAGATGAAGTCTGTCGTTTATATCGGCTAATTCGGTCAATATTCCTTTTGTTTCCCGGCAGTATTGGCATTCGAGTTCCTGAGTAAAAAACACAATCTTAACATCCTTTGTCAAGACCGAAAGAACTTTCTGCAATTCTTCTTTTAATTGATCGTCTATATACATCTTTTCTCCTATTGAATTTTGCTTGCTACGGGTATGATGTTCAAAAACGGAAAACGTTTCAGAATTGATTATTTTTTTCCCTTCCCCCATTCGAGCACTTCGACTTTGACTTCGGCCAGTCCTTCTTCCACAAAGCCGAGTTCTCTGGCGGCGCCGAGCGAGAGGTCGATTATCCTGTCGGGGCGATACGGCATCCTGTCGTTTATTTTCAATACTATGCTCTTTTTGTTAGCAAGATTTGTTACGCGCACAAGGGTTCCCATCGGAAAGAAAGGGTGCGCCGCGGAAACCGAATTCATGTCGTAAACTTCGCCGCTGTATGTTATTTTATTGTGAAATTCGTCGCTGTAAAAAGATGCGATTCCGGTTTGAACTCTCAAACTATTATAGTCGTCGGGGGATTTTTCGGTTTTCGAAGTAAATCGCACCGATGACGAGCAAGCCGTAATAATTAAGGTTAAACATGCGATAATCGATATTTTATTTATTTTTCCAAGCATAAAGCAATAATTATTTTGAACGAAAAAATTTTTTTCATAAATTTGCACAATTTATTTATACATCCAATTGCAGGCTTCCTCCCTAAATAACTTGGAGATATACGACGCTATGAAAGATAGAAAAATTACGCCCAAACGAAAAGCCAAACTTGTACTGAAAAACGGAAAAGTATTCGAAGGATTTCTATTCGGGAGCAGAAGAAATGCAGCGGGCGAAGTTGTGTTTAATACCGGCATGATGGGCTATCCGGAAACGATGACCGACCCTTCTTACAAAGGTCAGATTCTCGTATTTACTTATCCGCTTGTGGGCAATTACGGAGTTCCGCAATTAAACGATTCGGACGACCTGCCTCTCTTTTTCGAATCGCAGAAAATTCAGGTAGAAGCAATTGTGGTTTCGGAACACTCCGAAAAATATTCCCACTGGAACGGCTATCAAAGTCTGGACGAATGGCTCAAGGCATACGATATTCCCGGTCTCTACGGCGTAGATACGCGCGGACTAACAAAAATTCTACGCGAGCAAGGCACGCTTCTCGGCAAAATTATTACGGACAATAAACCCGTCGACTACTACGACCCCGATACGGACAATTTAATTTCAAAAGTAACCATTTCGCAGAAATACGAGTACGGCAGCGGTAAAAAGAGAATTCTCCTTGTCGATTGCGGCTGCAAAAAAAGCATTATCACAAACCTTCTTGACAGGGATGTGCGTGTATTAAGAGTTCCGTACGATTACGATATTTCGAACGAGGATTTCGACGGCGTTGTTTTGTCCAATGGACCGGGCAATCCGGTTGTGTATAAAAAGCTTGTAGAAACCGCTCGCAAATTAATCCAGAAACAGGTGCCCACGCTTGGCATTTGTATGGGTCATCAGATACTGGCTCTGGCGGCCGGAGCCAAAACTTATAAATTGAAATACGGACACCGCAGTCAAAACCAGCCTGTTAAAGTTGTCGGTTCCAACAAATGCTATGTAACTTCGCAAAATCATAGTTTTGCGGTCGACACAAAGACATTGCCCAAAGGCTGGATGCCGTGGTTCGAAAATCTCAACGATTATTCGAACGAAGGAATGATTCACGAAAAACTGCCCTTCAGAAGCGTTCAGTTTCATCCTGAAGCCACGCCCGGTCCGGTCGACACCGAATTCATTTTCGATGAATTTCTAAAAGATGTTTAATTAAAAGAAGAAAGCCGATGAAATACAAAAAAGTTTTAATTATAGGAAGTTCAGCGCTTAAGATCGGCGAAGCCGGCGAATTCGATTATTCCGGCTCGCAAGCTATTAAAGCTCTCAAAGAAGAGGGCGTCTATACAATCTTAATTAATCCCAACATCGCCACCATTCAAACTTCGGATTACCTTGCCGACAAAGTTTATTTGCTTCCGATTACGGCTCAATACGTGGAACGCGTAATTGCGCGTGAAAAGCCCGACGGAATTATACTCGGTTTCGGCGGTCAGACAGCATTGAACTGCGGACTCGACCTCCACAAGCAGGGAATTCTCGACAAGTACAAAGTAAAAGTTCTCGGCACTCAGATAGAAGCGATTGAAAATACGGAAGACCGTCAACTCTTCTGCAATAAACTTTCCGAAATCGACGTTAAATTTCCGCAGAGCAAAGCCGTCAGCTCAACCGAAGAAGCGATTGAATACGCCAAGAAGATCGGTTTTCCTGTTATAATTCGAATTGCTTATGCGCTCGGCGGGCTCGGTTCGGGAATTTGTCGCAATAAAAGAGAGGTTGAAAAATTAGCTTCGAAAGCCCTCTCTTATACTTCTCAGATTCTCGTGGAAGAATATCTCGAAGGCTGGAAAGAAATCGAATACGAAGTGGTGCGCGACCGTTACGATAATTGCATTACGGTATGTAATATGGAAAATATCGACCCGATGGGAATCCATACCGGTGAAAGCATTGTGGTCGCTCCCAGCCAAACATTGACGAACGAAGAATATCACCGGTTGAGGGGAATTGCAATCAAGACAATCCGCCATCTCGGCATCGTAGGCGAATGCAACATTCAGTTTGCGCTTGATCCGAATTCGCACGATTACCGCGTCATCGAAGTTAACGCGCGACTGTCGAGAAGTTCGGCGCTTGCGTCGAAAGCCACGGGCTACCCTCTGGCGTTCGTAGCCGCCAAACTGGCGCTCGGATACGGACTCCACGAACTGCCGAATTCAATCACAAAAGTAACAAAAGCGTTTTTCGAACCCGCGCTCGACTACATTGTGGTTAAAGTTCCCCGGTGGGATTTGAAGAAATTCCGATTGGTCAAACGGAAATTGGGTTCGTCGATGAAGTCGGTCGGCGAAGTAATGGCAATCGGCAGGAAATTCGAAGAAGCCATTCAAAAAGCGATGCGAATGCTCGACATCGGCGTCGAAGGTTTGACGGCAAGCAGAACCAAAATCGAATTCGACAACCTGGAGGAAGCTCTCAGCAATCCGACCGAAGAACGAATGTTTGCGGTCGTTCAGGCTCTCAAAAGCGGTTATTCCGTCGACTGGGTGCATAATTTGACCCATATCAATAAATGGTTCCTTCACAAGATTCAGAACATCGTCGAGATCGAAAAGAAAATTAAGAGCTCTAACAGCTTAACTAAAGAAACGCTTTTGGAAGCCAAACAACACGGTTTTTCCGACAGGCAAATTGCGAATATACTCGATAAAGACGCGCACGACATTTATAAACTACGCGCTAAGCACAACATTCATCCTTTTATTCAGCATATCGATACGTTAGCCGCCGAATATCCGGCTCAGACAAATTATCTTTATCTTACGTACAATTGCTCGAAACACGATTCGACTCTCAAGCTTAAGAACAGTATAATCATACTCGGTTCCGGTCCTTACAGAATCGGCAGTTCGGTCGAATTCGACTGGTGCTGCGTTAATACGAGTAAGACATTGAGAGAACTGGGTTATAAATCGGTTATTATAAACTGCAATCCCGAAACCGTAAGCACCGATTACGATCAATCCGACGCTCTCTTTTTCGAAGAACTTACGACTGAGACTATCTGGGAAATTTACGATCAAATCAAAGCGCGCGGAGTAATAGTTTCGATGGGCGGCCAAACGCCGAACAATCTGGCGCTTAAACTTCATAAAATCGGAGTGCGGATTCTCGGCACTTCTCCCGAATCGATCGACAACGCCGAAGACCGCAGAAAATTCTCAGCCCTGCTGGACAAACTCGGAATAGAACAACCCGAATGGAGCGCGCTCAAAACAATTAGCGAAGCTCTTCAATTCGCCAACAAAGTCGGTTACCCGGTGCTGGTTCGCCCTTCATACGTATTGAGCGGAGCCGCAATGGCAATAGCAACAGACGACGTGGAGCTTACAAACTTTTTGCAGAAAGCCGTCGACGTATCGCCCGAACATCCGGTGGTTATTTCGAAATTCCTGGTTAACGCCAAGGAGCTCGAATTCGACGCGGTTGCTCAGAACGGCGAGATTGTCTGCTCGGCAATTTCCGAACACGTTGAGAATGCGGGCGTCCACTCGGGAGACGCCACACTGGTGCTTCCGGCTCAAAGGACGTACCTCGAAACGATGCGGCAAATTAAAAAATTCTCTTCGGATATCGCCCGTTCGCTTAATATCAACGGACCTTTCAATATCCAGTTTCTCGCAAAAGACAATAAAGTAAAAGTAATCGAATGCAATCTGAGAGCTTCGAGATCGTTCCCGTTCGTTTCGAAAACTCTCAAGAAAAATTTTATCGATATCGCCGCGAAAGTTATAGTCGGCAAAAAAGTTGAAAAGTCGAACGATTTTTCGTTCAATTACGATTACGTTGGAGTTAAAGCGCCGGAGTTTTCATTTACGCGTCTCGAAGGCGCCGACCCGACGACGGGAGTGGAAATGGCGTCGACAGGCGAAGTTGCATGCTTGGGCAAAGATTTCGACGAGGCGTTTCTAAAAGCATTGACCGCGGTCGGTTTCCGATTCCCGATTAAATCGATACTGGTTTCTTCGGGTACAATCGAATCGAAATCCGAACTTCTCGAGCCATTGAGACAACTCCAGAAAACAGGAGTAAAATATTACGCCACGCCAGGAACGGCAAAATTCATGCATTCCAACGGCATAGCGGTCGATACGGTCGATTGGCCTTTGAACGGCAAGAAGTCGAACGCTCTCGATTTAATTAAATCCAAATCGATCGACCTGGTTATCAACATTCCGAAAAACTTCCAGGAAGAAGAACTTACAAACGACTACCTGATTCGACGCACAGCCGTCGATTATAAAATTCCTCTTATTACAAACCGCCAACTTGCAATGAGATTGGCCGAAGCGCTTGTAAATAAAAATCCCGACAGTCTCGAAATTAAAAGCTGGGATGAATATTAATAATAACTATTGCGTAAAAAGCCTTCTGTTTAAAATTAAGCAGAAGGCTTTTTTATTTTAAAACGAAAAAGAAACGCTGAACTTAACCGTAGCGTAGCTGATCGGAGATTCGCTTTCGAAAGGCCAGTTCATTCTGTCTTTTCTCAATTCGTAAAAAGCGTACGAAAGTCCGCCTTTCAGCAAAAGATGAATTATCGGAGCGGCGTAAGGCGAAGAATATGCCGCTTCTTCTATAAATTCGTCGAGCAGTTTACCCGCCGCGCCTTCGATTGCAACGCTGCCCGCGTGCTTCCAGAAGAGGTAACGCGGAAAAATCTGGTTGTATTCGTATGCGGCGTTGAAAGTCAAATGATTCCCTATTCTGAATTTCAGTCCCGCTTCGCCGTTCGATCCGAATCTTACTCTTCCTTCGAAGCGTTTCAACAATTCGATATCTTCGTATATTAAATCCGACGAGACCACGTTTAAAGGCTCCGATTTGAAATCCGACCAGAGGAAACCTTCCTGAACGTACGGCTCGATTCCCGCTTTATCGAATCTGTATCCGTATCCTTCCCTTTTGCCGAATCCGAATTTCCAGATATCGGCTTTATAATCGACGCCCTCGTCTTTAATCAATTTCGAAGACGCCTTGCCTCCGATTAAAAATTTTTCGCTCAGTTCTGTAACATTCAATTCAAAAGTATCAATCCGCGTATATCCGAGTTTAATATCGAGAGAACCGAAATCGGCAAACTCGCCATTAAGTTTTTTGTATTCGGGCGAAGTAAAACCGTAATTGAGTTCGAGCATAGGCGAGCCTTTGTGCCATCTGAACCATTTGTGAAATTTCATGTTCGCTTCGGCTCGGTAAGATTGTCCGAACGCGCATACGTATGGGACTAGCAACAAGAAGATTACTTTTTTCATGATACTCCTCTTTAAATTGTGCCCTTTAGACGCATCGGAAAATCGAAAAGTTCTTACATAAATTTATTCGATTTTAATGCCTGTTTTTTTCTCGAGAGTTTTAATCAACGTTTCCATCAAAACGCTGTTCTGAATCGGTTTTGTAAGAAATATATCCACTCCGGCATTGTAGGCATTGTCTTTGTCTCTTTGAAAAACATGGGCTGAGAGGCCTACAATCGGCATATTTTTATATTCCTCGGATTCCCTCAATTCTTTGGTAAGCTGCAGACCGTCTTTTTTCCCTCTAAGCGATATATCCATTAAAATAATATCGATCTTTTTTTCTTTCATTTTTTCGTAGAAGGTTTCCGCTGAGTCGCAAACTTCGACTTCAAATTTTCTTTTAAGAAAGAGCTGAAGGAATTTCTGATTTTCGTAATCGTCCTCTACAATCAGAATAGTTGGTTTTCTGGCTTCGCTCATTTCTCTCCTTCCGTTTATTATGACTTAAATTTATGAATTTATCCGACCAAAATAAACAATAAATTATCATTTAAATGTAAGCGTAAATTTAGCGCCTTTGTTTTTCCCGCTTTCTACGTCTATATCGATATTATTCAAATCGCAATAGTATTTCACGAGCGCCAAACCGAGTCCGCTTCCTTCGTACCGTCTGGTATATCCCGATTCTTCCTGAGTAAACGGTTTGAAAAGTTGTGGTAAAAAATCCTCGCTCATACCTACGCCCGTATCTTTAACTTCTAAGACAAGCCGTCCTTTTTCATTCCGGCTCAATACAACCTCCACTTTGCCCGAAGGCGTATATTTGATCGCATTGTCTACGAGATTCGCAATAATCTGCGACACAGAGTACTCGTCGCACCGGACTATGCAATTATCCGTATTCACCGTTTCGATCAAAGAAAGATTTTTATCCTTAGCGTAGAAAGAATATTCCTTAATAATATTATCGACAATTTCTTCTTTAATGTTTATGTCTCTGAAAATCGGTTCGTATGCGTTAGTCTGAATTTCCGCTACGTTCAAAATCAGATCGATGGTTCGGATAATTCTCCTGCTGGCTTGTTCGACGGCGAAAAAGCCCTCCATAACTTCGTCGCTTACGTAATTTTCGATTTCTTCTTTAATGAGATTGTTAAAATTAACTATTACGTTTATCGGGGTTCTGATTTCGTGCGAAATCTGCGCGAGAAAGTTAGTTTTCAGAAGGTCGGCTTTCTCGGCTTTTTCTTTGGCAAGTATCAGTTCCTTTTCGGCTTTTTTATGAATGGTAATGTCTTCAACAACGCATTCGTAAAACGAAATGTTGTCTTTGTCGTCCTTTTACGCCCGCGCGCTTTCTTTTACGTTGATTAACGTTCCGTCTTTCTTTTTCCAGACTTCTTCGAAACGGTAAACGATCCCTTCTTCCAATAATATTCGATAGAATTGCTCGCGGCGTTCCGTATCCGAGCAGAAGTCCCATATTGTATGATTTTTCAGCACATCGTCAACGCTTTCGCAGCCGAGCATTTCAACAAACGAAGGATTGACCATTATCAGTCTGCCGTCGGTTTTTGCGCGGTAGACTCCTACGGTCAAGTTTTCGAAAATTGCCCTGAAGCGTTCTTCGCTTTCTTTAAGAGCCTCCTCGGCTATTTTTTTGTCAGTAATATCGAAAGCCGTACCGATAGCCGCCGTGTCGCCTTGATATTCTATTATAGTCGCAGTAAAACTAATCCATCTTATTTCGCCGTCTCTTCTGATAACTCTGAATTCATATTGGGCGGGAACTTTTTCTCCCCTGAGCCGAGCCATACCTCTTTCGATAATCAGTTCCCTGTCGTCGGTATGAACCACATCCCAGAAATTCATTTTGTATAATTCTTCCGCGTTGTAACCCGTAAGAATTTCCGTCGCTCTGTTGGCATAAACAAATTTTGTGTTCCTGTAGATAAAGATTGCCGTGTTTGTCGATTCTGCGAGTTTTCTGAATTTTTCCTCGCTCTCTTTCAACTGCAATTCGGTTATTCTGCGTTCGGTAATATCTTTTGATATTATCGTAACGGCGTTTACCGTATTGTGGATTTTATCGCAAGCGGGACTCAGAGTGCGGATAAAGTAGCGTCCGTCGCGATTGCTTTTGTATTCGTAAGTAACCGGCTTTCTATTTGCTATTACATAATTAATCCTGTCCAAAAATTCGTCCGTACCTTCGGGGGTATGAAATTCGGAATAATGTTTTCCAATAACTTCGGCGTGCGTTTTTCCCAACCTCGACAGGTATTTATTGTTCATATAAAGATAATTGCCTTCGGGATCGACGAGATAAATCGAATCCTCGCTCGATTCGAGCAGAGTTCTGTAAAGAGCTTCGTTATCTCGAATGATTTTTTCGGCGGCTAATCTTTCTTTTTCTTTCCTGTAGTAATCTAACGCGAATGAAATGTCGAGCGTCAATTCGTCGAGGAGTTTAATTTCTTCGGCGTCGAAAAATTCCAATTGATCAGAAACCAAAATTAACGCGCCCCACGAATCATCATTTGGAGTAATCGGCAGCAGCGCGCACGCTTTTGCTCCGTTCTCGGCGGCTTTCCGTAAATATTTGTCTTTTTTATATTCCCGCGGACTATTGAGAATCTTTTTTTCTTTTTTGAGCAATACATCTTTCAACAAATTAGAATCGGCTTTATCGATGTCGATTTTATCGTAAGGGAAAAGCTCGTCTCTGCCCGCTTTCGAAGCTTCTTTAAGTAAGTTTCCGTCACGCTTACCCAACCACGCCAACTTAAAATCTCCCTTCGAAACGGCAATT
Source organism: Melioribacter sp. (assembly GCF_049325435.1). Lineage (NCBI taxonomy): Bacteria > Pseudomonadati > Ignavibacteriota > Ignavibacteria > Ignavibacteriales > Melioribacteraceae > Melioribacter > Melioribacter sp. The sequence goes on along the minus strand of NZ_JBMOLD010000018.1, from coordinate 123,614 downwards.
TCCGTAATGGTCTTCAATAATTTACGTTCGTCGTCAATTCGTACAATCGATTGATTTATGTTGCTCAAAACTTCATAAAGGCGATTGTACTTTTTGATTTTTTCTTCGGATTCTTTTCTGTTGGTTATATCTTCGATTGCCAGCAGTATCATTTCGGTTTTATTGCCGTCCCTGTAAATTCTTCTGGCATTAAGCAGCATTGTTTTTTTGCCGATTCGCGTGAAGTTATGTTCGACAACGAAATCGTTAAACGAAGTGTTTTGCGGAAGAATTTTCTTCAGCAGTCTTTTCAGTTCGGGAATATTCCAGGATTTATTTTCTATATCGAAAAAGATTTTTCCTTCCACATTTTCCGGTTTGGTGTCGAATTTCGAGTAGAAAGCTTTATTCGCCCTTATTATTCTGAAATTTTTGTCGAGAATGACGAGCGGCTCCCTTATTGTTTCGACTATGCCGTCGGACAGTTTACGAGCTTCTTCAATTTTTCTTTGCGCTTCTCTTTCTTTGGACTGGTCTCTGAAAACGAGAACTACTCCCGTCAATTTGCCCTGACTATTTTTAATCGGGGCGGCGCAGTCGAGTATCGGATATTCTTTCCCGTCTTTCGATATAAGAAGAGTGTGGTTTGCCAGTCCGACGACAGCGCCTTCCCGTAAAACTCTTTTAACCGGATTGTCCGCATTTTTCCGGCTGAATTCGTTTACAATCCTGAAAACGGAATCGAGTTTTTTGGCTTTGGCGTCTTTTTCTTTCCATCCGGTCAGTTTTTCGGCTACGGGATTCATAATCGTTACCCGCCCCTTGTCGTCTGTAACAATAACTCCGTCGCCAATGCTGTAGAGCGTGGTTCTCAGTTTTTCTTCGGAAAGGAAAAGTTTGTCGAGCGCATGCGATTCTTCGGTAAAGTCGCATACTTGTATCAACAGAAACTTTCTGCCGTTTATTTCAATTTCTTCTTCCGCAATTTTTACGTCGATTAATTTACCCTTGCTGGTTTTGTGCTTGGCGGGAGTTTTTTTATCCGGCAGTAAATCGTCGAATTTCAACTGCAGAATTTTTTTCAAGGAATAGCCATAGAGACGCGCGGCGGCTTTGTTTGCCGCAATTATTTTGCGGGGTCTTTTTTTGCACAGGAGAGCGGGAACGGGTAAATTATTTAAGAGAGATATGAGCGTTTCAAATTTACCTTTTTCTGAAATTAAATTCTCCCTCGGTTTGCTTCCCATCTCCCCACCTTTTTAGAAATTTCTAACGCACCGATTATTACAGCGCCCTGCAGAGCAAGATAAGCAGCATAACAAAAGTAACAAATTATTTTTATAATCAAAATTATAAAGTGTGCGCTAATTTCAATTAAAGATCGAATGGTTTAAACCGACAAATGAATTTACGCAACGGTTATTCCCACATAAATATATGGGAGGCATACGGTTTGAGTTCGATGTACAAACCCTGCATAATTATTTCTTCGGAACTTCGTCTGTAAACTTTATCGTTCAGCAAATCGTTGAGAAGAATTTCCTCGTCGTAATCCCGGAGATCGAGCTTAATTCGGCAGGAAGATGTTTTATCCGAAAAATTAATAACCACCAGACAATTTTTGTGTTGATGGGTCCATTCCCAGGCGAGCATATTCAGATAAGTTGAATTCCCATCCCACGCAGGCGCCGGCTCCAGCAGAGTCCATTTGCCTTTTTTGAGTACGTCTGACGAGACGATGCTCAAAAGTTTGTCGTAAAAATTTTTAATTTCTTTATTAACGGGCTCTGCGGGTTCTCTCCCGAGCTGCACCGGAAGTTTAATTTTTTTGCCTTCGAATTGCCCGTCGAAATAAAAACGCATTCCCTGAATAGTGCTTATGATTACGGCAGCCGCCAGGGCTTTTTCTTTGCCGAGAAGCGTAACAGACCTCTCTTCGTCGTGATTTTCGATAAACCTGACGGATTTTTTTTGATACGATTCCTCAGCCATCAGGTGGTCGTGAATATCCCTCACGTAACCTGCGGTAATTCTGTCGGTCAGTTTTTTGTCGTAAGTATAATCGAAGCCCTGCTGTTGCAATTTCCATTCGAGGTCCCAATATGCTTCCGCAATAAATATAAAGTCGTTTCGTACGGAACGCACGCTTCCTATTATCTCTTCCCAGAACTCGACAACCGGTCCCTCATCTTCCGCATTATTATAGACTCCCGCCCATGTATTTTTGAAAACGTTATTCATAGCCAGCATAGCCATATCGCACCGGATACCGTCGCAGAGCCGCGTCATCTTACCGAGAATATCGATATAATAGCCGCGTGCTTTACGGCTCATCAGATTTACCTGGATTGTATCCTGCCATGCCGGGAAAAACGGGTCTCTGCCATGCGCGTAATATTCGTCTCGGTCTTCAAAAGGTTTGAAAAACGTGTGAGGATCTTTAAGATAATTCGACTCATCCACTTTCAGAAATATGTCCGGGGCATCGCGAAGAAGGCTCGTATCGGCTCCGAAATGATTCGGCACAAAATCGAGAATCAATTTAATTCCGATATCGTTGAGTAAGTTTTTCAATTTCAGCAACGATTCCTCGGTTCCGAGCCTTGGATTAACCTCGTATTTATCGATTGCAAAAGGCGAACCGATTACGTCGCGCCTGCGCCAATCGCTTAGCGCTTTGTCGTAACTTTTAATCAGATAATCTTCAAAGCAATATTTGTCCACGTTTTCTTCGCAAGTTTTCCAGACGCCCATTAACCAGACATAATCGATTCCTTTGGAACGGAGTTCCATCCAGTAATCATCAGGTATATTTTCGAGCGCGGCATCTTCTCCGAATCTTTTCAAAAACGCGCGGATGTTAATTTCGTAAAGGGAAGGATTGTAATTCATGGTTTCGCTCAATTGTTCAACAGTTCTTTCTTTTGTTCGTACAACTCCTTGTTGCGTTTCAGCAATTCCAGATGAAGCATTTCGTCGTTGTTGGTTTGAATCAATTCGTTGTTGCTTTTTATTTCTTCTTCTATTTTATATATGAAGTAATTCCTTACGGTTTGAACGGCGTGTTCCAGCGTGTCTTTTTCGAGTTTTCCGCTGATATAAAAATTGTCCCATTTATCGCTGATAGTCGATATCTGTTCGTCTTTCATCAGCCACAGGCGCAAAAATTCTCTCAAACCCTCTTCGGTAATATGGTCGAGAATATTAGCCGTAGAAACGTTATTCTGTTTGTGGCATTCTGCCACTATTTCGGCAATCTTTTTCAGATTGGGATGGCGGAACGATTCCGACCCTACTTTTTCGAGTATATAATCCACAATCTCTTCCTTGCCGCTCAATAAAAGACGCGCCAATTCACGCTCGTAAGGATTTGCTTTTTGAGCGGCGGCAACTTGCGGCCTGGCATAACTTGCCGCGGCGACTTTTCTAGTTTCGTTTCTTCCTGAAGAGCTCTTGCGAAATTCGTCCAATTCTTTTTCGATCAGTTTTTCGCGAAGGTTGAATTTCCTGGCTATCGATTTTATATAGAAATTCAGCTTCAATTCGTCTTTAACAAGAGCCAGGCTTTTAATAATTTCCCTCAAAGCAGCCGCCGATGTCGAAGGGTCGTCGAATCTTCCTTCGGAGGCGTATTTGGAAGCGGTAAATTCAAAGAAATTCTGGGCTTTCTGAAGCTGCTCCTGAAATTTCTCCCGCCCGTGTTTCTTGATGAAGGAATCGGGGTCTTCTCCTTCTGGCAGCGAAACCACTTTAATGTCGAAATCATGCTTCAAAAGAATTTCGATGCTTCGCAGAGCCGCATTCTGACCGGCGGCGTCGGCGTCGAACAAAACGTAAATATTCCTGGTGAATCTCGACAGCAACGTTACCTGCTCCTCGGTCAACGAAGTTCCCGACGACGCAACTACGTTCTGGACTCCTTCCTGAAAAAGCGATATCAAATCCATATAACCTTCCACAAGAATAGCCCTGTCGAGTTTGCGTATTTCTTCTTTAGAGTGAAAGAGTCCGTAGAGGACTTCCCTTTTGGAATAGATCGGTGTCTCGGGCGAGTTGATATATTTGGCGGTCTTTTCGGAATCGTCGAGAATTCGCGCGCCGTATGCTATAATTCTCCCGTTTGTGGAATGAATCGGAAATATTACTCTGCCGCGCAGTTTATCGTAATAATCGCCGTTTTGTTTCGTATCGATAAGTCCGAGCAACCTTGCTTTTTGAAGGTCAATGCCGTTTTGTTTTGCAAATGTCAAAAAGTTGTCCCATCCGTAAGGCGCAAAACCGATATTGAATAGTTTTTGCGTCGACGGCTTGATGTTCCTTTTGATAAGATAATTTCTGGCTTCCTCGGCTTCCTTGCTTTTATGCAGAATTTCGGTAAAATATCTGACAGCGGCCGACATAATGTCGTAAAGTTCTTCCTGGGCTTTATATTTTTCGGAATAACCGCTCTCCGGTTCGATCGGAATTCCCACAAAGTCGGCTATTTCCTGAACGGCTTCCACAAACGAAATTTTTTTGAATTCCATCATAAACCGGAACAGGTCGCCGCCGGCTCCGCAGCCGAAACAGTGATAAATCTGTTTTTCCCTGCTGACCGTAAAAGAAGGCGTGTCTTCGGAATGGAAAGGACATAACCCGACGAAATTCTTGCCCCTCTTCTTCAAGGACACTTCCCGACTTATCACGTCTACTATATCCGCAGCGTTTCGTATTTCGTCTATCTTTTCGTCGGGTATTCTCATTTCCTCAAACCGTTTCTTATCGCTTCCGTAAACTTAATTCATTAATCCGTACCGAATCAACATTGCCCGTCAATTTTAATATTGTTATTTTAGCGATAATCATCATGGAAAGAAATTTTTTGATTCCGAAAAGTCTGTTATTATTTATCCCTCAAACCGATTTCAGTGAAGAGGAATATCTCGCCGTAACGTCCGCGCTCAAACGAGAGCGGATCAACTATTTTATTGCTTCGGATGCTACGGGAATTTGCGTCGGCTCTTCGGGACTAAAAGTAAAAAACGACATACAATTATACAACATTCATCCGGCAAATTTCGAAGGATTAATACTCGTCGGCGGCTCAGGAGCCCGGAACTATAAAGGGAATCAAAAACTGATAAAAATTGTTCAGGAATTTGATCGATTGAAAAAACCGATCGGAGCAATATGCAGCGCGCCGTTGATTCTGGCTAAAGCCGGCGTTTTAGGCGAGTTTGCCGTTTGCTATCCGTCGGACAAGCCCGAACTCGCATCCTTTGGCGTTAAATACAAAGACGCGCCGGTGGTAGAAGACGGGCGAATTATTACGGCTCGCGACCCGAACGCAGCAGTTGAATTCGCGGAATCTTTTGCCGGGTTAATTAAAAAACGATAAAATCAATGGATATGGAAAAATTCAAATATTGCCTAAGCGCAACGAGATATAAACGATATAAAACGAGAGAAGTTAATATTGGCGGCGTTCCGCTCGGCGGCGACAATCCGATCAGAGTTCAGTCGATGACTACTACAGATACAATGGATACAATCGCTACGGTCGAGCAATCGATTAGAATGATCGAAGCGGGCTGCGAATACGTTCGAATAACCGCTCCGAGCATAAACGAAGCGCGCAATCTTGAAAATATCAAAAACGAACTGCGCAAGAGAGGCTATAAAACTCCGCTCATTGCCGATATTCATTTTACTCCCAACGCGGCTGAAGTGGCGGCTCGCATTGTCGAAAAAGTGAGAATAAATCCCGGCAATTACGTCGATAAAAAGAAATTCCAGACAATCGAATATACCGACAAGCAATACGAGGAAGAGATTGAAAGAATACGCGAACGCTTTGTGCCTCTGCTTAAAATTTGCAAGGAATACGGCACGGCGATTCGAATCGGAACCAATCACGGTTCGCTGTCGGACAGAATAATGAGCCGTTACGGCGACACTCCGCTGGGAATGGTCGAATCGGCGTTGGAATTCGTACGCATCTGCCGCGACGAAAATTTTCACGACATCGTCCTCTCGATGAAAGCCAGCAACCCGCAAGTGATGGTACAGGCTTATCGACTGCTCGTCAATAAAATGGAAGAAGAGGGATACAATTACCCCCTGCATCTGGGAGTAACCGAAGCAGGCGACGGCGAAGACGGACGAATTAAATCTGCAGTGGGAATCGGAGCGCTGCTCGAAGACGGTCTCGGCGACACGATTCGCGTTTCGCTGACAGAGGAACCCGAAAACGAAATACCCGTCGCAATAACCCTTGCAGAAAGATACGCCAACAGAGGCGGACACGAATCGATTCCTTCAATCAAAAAAGTCGTTATCGATCCGTTCAATTACAAACGACGTGAAACTTTTGAAGTGTCTGATTTCGGCGGCGCCAACGTTCCGAAAGTGATTGCCGATTTTGCGTTGGTCGATTTAAATAAAGAAAGTCAACTCGAGCCGATCGGATATACATACGACGGCGGAACGGACAAATGGAACTACTCCGACCAATCCGCGGATTACATTTATCTTGGCAAAAAAATTCCAGCATTTAATCTGCCGACAAATCTCAAACCGATTCTGGATTACGACGAATGGATAAAATCGGAAAAAAAGACCGAATATTTTCCTTATTTCGGCTCGACGAAAGACTTCGCTCAGTCGATTTCAAAATCGTTTGTGATGAATTTTGTAGAGATCAGCATTAACGACATAAAAAACAAATCGCTGGAAATTATCAAGAACGACCCCCGGATTGTATTCGTTCTTACAACAGGTAATTTGCACGGAATGGCAGAGCAGAGGAGGGTGTTTTTTCATTTAATCGAAAACGATATTAAAAACCCCGTGGTCATCCGGCGCGCTTATTCGACGGACGACTCCGAAAAGTTGACGCTCTATTCGTCGACCGATTTAGGAGCTTTGCTTATAGACGGATTGGGAGACGGCGTTTGGATTACGCCGGCGGCGAAAAGCGACGCCGGGGCAACCGAATTAATCAACAGGTTGTCGTTCGGAATTTTACAAGCCACGCGCACCAGAATATCCAAAACCGAATATATCGCATGCCCTTCGTGCGGCAGAACTTTATTCGACCTGGTCGAAGTTACAAACAAAATCCGCAAAAGGACGGAGCATCTGAAAGGGGTTAAAATTGCAATAATGGGATGCATCGTAAACGGACCGGGCGAAATGGCCGACGCAGATTACGGTTATGTCGGTTCGGGTCCGGGCAAAATCACACTTTACCGGGGAAAAGATATTGTCAAAAGAAATATCAAGTCAGAATACGCTCTCGACGAACTAATCGAATTAATTAAAGAAGACGGAAATTGGATCGAAAAAGATTAATTTTAATGCCGGTATTGAAATTAAAGACCGGAAATCATATTTTTGTATATAATTATGGACACATTTAGTTACAAAACGAAAATACCAGAGTCGTACAGTAATAATTCTTAAAGGTAAAAATGCACTCCAATTAAATCGGGGTGCATTTTTTTTTGTATATATATGAAAATAGGTGAACTGATAAAATATCTTGAAGACTGGGCGCCAAAAGAAGCCGCATGGGAAAGAGACAACGTCGGCATTCAAATTGGCTCCCGAAACAAAGAATTGAAAAACATTCTGATATGCCTCGAACTAAATCACAACGTTGTTTCGGAAGCCATCAAAAAGAAATGCAACTTTATTTTTACGCACCACCCGTTTATTTTCAATCCGCTAAAAAAACTTGAATTCGACAAAGACAATCTGATAGAAAAAATTATTATCCACGGTCTAACGGTCTATTCGGCTCATACGAATCTCGATTTTACTAAAGACGGAGTTTCGTTTGCCCTTGCAAAGAAATTAAATCTTCAGGAAATCAAATTCCTTCAGAATGCGGATTCCAATCGCGTTAAAATAGTAGTTTTTGCGCCCGAGGAATCGGTCGATTTGCTTTCGGAAAAACTGTTCGAGACCGGGGCGGGAATCATCGAAGAATATTCGAGATGCAGTTTCAGACTTAAAGGCGAAGGTACGTTTCAAGGCGGCGAGAATACGAATCCGGTAATCGGCAAAAAGGGAGCATTCGAAAAAGCGGCCGAAATACGTATGGAAATGATTGCCGACAAATGGCTTTTACCGAAAATAATCGACGCCATACGCACTTACCATCCGTACGAAACGCCGGCTTACGATATTTATCCTTTGAAAAACGAGAACGAAAATTTCGGCGCCGGCTGTATCGGTATATTGCCGACGGAAATGTCGCCTTCTGATTTTTACGACTACGTAAAAAAATCTCTCCGTCTCGAATCGTTCAGATATACGAAAGGGAATCAGAAAAAAATTCGCAAAGTTGCCGTATGCGGCGGTTCCGGCTCGGAACTGCTCGGCAGAGCCGTCGCTTCCGGCGCCGATGCGTTTGTAACGGCCGATATAAAATATCATACTTTTCACGACGCTCTCGACAAAATCCATCTTATCGACGCAGGACACTACGAAACCGAGGTTGTCGTTCTCGACGAAGTTAAAAAGAGAATCGAAAAATTTATTAACGACAAAAAAATTAAAGTCTATAAATACTCGCGCAGTACAAACCCGGTAAAGTTTTATAAACATAAAGGAGATAAATAAATTGTTAGAACGATTAACAGTACTCTACGAATTACAGTTAATTGACGACCAACTCGACCAACTCGAAGAGTTGAGGGGGGATTTGCCCGCAGCCGTCAACGAACTTACTTCCCAAATCGATGCAATCCAGGAACAAATTCGTACTAAGGAGACCGAAAAAGAGGATTCCCTCAAAAAAAGAAGGGACAACGACGAGGAGATAGAGCGTCTCCAGACAAATCTGAAAAAATTCAAAAGCCAGCTTTATCAGGTGCGCAACAACAAAGAATACGACGCGCTAACAAAAGAGATCGATCACGCGGAGGAATTGATTAAAAAGCTCGAAGAAGAAAATACCGAGCTTGAAAATCTGATCGAAAAACTGAAGGGAGAAATAGAAGAAATTAGACCTCAGCTCGACACTCTAAACGAGGAACTCAAAGTTAAAGAAGCCGAATTAAAACAAATCATAAAAGCCAACGAAAGGGAAGAAGTTAAATTAAAGGAAATTCGGGAAAAGACAGCCGCCAAAGTCAGAAAACCCGACTACAACACGTACATGAGAATCCGAAAAGCTCTCGGCGGAAAAGCGATCGCGACGATCAACAGAGCGGCTTGCTCGGGGTGCCATAATATTGTTCCTCCCCAAAGGCAATTGGAAATAAAACAGAACAAACGACTCTATTCTTGCGAATCGTGCGGCAGGATTATTGTTTCGGCTGAAGTGGCTGAAGAAGCGCTGAAGAGAGTAAAAATATAAAAAGCTTAACGCCCCGCCTTTTAACGGCGGGGTCTCTTCTTAATTATTTATCAAATACGATTCGATGGCTTTGTAGATTTCGTCCTTTGGCATTTCTTCGCCCGTCCATAGTTCAAAAGATTTAGCTCCCTGCTCCACAAACATCCTCAATCCGGTAATTATACGGGCTCCCCTCGATTCGGCTAATTTTAACAACTTTGTTTTAATCGGCGTATAGACAACGTCGAATACAATTTGTTCTTTATTAAAAGATTCAGGAATCGTAGTCGCCGCGTCGTCGATATCGGGAAACATTCCCATCGATGTGGTATTAACAATCAGCTTGGAAGAATTGAAAGTATTGACCAAATCCGGCGGCATAAGCGGATAAGCTTTGATATTATTGAAGAGCATTTTAGTCGAGAAATATTCTTTCAACGACTCGGCTATTTGTTCAGTCCGGTTAACTATATTAATCCGCTCCACTTTGAAATGTCTAATCAAAGCGTAAATAACGCTGCGCGCCGCTCCGCCGGCGCCAATGACAGTAACCGCGGAATTTTGCAATTCTTCTTTATAAGGATTCAAAGATTCAATTACGCCAAGAACATCCGTATTGTATCCCCTGAGAACGCCTTCGTCGTTCACTATCGTATTAACGGCTCCGATAATATTAGCCTCTTCCGAAATATCCTTCAGCAGAGGAATAACTTTTTCTTTGAGCGGAATTGTAACGTTAAAACCTTTTATGCCGAGAGCAATCATGCCTTTGAGCGAATCTTTCAGAAGAGTGGGCGGCACGTCGAAAGGCAGATATATATAATTAAGTTTTGTCAATTCGAATGCGAGATTGTGCATCAAAGGCGAAAACGAATGTTTAATCGGGTGTCCGATAATTCCGATAATCTTTGTATTATGATTGAACTTATTTTGAGTTTGCATGTCGGAAGAAACTATTTATTGTCGTCGATCAGTTTATTGAACAATTTGGAAGATTTGATTTCGGGATAATCGTTCGTAAATTCGGTTTTGATATTCGGATCGAGCTCAAAAGCTTTTTTGAGGTATTCGATTCCCTCCTGAGTATGGCTGAGCAGAAAATTTATTTTGGCGATCGAATAATACGCGCGCGCATAATTTTTGTCGATTCTAATGCACTCTTTATAAGCTTTGAGCGACTCGAGCCAGTTTCCCACTTCGAAAAAAGCCTCTGCAAGTTTCAACCAGCCGTTAAAATTATCCGGGTCGATTTCGACCGCATTTTTGTAACTTTCGATCGATTCGTTCAATTTGCCGAGCGAATACTCGAGGTCTGCTTTTGCATACCAGGCGTCGACCGGCTCCGAGGCAATTGTAATTGCCTTATTGAAATCTCTCAGCGCCAGCTGGAATTTTCCGGAGGCGTCGTAACAATTTCCTCTGGCAAGATATGCCTCGTAATAATCGGGATCGAGATTGATGGCTTCCGTATAACATTTAATTGCGTTTGCAATCGAGCCCATCTCCTCGTAAGTCTGCCCGAGATTGTAATAAATGGTTTCGTCGTCGGGATCGATTTTAAGGGCTTTTTTGTAAGCCGTCATCGCCTGTTTGTATTTGCCGGTTTTATAGTAAGCGTAGCCGCAATTGAACCACGAACTCGAAAAATCGTCTTTAAGAGCGATCGAAAGTTCGAATGCATTGATTGCTTTTTCGAATTCTTCCAGACGGAGATGAACAATTCCTTTATTATACCAGCCGGCGTAATTTTCGGGATCGCCGTTTAGATACATTTCATAAGCGGCAAGGGCATCTTTGAGTTCGCCCATCGATTCATAACAATATCCCAATTCGTACCAGGCTTCCAGATAGTCGGGCGCTTTTTCAACCGCCATTCGGAAATACTCGACGGCTTCGTTATATTTTTCTTTCTTTTCGTAAAGCGCGCCGAGATTATAGAGAATTTCCTCGTTATGAGGTTCTATGGCGAGAGCCTTTTCGAGCGACTCCACCGCTTCTTCGAACATGCCGAGATTATCTTCCGCAATGGCAATATTGATATGAGTATCCACGTCGTTGGGATTGAGCGACAGCGCTTTACGGAAACAATTATAGGCTTCGGCAAATCTGAACATATTATTCAGAAAAATGCCCTTAAAATGCCAGATTTCATAATTATAAGGCGTTATCTGCAGCAATGCATTTGTGAGATATAATCCGTCTTCCACGAGATCGTAATCGATGCACAGTTGAATCGTATCTTCTATCAAATCGATACTGGTTAGAATTCGACCTTCGTTAATAATGTTTTTGCAGGCTTCAATCTTTTCTTTCAATTCTTCGTCGCTGTATTCGGATCCGAAACCGTCAAAGAAGTTATAATCCATTTACTCTCCATAAAATTCACGGGAAAATGTATAATTAAGGTTTATTAAAATCAAGTTGAATTTGTCGCCGAAATTTTGTTACCGGCGAGCGTCACACTTCAGATTTTTTCCAGATCTTTCGAAGTGTATTCCCTCATGCCTTCGGCCGGTTGAAACCGATAAGCAATCAACTCTTTTTTGAATTTTTCATAATATAGTTTTGTAATATGGTCGATATAATCGGCGGCGCATTCCTTTCTAACAAGTTGGAATGTACTTCTGTATTGAGAACAGCTAATCATTTTGGAGCCGTAAACGCAATCGATATTTTCGGAATTGCGCACTATAAAATCGCATGTGTCGTCGCTCAGCTCGTAATCAGCCGACAAACTCCAGTGCGATTGCGATACGATTTTGCCGAATGCTCTGTAATCTTTCTTTTTCAGAGCGTCAATCGCTTCCTCGACTCTTATTCTTTCCCTGACGTTGTAGAGAATTCTGTTGAATATTCTGCGCGGGAGCATATGAATATGTCTCAGTAAGAATTCCAAATTTACGTCCCGTAAATTTTTAATGCCCCAGATATAAAGTCTCAATCCTTTAACGCCGATTTCGCATTCTTCAATTCTTTCGTTGCAAATCGAGAGAGAATCGATAATTTTATTCCGCGTATCGAGTATAACCACGTCGTACTCGGAATTGTAGTTGTATTGTTTCTCCTGCAGCGTTCTCAAATCGATAAAATAGAATTTATTCTTTTTAGAATTACGGATGGTATAGTGTTGAGCTACATTGGAAATTTTGCCCAGCAATTCGAGTTCGTTTTTATGGACGTAATTCAATAATCCGTCGGTATTAAGGCGAAACGCCTTCCTGAACGCGCAGAGGAACGCTATTTGTATAGAAGAAAATTTGCCCAGACCGATACAATCGGGCGCGTCGTTTACAAAAAGCGCCTCGAAACCTCTGTTGATCAGATTGTCTGCCTTCAGAAGCCGCGTAATGCCAATCACGTATTTGAAATAGACGTCGGTCTCCGAGGGCATATCAAAAAAATTAAATTCTCTCGACGTCTCGTTAATCGCATTGTAAATTTTGATCTCGTAATCTTTTCTTTTTCGTAAAATTACCGTCGTATAAGAATTCAAAGTCGCCGACAATAATATACCGTCGTTATAATGAGTATGGTCGCCGAGGATCATCAATCCCGTAGGAGCGGTTATTCCGATTGCATTCCGGGAATCGCCGAATATTTCTTCAAACTTTTGTTTCGCTTTTTTCAACGATTCCAGAGTCTTCGGTTCGATATCTTTTTTTATCAGCACGTCCTCGGTCGTATTTCTCATAACTTCACCATCTTAGAGAAAAGAATATTATTGTCTTATTAAAAATACAAAATTATCTCTTTATTTCGCTTACCGAATTTAATAAAAATTTTTTCTCCATGAAGATATATTGTCCTGATAACTTATTATATTTGCATTTAAAATAAACAGCGGCAAAATATGAGCGGAAAGACAATACTTATTACGGGTTCAACCGACGGAATCGGAAAACAAACCGCCGACGAGTTGGCAAAAAGAGGTCATCATATAATTATTCACGGTCGCAACCGGAACCGTATCGACGCGACTGTCGGAGAACTTACGAGGAAATATTCAAAAGTTAATATCGACGGTATTGGAGCGGATTTCTCTTCCCTCCGTAACGTTGTAAAACTGAGCGACGAAATCAAACAAAACTATCCGCATATAAACGTATTGATCAATAATGCAGGGGTTTATTCTCAGAAAAAAACATTGACAGAGGACGGCTACGAATTAACTTTTGCGGTGAATCATCTGGCTCATATGTTATTGACCTGGCTGCTATTGGACGCCATCGCGGAACCGGGCAGAATAATCAACGTCAGTTCAATCGCTCATCAAAACGGAAAGCTCGATTGGAACAATCTCAATGCGGAAATCCTTTACGATCCGTACGGCGCTTACGCCCTGTCGAAGCTGGCGAATATCATTTTTACAATCGAACTTGCCAATCGCTTAAAGAACAAGAAACAAATTACGGTAAACGCGCTGCACCCCGGCGTAATCGACACCAAACTGTTGCGCGCTGGTTTCAGTATTAAAGGAGATACTCTCGAAAAAGGAGCTGAAACTTCGGTTTATCTTGCAGATTCTGAAGAAGTAGCAAATATATCCGGCGCTTATTTTATCGATAAAAAACAAGCGCGTCCCTCGTCGGTCTGCTACGACGAAAGCTTGAGAAAAAAATTATGGGACGTCAGCTGCGAGATGATTGAAAAGGCTACGGGCATTAAAATAGTCGTTTAATTCCAGGCTGTTTTCTCGGCTTTGAATTTGATTTCGTACTTTTTCGTATATGTATTATTAAACATGCTCAGTTCCATCCGGATACCTTTGCCCGTAATTTTATAATCCGCAGCGCTCAAAGTGTCGACCTCCAGGCTTTTCGTAGCGCACATGTCGAGGAATTCGCCGAGAGCCTTATCTGCCTGGGCTTTGTTGTTGTACATAAAATCGACCTGGATTTGAAATACTCCATCCTTATCGGAAATAAACGCCATCCGCGCTTTATTGTTCTGGTAGAAAATGCACTCCATTGCCGGATTGCTTTTGTCGTGGAATTTTGGTTTGCCGAATTTTTTAATGACTTCGCCGCTGCTCTTACCGATAAATTCGCAGAGCGAGAGATCCTGAGAATAGAAATTTGCCCCGAGCGGAAGAAGGAAAATCAACAGAAACCCGATTGACTTCCTCATATCCACCCCTTTCTTATTTATATATCGAAATTAATTTTCGATTTTCAGAAAGAGGTATTTACGCCACTAATATATCGTATAATAAATAACCGATAATATAAACTACGCTTACGCTCAGAATTCCCATCAGGAAATAGAATGCTACGTCGTTTAGTTTCTGATTATTTGCTTCCATTTGCCCTTTATCAATTTTATTTGCCATTACTAATTACGATTTTTTTCTTAAAAATTCAAACCTAACAATAATTTCTCCGAAGTTATTCAGGACATATTATCGTTTTATATTTATATCTATATTATTACTTTTTATTCAACGCCGTTAGTTCGATTTATTTTTTCTCGCCGTTTTTCAGAAATTCGTTAATTGCTTTCAGATTGTCGAGAATGTCTTCCGTCTTAAAAATAATATTAAGGAACAGAAGGTTTGTTCTTGCTTTCAATTTTCCCTGCTTGATGTATTTAATCTGATTTTTGTCGAGTTTGCGTATCAAATCCTTCGCTTTTTCATATCTGTCGTTAAAATTCTTCTTCTTTTCCAGGTCGAATGCTTTGACAACCGATTCGAGCGCGTCCTTTAACTCTTTCAAATCGTCTATTTGTTCTTTAATAAGACCCGAGTGATTGTTATCGATATGCTCGAAAGCTTCCTTGGCGATATCCCGCAAATTCTGGGCTGCGTCGCCAATTGCAGTTACTGTTTTTCCGAACTCGACATTATCTTCCAGCCCGTCGACAAACTGAGCGCTGTATAACAGTTTATTAATCAAAACCGCGCTTTCTTCTTCCAGCTCCTTGGTCTGCTTTTTCGATTTTTTCAATTTATTCCTTTTTTCAGCCGAGAGACCTGAGCAGATGTTGGAGTATATTTTATCGACATTTTTCAGATAGTTGCCGAGATCTTCTTTGAAGGAATTCGACAGGAAAGCCTTCTCTTCTTCGAGCAGCGATTCTTCAACTTTTTTGACTTTCTTTTCTCTCTTGCGATGGAGCAGATTTGTGCGCACAATCGAAACGGCTACAAGCGCAAAGATTATAATTACCGCCGCAACTCCGCCGTAATAAATCAATGTCGCAAGAGTGGCGCTTATTGCAACCGCAATAAATGCCGTAAAAATCCAGCCTGCAATAACGGTTAAAACGCCGTTAACGCGATAGACGGCGCTGTCGCGTCCCCAAGCTTTATCGGCAAAGGAAGTAGCCATTGCAACCATAAAAGTTACATAAGTGGTCGAAAGGGGAAGTTTATAAGAAGTGGCCACGGAAATAAGACTGCTAGCGACCATCAGATTTACGGTAGCGCGGATATAATCGAATGCGGGTCGCTCCTTCTTCTTCAACTTCATGTATTCGGCTTTGTTGACGTCGAACCGTTTATCCAGTGTTTTAAGGTATTTCTTCGGTATTATTTTTTTAATTGTATAACTCGCATTCAAACCGATCCTCACAATGTTTCTGGCGAGAGCCGACGATTCGAATTTTTCGTATCCTTCGAACTGTCTGCCCAGGTTAATCTCCGTTTTCGTAACAGAGCGGGCTTTTTTATTGAGCCACAACGTTCCAATCATAATAAAACCGGAAAGAATAAGAATGACCGTATTTGCTTTGACCGGCTCTTTCAAAGCTTCCATCGTCATACTCAAAGGGTTTTCGCTCATCGAAGCTATCTGATACGAATTCAAACCCGCCAGCGGCACGCCGATAAAATTAACAAGATCGTTTGCCGCAAACGCCAACGCCAGCGAAAATGTTCCGATTAACACAATCGGTTTGAGAATGTTAATCTTCGTAAACCAGAGAAGCAATTGAAAAACGACCGTCCAGAATATTACGCTTGTCAGCAATACGGTTTTGGTGTGGGATAAAATCCAATCGACGTCTTCTTTTGAGAGAAACGCTGTGCCTTTGGCTCCTTTGATAAAGATAAAATAAGTAATTGCGGTCAAAGCCAGAGCGCCCCAGATGGCGCCGTATTTTCTGAATCTTTCTTTATAGTCGAAAGTGAAAATCAAACGCGATATAAATTGTATTACGGAGCCGGCGATAAACGAAATTAGCACCGATAAAAATATTGCCGAAAAGATACCCGACACGCGCGCTGTATTTATATAATTTCCGATTTCATTTATGCTCTGTCCCGCCTCCGAAATTTTTATAAACGAGACGGCAAGACTTCCGCCCAAGAGACCCGATATGAGAGATACGGTTGTGGAAGTCGGTATTCCGAAAGTATTGTACATATCGAGCAAAATGACGTCGGTAAACATAACGGCTACGAAGATAGTCATAACGTCGCTGAAGTAGAACATTTCGGGGTGAAAGATAGCCTTACGGGCTACTTCCATCATGCCGCTGGAAAACAAAGTTCCCACTACGACGCCGAAACCCGCCACGATCAATATAATATGCCTGGGAGCGACTTTGGAACCGATGGCCGAATTAAGAAAATTAACGGCGTCGTTTGCTACGCCGACGATTAAATCGGATATTGCCAGCACAAAAAGTATTATTATAAATATCAGGTATGTTTCCACAGTAAATCTCCGTTTTGGTCTGTTTTCTCAAATATTTCGAGGATAATATCGGATTTTGAAAATTTTGGAGAGTAATCTAATAAATTATATCGATTAATCGAAAAGTTTTTCCTTTTGGATTTGAACTCTTATTTTATTTTTTTGAGTAATCAAAATTGGGAAAAATAGCATAGAATGAAACAGACCCGAACCGAGCTGATACGCGGACTTTCTCTAACTGCCGCCGTTATGATTGTAGCAGGCTCGATGATCGGTTCGGGAATTTTCCGAAAACCCTCCACAATGGCTCAGCAATTAGGCTCGCCCGAACTCCTGATTCTGGTCTGGATAGCTGCCGGATTGATAACTCTGATCGGAGCTTTTATCAATGCCGAGATGGCGGGAATGTTCGACGACACCGGCGGTCAGTATATTTATTTTAAAAAGATGTACGGCGATTTTACGTCGTATCTCTACGGCTGGTCGATTCTTTCCGTAATTCAAACCGGCAGCCAGGCTGCAATTGCTTACGTGTTTGCCGAGTATGTCGGATATTTCGTAAACTATTTCGAACTGCCGGCGGCATGGCAGCAATTTTATTTTACGATTCCGCTTGCCGGAAAAATTTATCCTTTTTTCGACTTCGGCACAAAATCGGTCGCCATTGCGGCAATTATATTTTTAACCGGAATCAACTACATCGGAGTTATAACCGGCGGCTCGTTGCAAACGGTCGTTACCTACATTAAAATCGGCATAATCGTCATATTCTCGCTCCTTTTAATTTTACTCGGAAACGGAAGCATATCGAATGTTTATTCGGGATTTCAGTTGCCGGAATCCACATCGCGCAATTTATTCAGCTTGATCGGTTTGTCTTTTGCCGGCGCTTTCTGGGCATACGACGCATGGAACAACATTACATTTGTTTCCGGCGAAGTAAAAAATGCAAACCGTAATGTGCCGCTCGGTTTGTTGTTCGGAGTGTTGATTGTAATAGGAGTTTACGTATTGATCAACATAGCATACCTCTATGTGATGCCGATATCGGAGATGGCAAATTCGCCTCTTGTAGCCGCGTCCGCAGCGGAAAAAGTGTTCGGTAATTTCGGAGGCAATTTGATTTCTCTTATCGTAATCATATCCACTTTCGGCGCTCTGAACGGCAGCATCCTCGCAACAGCGCGCGTGCCGTTTGCAATGTCGAAATCGAAACTTTTTTTCGACTCGCTCGGTAAAGTTCATCCCAGATTCGGCACGCCTCACGTATCTCTGATTGTTCAGGGAATCTGGTCGTGCGTTCTTGTTTTATCCGGAACTTTCGATACGATTACCGACTATGTTATGTTTGCCTCCTGGCTTTTCTATCTGCTGGGCGCCTACGGCGTCTTCGTAATGAGGAAAAAATTTCCCTACGTCAAAAGACCTTATAAAGTGTGGGGATATCCGTATACGCCGATAATCTTTCTACTTTTTGCCTCGTATTATCTTATTGCAACGCTGACTTCCGACACCGAGAATGCAATGCTCGGACTAATTCTAGTGTTCAGCGGGCTCCCCTTTTACTTCTATTCGAAATACAGAAGCAAAAAATTATAATTCGAATTCTTTCTTGTATTTTTTAATCGACTGTCTGATAATCTTATAGGCTTCCGATTTTCCGTAAAATCTTTCGACTACTACGTGTTTGTGTTCCAGCTTTTTGTAATCTTCGAAAAACCTCCTCAATTGAATAGTAGTATGGGGAGGCAGGTGTTTAATGTCGGTAATATGATTGAATGAAATATCGTTATTGGCAACGGCAATAATCTTATCGTCGATTTCATCCTCGTCGACCATTCGCATCATGCCGATAACTTTCGATTCGATTATACACATCGGGTCGACGTCGATCGAAGAGAGCACCAAAATATCGAGCGGGTCGCCGTCGTCGCTCAGTGTCTGAGGCAAAAAACCGTAATTTGCAGGATAGTAGACCGCCGAGAAAAGGACTCGGTCGAGTTTAAGAAGACCGCTATTTTTGTCGAGTTCGTATTTTGCCTTGGAACCCTGCGGAATTTCAATTATTGCGTTTACAACTGCAGGGGCGTTTTGTCCGTATTCCACATGATGCCACGGATTGAAATATTTAGGAATCTTTGCAACTGTTTCCGCAACTGTTTTTTTCTTGCTCATCTATTTCCCTTTTTTTTGATCAATAACTTACAAAATATCCTAATTAATGGTCAAACCTCTTTCCCTCAATTTGTATATAAACGATAATTTTTTATTTTATATTAACTTTTTTCAAAACAGGGCGCACAATGAACAGACCGGCGATTACGGCATTCGGCGAAATCTTATACGATATCTATCCCGACAGGAAACGGCTCGGCGGCGCGCCTTTCAATTTTATATTTCATGTGTGGAAACTTTCGGGCAAAGGAAATTTGATTTCGAGCCTCGGCAATGACGAAAACGGTAGAGAAATATTAAGTTATCTTAATTCCATCGGGTTCAATACCGATTATATTTATATCGACAAAGAGCATCCTACGGGAACGGTTAACGTTAAACTCGACGAAAACGGAATCCCCCGATTTACAATTTCACCTGAATGCAGTTACGATTTTTTGAAGCTTACGGAGAAATCAAAAAAAATGCTCGAAGAAGAAACGGAATTATTGTATTTCGGAACATTGGCTCAACGCAGCACCGCATCGCGAAACACTCTCGAAGAAATTTTCAAAATCGACTCGCTGAAATTCTTTTGCGATTTGAATCTGCGCCACGACTTCTTTTCCAAACCTCTCGTAGAAAAATCGCTGACGGTATCGAACGCAATCAAATTAAACGAAGAGGAACTATTGAAAGTAAAAAGTATGTTCGGATATAAAGGAAGCGAAAAAGAAGTTATCGAATTATTGAGTCGTGAATTCGACATCGATTTGATTTGCGTAACAAAAGGCGCCGAAGGGGCTCTGATATTCGACGGGGAAAATTTCGACTTTTATAAAAGCCCGCCGCGAAAAGTTGTCGATACCGTCGGAGCCGGCGACGCATTTTCGGCTATTCTTTGTATCGGTTATCTAAAAGGTGTCGATATCGGAAAAATCAACCGGATTGCAAACGAATTTGCGGCTGATATTTGCGGAATCGAAGGCGCCATTCCGACAGACGATAATCTCTACGACAAATACAAAAACAAATTATAGAAAAATGGCTAAAAAAAAGCTTTACGTACAACTATACAATATTCACGGATTAATAAGAGGGCACGACCTCGAATTGGGCCGCGACGCCGACACCGGCGGTCAAACCAAATATGTACTCGAATTGGCAAAATCGATCAGTCGACGCGATGAAATCGAAAGAGTCGAAATTGTTACACGCTTTATTAACGACAAAGAATTATCTCAGGACTACGCAGAAACAGAAGAAATTATAAACGATAAACTCAGTATAATCCGTATACGGTGCGGCGGGCAGAAATACCTTCGGAAAGAACAATTGTGGGAGCACCTCGAAGAATTCGTCGACAAGTCGATTAAATATATAAAATCAAGAGGCGTTTTACCCGATATAATACACAGCCATTATGCCGACGCGGGTTACGCATGCGCAGAATTGACCAAATTTTTCGGAATTCCGTTTATTCACACCGGTCACTCCCTCGGCATAAACAAATTGAACAATCTTCTGCAGGAAGGTATGACTTACGAAGAAATTAACAGAAGATATAAAATTCAAAGAAGAATAGAAGCCGAAGAACAGATTATTCTCTATGCCGATAAAATTATTACGAGCACCAATCAGGAAATCGAAGAACAATATAAACTCTACCATAATTTCAACAGAGAGAAGTTTGTTGTAATTCCGCCCAGCGTCGATTTGTCAAAATTTCATCCTTACAACGAAAAGCGCGAGTGGGACGAAGAATCCCAAAAAATCCGGGACGGTATAAGAAACGAGTTATGGAAATTTTTTACGAATATGAACAAACCGATTATACTTTCTCTTTGCCGACCGGAAAAAAGGAAAAACATAACAGGGTTAATCGAAGCTTACGGTCGTTCCGAAGAACTTCAGCATAAAGCCAATCTTGCCGTCTTTGCGGGCATCAGAAAGGACATTACTCAAATGCCCGACATCGAACGGGAAGTATTGACCGATATGCTCCTCCTGATGGATAAATACAATCTTTACGGCAAAATGGCGATTCCCAAAAAGCACGACTTTGAGCATGAGGTGCCGGAACTATACAGAATAGCAGCCGAAAGCAGAGGCGTCTTTGTCAATTCTGCATTCAACGAGCCTTTCGGACTTACGCTAATCGAAGCCGCCGCAAGCGGTTTGCCCGTAGTAGCCACAGACGACGGCGGACCTCGCGATATAATCCATAATCTTCAAAACGGCTTGCTGGTTGACGTCCATAATCCGGACAACATTTCAAACGCCCTTCTGACAATCCTTAACGACGAATCGAAATGGGAAACATTCTCCAACAACGGAATAAACCGAGTCAAACATTTTTACTCCTGGGACGCTCATACCGAAAAGTATTTGAACGTTATCAATGAACTGGTTCACAACGGCAATAATTTCAACAAAGTTATGTCGGAAACCGGAAAACGTCTCTTTAATTTCGACAAATTAATTATTCTCGATATCGACGATACATTATTGGGAGACGAAAAATCGACGCGCGAATTGAACGACCTGCTCAAATCCGTTCATTCTTATATCGGTTTCGGCGTCGCTACCGGTCGAAGCGTCGATTCGGCAGTCTCGATTCTGAAAGAAAACGATATTGTTATGCCCGACTTTATTATTTCGTCGGTCGGCTCCGAAATTCACTACAAAAGCGACGAAGGTTATACGTTCGGAACCGGTTGGGCGGCTCATATCGATTACCAGTGGAAAAGAGATAAAATAGTAGAAACGTTGAAAGATTTCGATTATCTGACATATCAGGAAGAAGAAAATCAAAGGAAATATAAAATCAGTTATTATATCGACACGACTAAATTTAATCCTGATGAAATCATGGAAGCGTTGACGAGCAATAAACTGAAAGCCAATATAATTGTAAGCCACGAACAATTTCTCGATATCCTTCCCGTCAGGGCGAGCAAAGGAAGAGCGGTAAGATACATCGGATACAGATGGAATATTCCCTACGACTCGATTCTTGTAGCGGGAGATTCTGGCAACGACGAGGATATGCTGCGAGGCGAACTACTCGGCGTGGTTGTGGCAAATTATTCGAAAGAACTCGAAAAACTCATAGGCAGAAGGCGCATTTACTTTGCAAGCAAACCGTATGCCGCCGGCGTAATTGAAGGAATACAATATTATAATTTTATAAGGTAATATAATGATCAAAGACATTTATAAAACGGCGGAAACTTTTCATAACGATTTTTACGACTTTCTAAAAGCCGTTTCCACGCAACCGAAGAAATTAATGATTACGGGCGAACTGATAAATCTCTACGTCGCCTCGGGATATGACAAGAATTCAGGGCTATATGAATTTATCGAAAAGATTCAGGAAACGATATCGCTCGACCATTCGGTTATTCTGGACGTAAGAATTAAAATAGCTTCTATCAAATTTTATCGCATCAGTCTTGAGGAATTCCTTATAGAAGAAATATCGTCAAAGGAATTTCTTATTTACAAAGAAACCGTAGCGAAACCCGACACTCTCAACACGACTTTAAATCTGAACTTCAAACCTTTCTACGACAAATCGCCGGCAGTACGAGACATAAAATACATCGGGTCGGGGGTCGAATATTTAAATCGTTTCCTTTCCAGCCAAATGTTTACGAACGAAGAAAGATGGAAAAAAAATCTTTTCGATTTTATACGTCTGCATAATTTTAACGGCGAACAGCTTATACTGAACGATCGGATAAAAGACACAAAACATCTCAACAACCAAATTAACGCCGCTCTCGCCAAACTCGGCAACCATCCGGCAAATACCCCTTACGAAAACATTAAGCATATTCTTCAGGAATTGGGTTTTGAAAAAGGTCTGGGCAAAGACGCAGGCACAATCACACATAATCTCAATTTACTCGACCAGCTGCTAAACTCGCCCGACCACAATGCGCTGGCGGAATTTATTTCTTCGATTCCGATGATTTTAAATATAGCGATAATTTCCCCGCACGGATTTTTCGGTCAGGAGGGAGTGCTGGGCTTGCCGGATACGGGCGGGCAGGTCGTTTATATACTCGACCAGGTAAAAGCGCTCGAAAAACAATTGATTGATTCTTTGAAAAAGTCGGGGCTTAATCTTTTGCCCAAGATTATAGTTCTTACGCGATTAATTCCAAATGCAAGAGGAACAACCTGCAACCAAAGATTGGAAAAAATTTACGGCGCTAAAAACTCGTGGATACTGCGAGTCCCCTTCAGGGAATACAACAAACGGGTGACCGACGAATGGATTTCTAGATTTGAAATATGGCCTTATCTCGAAGACTTCGCGGAAGATTCTTATACAGCCCTTCTGGCCGAATTCAAAAAAAGACCCGACTTGATAATCGGTAATTACTCGGACGGAAATCTTGTTGCCTATTTGTTGGCAAAGAAATTCAAAGTTACTCAATGCGGAATTGCTCATGCGCTCGAAAAGAGTAAATATCTCTACAGCGCTCTCTATTGGTACGACCTCGAAAAATATTACCATTTCTCCATGCAGTTTACCGCCGATTTATTGGCAATAAACTCGGCCGATTTTTTAATCACTTCGTCGTTCCAGGAAATAGCCGGCACGGAAAAATCGATCGGGCAATACGAATCGTATATGCATTTTACAATGCCGGGACTATACCGCGTCGAGAACGGAGTTAATCCTTTTCATGTTAAATTCAACATAGTGTCTCCGGGCGTCAACGAAAAAATTTATTTCCCTTATACCAAAACGAAATGGCGACTCAAAGAAACCAAGAGACGCATCGAAAATTTATTCTTTTCAAATTCAGAAGACCCGGATGTAATCGGGTGGCTCGACAATCCGGAGAAAACCCCTATTTTCACTATGTCCCGTCTCGACAGAATTAAAAATATCAGTTTCCTCGTGCGTTGCTTCGGCGAAAGCGAGGAACTTCAACAAACTTCGAATTTGATTGTCGTTGCAGGCAAAATAGACGAAACCATGACGGATGATTATGAAGAAAAAGAGCAAATCCGATTAATGCACGAGTTGATTACAAAATATAAACTTCACAATAAAATAAGATGGATTGGCAAGCTTCTTCCGAAAGACGAATCGGGAGAAGCCTACAGAATTATTGCAGAACGAAGAGGTATTTTTGTTCAACCGGCATTATTCGAAGGTTTCGGATTAACAGTTCTGGAAGCGATGACTTCGGGTTTGCCCGTATTTGCCACCAAATACGGAGGCCCCCTCGAAATAATTCAGAACGGAGTTAATGGTTTTCACATCGATCCTGTCAACCAGGAAGAAACTACCGAAAAAATCGTTCGATTCCTCAGCGACTCTTATATCGATTCATCTGTTTGGGACAAACTTTCAAAAGCGGCGATTAAAAGGGTAACCGAAAAATACAGCTGGAAGCTCTACTCAAAACGACTTTTGTCGCTTGCCAAGCTATACGGATTCTGGAAGTACGCAACAAATCTGGAACACGAGGATATAAACGCGTATCTCGATTTGATTTACCATACAATCTACAAATCGAGGGCGAAAATTTTACTCGAAGAGCATATGAAAAGATAAACGGATTATCTGCGTCTTCTGTTGCTATCGTCTTCTTTTGTTTTTTGCAATTCGACCGATATATTCTCGGGGAAAAGGTTATACATCGAGCCTGTAAACATGTCGATGGTCATGCCGGGAATAAAACCGTTGAGCGCATTGCCCCAAAACCAGAAGGAAATCTTTCTCGTAAGCTGTGTTTCGTACGGTTCGTATCCGTCGAGTTCGATTTTTAAAACGTGATTTCTCCCTCTGTCGATATTTACAATTTGGGGAGTTAATCCGAATTTTTTACCGTCTATTGTTATGCTTGCATTTTCCGGCGTCGATTTAATTTCAATTTCCTGAGTTGTGGAATTGATAAACGTAGCGCACGAATTTAATCCTGCAGCCAATACGAACGCCGCCAAATAGACCAAATGCTTCATAATTCCCCTTTTTGTTTTATTATCGATATTATCCGTCATAAAATTTAGTCGTTGAATACTACTTGTTCAAATCGTATATTGAGCCGATTCCCAAACAAAATATAAAAATAAAATGAAAAAATTAATAACTGCGGCGTTGTTTATAGCCGCGCTTGCCGCATTAAAGTCTCAAACCTTGGACGAGGCTTTAAAGCAGATCGACGAAACCTCGCTTATTGAAAGAGTTAAAATAATTTCTTCCGACGAATTCCTGGGAAGAGCTCCCGGTCACGAAGGCGAAGAAAAGACCATAGATTACCTTAAAAAGGAATTTGTAAAGCTCGGTTTGAAATCCCCTTCGGGAAATTACGAACAGCCGTTCGAACTGACGGAACTTACGCCGGAAGTCACTCCCGTTATTGATTTTATTAAAGACGGCAAAAAAGTAAGTCTTAAACACGCCGACGATTTTGTAGCCGTAACGCGTCAGGCGCGCGAGGAAATCGAGGTTCCGCCTACCGAAGTCATATTTGCCGGTTACGGTATCAATGCGCCCGAATACGGATGGAACGATTTCGAAGGCGTCGACGTAAAGAATAAAATTATCATAGTAATGGTCAACGACCCGGGCTTTGCCGCAAATGATACGTCTTTATTTACCGGCAGAGCGATGACTTATTACGGAAGATGGACATATAAATACGAAGAAGCAGCCAGACAAGGCGCCGCCGGTATTTTTATAATTCACGAAACCGAAGCTGCAAGCTATCCGTGGGAAGTTGTTCGCAACGGCAGAGTCGGACCGCAGTTTTTTATCGAAGACGGCGACAAGAATTCTTCCAGAGCAAAATTCGAAGGCTGGATAACATACGACAAAGCAAAAGAAATTTTTGAGCTGGCAGGTTTAGACCTGCAAAATGAACTTGAGAATGCCGCAAAGCCCGGATTCCGTTCCAAAAGCCTCGGTTTAAAAACTTCGCTGAAAATAAAGAATAAAATCAGCCGTATTAAAACGCGTAATTTAATCGGCATTCTGCCGGGCAGCCAAAAGCCAGACGAATACCTTCTTTATATGGCTCATTGGGACCATCTCGGATACGATCCGGACTTAAAAGGGGACAATATTTATAACGGCGCTAGAGACAACGCGCTCGGTGTGGCTTCGATACTCGAAATTGCCGAAGCGTTTTCGAAAGTCGATCATAAACGTTCAATAGCTTTTGTTGCACTGGCAGCGGAAGAACAGGGTTTGCTGGGTTCGGAATATTATGTAAAAAATCCCGTCCTCCCGCTCGAAAAGACAATTGCGGCGTTCAATATCGACGGCGGCAATATATTCGGTAAGACCAAAGACGTCGCAGTTTTGGGACTGGGTAATTCCGAGCTGGACGCTTACATTAAAAAAACTGGGGGAAAATACGGAAAAATGATTGTGCCCGACCCCTCGCCCGAAGCGGGCGGTTTTTACCGTTCCGACCATTATAATTTTGTCAAAGCCGGAATTCCTTCTCTCTATTTGAGACATGGCATTCTAGCCGAAGACGGGCAAACAAACATATCCGAACTTTCCCGCAGATGGACAAAAGAACATTATCATAAAGTAAGCGACGAGTACAACGACGATTGGAACCTTTCGGGCGCTATCGAAGATATCAAAATATTATTCGAAATCGGTTACACGCTTTCGAACGACGGGAACTATCCAAAAATTTTACGCAGGTAGAATTACTTCGGTCATTACTTTTTAAAATAAAAAACCCGGCAGTGAAAATTCACTTACCGGGTTTTTTTGAACTCTCTTTGAATTACTTGACAAGCACCATTTTCTTCGTAATGTTTACATTTTTACCCGTCAGTCTGTAGATATACATTCCCGAAGCTAACGAGCTTGCGTTGAATGTAATCTTCTGATAACCGGCGCTCATAAAGTCGTCGAACAGCGTGGCTACTTCCTGACCGAGAATGTTATAGACTTTGAGCGTATAATTTCCGCTTTCGGGAACTCCGAATCTGATAGTAGTAACGGGATTAAACGGATTAGGATAATTCTGGTTGAGCTCGAAATCCGTAGGTATGTCGTTCGATTCGACTGAAGTAACGCTGTTTTCTCTTCTGCTCAAAAGAATCTTACCTTCTTTGGTGCCTACGAAAACATCGTCTGAATTCCGAGTCACGATAAGAGAACTTACTCCCAAGCCGCCGAGACCCTGCGAAGTCCATGTGGCGCCGTTATCTTCCGAGCTGTATACGCCGCTTGTCCACGAAGCTACATATACTTTGCCGCTCAAATCGGAAACAACCGAATAGACAAACAATGCTGGCAGATTGTTAACTTTTTCCCAGGTAGCTCCGTCGTCCGCAGATTTATATAAACCGCTTCCGTAAGTTCCCGCAAAGAGAGCGTTCGAGTTCGACGAGAGCGACCATACGAAATCGTAACCGACGTTGAGTTTTATCCAGGCATTATTTTCGTACTTAAATACTCCGCCGCCGTAGCTTGCTGCATAAAGTTTGTTGTTATGAACAGTTACCGATTGAATAACCAAATTATATCCGAGACCCGTATTCATTTCATTCCAGGTCAAACCGTTGTCGTTCGATACATAAACGCCGTATCCCCATGTGCCTGCAATCAACTGTCCGTTGTTTGCGGCCAGATCGTGAACGTCGATACCGTTGAGTCCTGCTTCGTTCCAGGAAGCGCCGTCGTATTTGAATATGCCCTGTTCCGTAGCTGCGAATAAGACGCCGTCGTTCAAAATGAGCGCCCAGATATATCCAGCCTGCAAATTGGCTTTAATGTTCGTCCAGTTGCTTCCGCCGTCGTCGGAGCGGTATACGTTCCCGCCCCATGTTCCGGCATATATTGCGCCGGAATTATCATAAGCCATCGCATATACAATCTCGCCGTTCGAAAATCCGTTTACATACTGCCAGTTCTGATTATTATTCTCGCTGCCTTGCGACGAATTATTGTCTTCCGCATTCGATACTCTTATTACCGCGCTTGCGGAATTATTATCTGCGTTTGGATCGGTGGAAATTGTCGACGTAATCGTAGCTATGTTTGTTATTTCTTTTTCGAACGGGATGTTTCCTATAAACGGAGCGTAATTCATCTGACCGGCGCCGGAGAACGATTTACAAATCATTTGACCGTTGATTACTCCGGTAACAAATTCTACATGGGCAAAAGGAGCGAGAATCGAACCGCGCACATCGATTCCCTGTATTGTCAATTCCGTAGCTTCGTAGAAATTATAAAGTACGTTGGTCATACTTGTGCCGTTGACCGTAAGACCGCCCGTCCATGAAACATTAGCTCCGTCGATATTAACAAGGACTACCGAACCGTTGGGAGCGTTAATTGTAACGTTGTTTGCGGACGATAAATCGGCTCCGTTTACTTTGAATACATTCAGATAAGGGTCGTTGCCCGTTAATGTTAAGCCGCCGTATTGAAAATCGACGGTTCCCGTTACCGTATAACCGGAAAGCGTTGTCGACAGGTTTTCGAGGTACGTCTTAGCGGCGGCAAAGTTAATCGGATTATCCTGACGAAGAACGCCGCTGACGCTCACCGAATTCTGAGGCAGGTTTGTCGTATTACCGTATGCTACGCCGCCGTATACGGCTCCGCTGATGAAATTCAGGTCTCTACCCACAATCAGCACGTCGCCGATGCCTGCCGGCAATTGGTCGCCGATGCTGTAATTTGCAAAGTAAGCGTCGCGTCCTACGGCAACTTTACCCTGAGTATCCGAAGAAGGCTGTTCGACGTCGTATATAACGAACAGATTATAATCTTTAGCCGCTCCGAGGTCGAATATCGAATTATTAATCTGCTCGCAGCTTGCCGTTACATTTATTGTAAGCGTTGCAATGCTTGCAGAGTCGAGGTCGCCTACGTTCCAAAGCCCTGTAGTAGTATCGTATGCACCTTGAGAAGCGGAACTGTAATTGTATATCAAGCCCTGCGGAAGTATGTCGGTTACCTGTATTCCGGTGGCTCTGTTCGGACCGTCGTTTGTTACTTTTATTGTATAATTAATTGTTTCGTTGCATTCCGGCTCCGGATTGTCGACTGTTTTTTCAATTCTAACGTCGGCGGGTTTTTCCTGAGGCGGAGGGCATACCCAGGGATACCAGTACAAATCTCTGCCCGCGCCGTTTTTGATCGGATTGCCGTCGCAATCGAGAACGTTTACGCCGTAATGAATTTCGACCACCTGATCCTCAGGACGAACTCCGGGCCACTGCGCCGTAATCGAGAATGTAGTGTCCTGAGTAATTAAAATAGTTTCGTAATGAGTCGAATTGTCGACGCTGCCGTCATTCGGCTCGACAATCCGCCACGATAACTGTAAATAAGCTTTGGAAGGATTCGGCGTAAGCGAAACCGAACCGTTTATTGTAATCGGCATCGGGTCGAGTTCGCATATTGCGGAGTCGGGACCCAATTGAACGCTCCAGTCGGTTACGCACGAGAGTTCGCAGTCGATTTCCACCGTAGCGTCGTCTTCGTCTTCGGCCGAAGCCGAGCCGTCAACAGGATGTCCTACTGCTTTGACCACATTGACGAGCATTCCGCAATCGTCTTCCGTAACAGTATATGTCTTTGTGAATGTTTTGACTTCGCCAGGATGAACAGGCGAGATGTTTTTGATTTTATGATCGCCGTTCGGATTGATTAATTCGTCATAAAAATCGACTCCGCCGCTGAGAGTAACGTCGCCGCAATTTTCAACTGTAAACGTATAAGTAATAACGTCGCCCGGCTTTGCAGTCTGTTTGTCCGCCGTTTTCGTTACGCTGACGCATGTTTTATAGAATCCGAAATCGACGGATAAATCGTCGTTGCAATCGAGAGTTACGTTAACCGGTTGATTCATTCCGCCGTCGCTGTCCAATTCGTCGCTGCCGCCTTCGTTTAATTTTGTCGAATACCATTTAACCTGCGCGTCGCTTACCAGGACTCCGCCGCCGGTAAAATTGGAAGCGGCAAGTCTTACGGTATACGAACCGTTGAGTAAATTTTCGAAGAGGTAATAGCCGTTTGAATCCGTAGTATCGACCGCAACGAGCTGACCGTTTTGCATCAATTCGACAACAACGCCTTCGATTCCCTCTTCGTTTTGATTTTGAATGCCGTCGACATTTTTATCGTGCCATACGTAATTGCCGATTTTATTCATACATACCGTTTCCGCATAAATTCCGGCGTCCCACGACAAATCGTTTTCGCCCGATGTCAAAGTAGTGCAAACTGTTTTGCCGGTGTTGATATTTGCGTCCGAATCGATCTCGTCGTCGTTTCCGCCGTCCTGATTTGTAAAAACGTAGCCCTGTGGAAGGACGAATTTCACGTAATAATCGCCGGGTGTAAGATTGTCGAAGAGATATTCGCCCTGGGCGTTTGTGGTTGTAGCGGCAATCAGATTGTTGTCGCAGGAATAAAGTTCAACCGTTACATTTGGCACGCCGTTTTCGCCGTTATCCTGCAAACCGTTTTTGTTTGCATCTTCCCATACTTTGTTGCCCAACGAGGCAGGCAATTGACATGTTAAAAATCCGTTATCGACTGTGCCGTTGTCGAAATTTTCGTTTATAGCCGTTGCGGCTTCGTTAATTTCCGAATAAGTAAATCCGTTCAAATCGCCGCCGCCCAATGCCGATTCTGCAAATGCCAGAAACTGGTTAACCGAGTAGCCTGCAAAAGGTCCGCTTGTAATCACCAAATCGCCGAGAGGAGTGGAATTCGTTCCCAGATAGCCTGCAGCGCTGTAATATACATTTAATTTCAAAGCGGTTAATTGTCCTGCAAGAACATTAATTTTTGATGTAGGATTGGTATAGTTTTGATTCAACGCTTCTGCGGTTCCGCCGTCGGGCAAATAATTTCTAACAGCCGATGACGACGTAAGCGTAATTTTATAATTTCCGCCGATTGTCATTCCGTTCGGGAACACCGAACTGAAATGGGCGTCTCTCAAAGTGCCCGGAGCGCTGTTTGAAGGACTGCCCCATCCGCCTTGCGTATAAGTTACATAACCGTTCAAATCGCATCCGCTTGCCTGATACCATTCAACGGTAGCGTATTCTTCTTTTGTATCGACGGTCGGAGTAGCAAGTACGAGTTTTTGTTTTCCGCCCGGATTTGCCGAGTGGACATAGCGAGTGCCCTGAGGAATATCGACTTCGGCTCTAACGCTTAAATTTGCGACGCCGACTCCGTTATAAGTAAGAGTAAAAGGACCGGCATGGCCGTTATTGTCGGTTGTGCCCGTTGTAGCGTTCAAAGTTCCGAGTGATGCGCTGATTTGAATGTCCACATTAGCCGCCGGATTACCGTTCAAATCGTAAGCATAAACAGCGAATTGCGCGGGCGTATTAACCGCAAGCGATTGAGATGCGGGTAAAATAACCAGCGTCTGCAAAGGCGCCGTGTTGTTATGATTTGCCTGGGCGTCGGCAATAATCGCAAGGGCGCGCGTTTTTACCGTATTATTGTTCGATATTGTGCTTGCATTCACGCCGTCGCTGAAATGCCAGATGGCAAACTGAACGGCGGCTGCTTCCTTGCTGTTGTCGGACAATTTTCCGGGGTAATTTGTTTTGTAAGGATAATAATTGTTGAGAATATAAGTAATTTCGGAAGGAGTGTAATTTTCGTCCCAATAATCCTGATTATAAACCAGACTGTGTTGTAAATCGACGCAATAAAATTTCTCGTTTTGAGAATTAAGAGTACCCTTAAAAGTTCCCGCAAAATGCTTTGCCTGCTGGTTCGTGTAAGGGTTTGTATATGATATCGACTTTCCCTCGGCTGTGCCGGTAATCTTAGCTATACTTGTATAATTGGTCGTCTTTTTGATTCCTTTTGATTGAGCCTCGCTAAGCGAATTATCAATCAAAGTTATACTCAGCAATAAGATCAGACTTAATATTAAAGAGTTTTTCACTCCTACCTCCATAAGTTAACTATTTCAATTGTCGGGTAAGAGTCAACTATAATGCCATAAAAAACCTTCGATTACGAGCTGAAATCGAAGGCTTTAAATGATATTCGAAGGTAAGAGTGTATCAAAATGAAACGGCGGGAAAAAATTGATTCATTTGATCAGAGCCATAATCCGAGTATGAATCCGTTTATAATTAAGACTAGAAAATGGTATCCGCTGTCGATAAAAAATTGAGTCATCGATTTCCTCTGGAACTGAAGATTGATAATCATTGTGGTGGCAATAAATCCGAGCCAGATCATGAACGCAATACGGATACCCTCTTCGGGAGTGGCTGCGCCTGTATAACCGAGCAACCTGGCAAGCATGTATGCCATAACCAGATGCGACAGAAATGCAATTCCAAAAACTTTTACGGGACTGAAACCTTTTTTTAATTCCTCTTCCGGGGTATCAATTGTTGCAAGCCAAATTTTGCCCAGCAGCAAAGGGCTGTAATAAAGGGCGCCCATTCCCATTGCTATTATTCCGCAAATTAATACGGCCAGATAATTAATCGGATGTAACAACTCCATACAGCCTCCTATTTATAGATTTTAACCTCGTGTACGCCGTCGCTAATTTTAACTCCTCTGAACATGCCCGGCGTATTGAACGGCGTGGCATAATTTCCGAATCGGTCCATGGCTATAACTCCGCCGTCGGCATTAAACTCGACAAGTTTTTTGTTAATCACAATATCCGCCGCTTCATTTAGACTCATTTTTTTGTATTCCATTAAATCGGAGATATCTTTGGCAACGCCGAGCCTAATAAAGAATTCGCCGTGTCCGGTAGCCGAAACCGCGCAGGTATTGTTATTTGCATAAGTGCCGGCCCCGATAATCGGCGAATCGCCAACTCTTCCTAATTTCTTTAGCATCATTCCGCCCGTCGAAGTGCCCGCCGCCAGATTTCCGTTTTTATCGAGCGCAACCGCTCCTACAGTGCCTTTTAGCGCCTCCGCCGAATCCCGCTGTTTTTTCATTCTAAAGTATTGCCGGAACCGTAGTTCGGTAATAAAGTAAGTCGAATCGACGAATTGAAAACCGTTTTGAAATGCAAACTCCTCGGCTCCCCGACCGATTAACATCACATGCGGCGACTTTTCCATAACCAGACGTGCAAGATTAATCGGATTTTTTATATGCCTTATTCCGGCAACCGCTCCTGCGTTCAAGTTGCCCCCGTCCATTATCGAAGCGTCGAGTTCGGCAAAACCGAGGTCGTTCAATACCGCTCCTTTGCCAGCATTGAAAAGAGGCGAATCTTCCATTATATTAATTGCCTTTGTAACTGCGTCGAGCGAAGAGCCGCCCGATTCCAGAATTTTATATCCCGCTTCCAGCGCTTCGGAAAGTTTTGCTTTGTATTGATTCTCGAGGTCGGCGGGCAAGTCCTTAATTACTCCCGCCCCGCCGTGGATTACAATTCCGAATTTTTCCTGACCGTAATAATCGATATTAAAAGCAAGGCAGACAATCAAGCCGGTCAAAATGAATAATCTTTTCATCTGTTTATCCTGTTTGGAAAAATATCAAAGTGAATTTAACCCGCATATTTCTTAAATGCAACACGCAGGCAGCTTGTGACGCGCGTCATCATAAATCTTCTATGCAAAATCAAAAAAGTTTAAATTCCCGCAATAAATTGTCGATAATAAAATATTAACGGCATCTAAAGGGATACGCATGAAATACAAATTGTTACTCGTCGCATTGCCGATTGCCGTTTTGTCAAACGGATGCGACATAAACGAGCCCGCGGCTCCGGTATGGGATGTGTCGGTTACTGCGCCGATTGCAAACAAAGAATATCTGATAAGCGATGTGCTGGAAGGCGAATCGGATAATCTGTTTCATTACAACGACGGAACAAATAAAGGCGTCCTCTATTATACGGATTCATATAAAATCGATAAAATAACCTTCGGAGATAAACTGAAAATAGACGGATTTTCCGAGAGTATAATCGAGCGGATAGGGGGTCTTAAAATCGAATCGGATACGGTTCAGGGCAACGTCGGCTCAGCCGAGCTGGGTTTGAATCCCTCAGCCGGAATTGCCGTTCCGCCGGTGAAGGATAAAAAAGTTTCTTCCGATTTAAGCGAGCCCGGAAATTTCCTTCAGGCGCGTTTCCGGAGCGGCTCCTTCGATCTCGTTATAAGAAACAATTTTACGGACGATGTAGACATTACGGTTTCAAATATTTCGCTTGTCAATTCGGACGACGGAAACGTAATCGCTTCATATAACGGCAATGTAACAATACCCGCATCGCAATCTGTATCCGTGAGCGATCTAAAAATCAATACGGAAATCTATGTGAAAAACCGTTTGAAAATAGAAGCCGTACTTTCGACATCGGGCAGCGGGGGAAAAGTAGTCGCCGTTCCCGAATATTTTCTGACGCTGACCGCTATTACGAAAAACCTCGAAGTGTCCGAAGCCACAGCAAAATTTCCAGAACAGGATTTCCTTTCCCTCAACGGCTCGATTAAAATCGGCGATAACAACGAAAAGATTTCCAAAGCCGTTATTAAATTGGGCTCGCTCGATTTAAAATTAACAAACATCACCGAATTGAACGCCGAGATTCGATACAGATTCCCCGATATCAAAACAGCGGACGGCAAAGTATTCGAGGGCGCGGCTGTTATTGCGGGCGGTCAATCCCAAAAATTGTTAGACAATAAATCGCTTGCAGGCTTTTCGGTCGAAGCTGAAAACGCTCAACTCGAAGAATTAAATTATACTATCGATTACAAAATCGTAAGCGACAATCAGTACAAAACTATTAGAAGCGGCGACTACGCAAAAGCCGAATTCGAATTTTCCGAACTAACTTTCGAAGAATTCGAAGGATTTATACTTCCGTTCGAATTCGAACCCGAAAGAACTTCCTTTGCTTTCGACATCGAAAAAAACAAAATCGATTTCGAAAAATTGCTTCTCTCGAATCCGGCGCTTTCAATCAGACTTAACTCCACTGCGAATATAAAATTTTTGATAGCGGGCAAATTGAAATTGTACATGCCGGACGGAACGGTTAAGAATTTCAACCTCAACGACGCCACCCTCAGCTCGGTTTTGATTACTCCTTCGACCGAACGGATTTATTTAAATGGCGACAGCGTATCTGCATTCATTAAAAATCTTGACGATATACCCGACTCAGCGGCAATAGAATTATCGACTATGGTCAATCCGGATTTCGAATACGTATCCGTCAAATCGACGGACGATATAGATGGAGAGCTCGAAGCCGAAATTCCTCTCGACTTCGGAATTCAGTACGCCGAATATTCGGACTCGATCGATATCGAGCTCTCAAACGACGACCGGGATTTGTTGAGAGACATAAAATATCTCGAAGCAAATTTAAACGTGGAAAACGGACTGCCGATTAATATTTCGTTTACCGGCAGACTCTATGACGCGGCGGGCAATTTTCTGACTTATTTTCCGCCGGCTGAATTTCAGGACACCGTTATTACGATACAGCCCGCCGAAACGGATGGGAACGGATACGCTGTTTTGCCGGCTGAAACACACGTAAAAGTAATTGTAGACGGCGCGGCTTCGGCTAAAATTGCGGACGCCGCTTATATGAAAGTGCGATTGAGATTCGGTACGGCTTCGGCTGACAAACCCGTTAAAATTCGTTCGACCGATACGATACGCATCAAAGCCTTCGGCGTTTCGGAATACAAGATAGAACCCGGGAATAACTGAGTTATGAAAAACAATATCAAATATATTATTCCGATATTATTAATGGCGGCTCTTTCCATAAACGCGCAAATCGGCGGCAGTATCGGAATGCCGGACGCCAGGTCGTCTTCGATGGCGGGCGCATATACGGCGGTTTCGGAAGGACTCTATTCAATCGGCGTCAATCCGGCTAATTTATCGATGTCAAAAGGAATCGAATTGATTATACCGTTGCCGCTGCCCTCTTTCAGCGGTATTGCAGGTTCGAACTTTTTTTCGCTTTCGGATTACAATTACTACTTCGGCTCTTATACTATCGACGAGAACGGCAAGAAAAGAGGACGTTATTTAAACGATGCCGACAAAAAAAACTTTATTGACCTGTTCGGCAAAGGCGGCGGAATTCATATGAATTTATTCGTGCGCTATTTTGCTCTTTCAGCAACTCCTTGGGAATCATTCGGCTCGCTCGCGTTTTCAGTAACCGACCAGATTGCGGCGGACGGCACAATTCCGACCGGAATAGTGGAACTCCTCTTCAAAGGGAATCCGCCGAACTCCCGTTATAATTTTAACGATACGGAATTCAAATCGTGGTGGATTAGAAAATATTCGTTTTCTTTTTCGAAGGAATTCAAAATATCCTACGAAAAATCGATTAACGCGGGAATATCGCTGAATATTATTAGCGGACTGTTCTATGCGGGATTGGACGAAATCGATTCCGAGATTTTCACAGACAGTTTGGGAAACATTCACGGTAAAGCGAGCTATTCGGCAAAATCCGCTTTCTCGCCAAACTTCGGCGTCGAATACGACTTCGAAAATCAATCCGCTACCGAAGAGAGCGTCTCCGCATTTCCCGAGCCTGCAGGCGCGGGATTGGGGGCGGATATCGGAATTAGTTACAGGCACAACAGCGTTTTCAAATTTGCGCTTGCCGTAACGGACATCGGAAAGATCGAATGGAACAAACGCGCGGCGCAGTTCAATGTGAACAGGAGCGTCCGCATTGACGACCTTTCCGAAGAAGCGCAGAGGGATTCGTTGACAAATCTGTTTTCAACAGAAGGCGCCGGAAAATCCGTCGATAAATTTTCGACTCCTCTTGCGACTACGCTAAGATTCGGAGCTTCGATCGATCTGGCAAACCTTCTTGAATTAAAAAACAAACTGCAGATTGCCGCAGGTTACGTTCAGGGCTTGAACAAAATGCCCGGCAATACCACCTCGCCGAGATTTTCGATTGGAGTCGAGTGGAAGCCGTTCGAATCGGTACTCAGTTTGCGCAGCGGAGTCGCATTCGGAGGCTGGGCGAAATTCCGTTGGGGTTTGGGAATGGGACTCGATTTCGGATTGCTCGAATTAAACGCCGGCGCTTCGAATTTCCAGAACGTCGCCTCGCCTTCTTCGGGTAAAATGATTTCGATAGCCGTCGACTCGCGCTGGAAATTTTAAACTACTTTTTCTCTTTGATAATATATTCGTTATCGTTCTGAAAATTATGCACCATCAATTCGCCGATCAATCCGATGGCAAAAAACTGAACTCCCACGATAATCAAAAGAATTCCCAGAAAGAAGATCGGACGATTGTTTATTCCAACTCCCAGAAACAACTTTTCGTAAGTAAGCCAGAGACTTATCAGAATTCCCAATAATGTCGTCAGCAGACCGATGAATCCGAAGAGATGCATCGGACGCGTAACGTAGCGGGTGGTAAAGATGACCGTGATTAAATCGATAAATCCCTTGAAGAATCGCGATATGCCGAACTTCGTCCTGCCGTATCTGCGCGGATGATGTTTGACGGGAATTTCAGTAACAGAAAAACCTTTCCATCCCGCCAACACCGGAATATAACGGTGGAGTTCGCCGTATATGTTGACGTTCTTTACAACTTCCTTGCGATAGGCTTTCAAGCCGCAGTTGAAATCGTGTATTTTAACTTTCGAAAAAAGACGCGTGACGAAATTGAAAAACCGTGAAGAATATTTTTTAATAAACGGATCATATCGCTTTTTCTTCCAGCCGGAGACCAGGTCGTATCCTTCTTCGAGTTTGGCAAGCAGATTCGGAATTTCAGCCGGGTCGTCCTGAAGGTCGGCGTCCATTGTAATAACTGCGTCGCCCGTTGTGTTTTTGAATCCGATTTGAAGAGCCGCCGATTTGCCGTAATTCTTCTTGAAACTGAAATAAAAAATCTTATTGTCTTTGAGAGCCAGTTCTTTTATTACGTTCAGCGAATTGTCCGTGCTGCCGTCGTCCACAAAAATAATTTCGTAGTCGCACGAAATCGAGTTGACCGCTTTTTTAATTTCGTTGTAAAGAGGTCTCAGCGATTCCTCTTCGTTGTAAAGAGGCACCACAATCGACACTTTCTTAAACGAGAAACTTTTTACGCCGTTTTTCAGTTTCTTTTGATAGTAACGGAATTTTCTGCCGTAATAATGTCGTCTTTTTTTCTTTTCTCCCGATTGTTCGGGTTTCTTCTGTTCGCTCAAATTGAATCCCTTTTAAACAAAAATTGTTTGTATGTAAGTTAAATTATAGCGATACGAAAATCAATTCGAAAGAAGATTAATTGAAAATTGAGCGTTTTATAATTAAGTTTAGGTCAAAAAGAAACTCGATTAAATGGGCGGAATTATATTTTGGGCTATCGTAAGGACGGCGGTATTAATTCCTGCTCTCTGGCTCTTGTACGGCATGATGGAATACCGATACTGGTGGTGGCTCGGGATTATCTCGATTTACGGGATTATAATTTATCCCGCTACGATTCAGTACCGTATGTTCAGAGAAAAGAACCAAAAAATTATCGAAGACACGCTTTGCTCGAGCTGCAGGTATTTCGACGAATCGGCGGTTTTGTGCACTAAATACGACGAACATCCGACGCTCGAGTATCTGCCCTGCAACGGCATCGACTGGGAATTGAAAGAAATATCTTATGAAAAAACCAATTAAAAATATTGCGACAAGTCTCAAATACGATATTTTGTTTTGTACGGAATGCGGCGAGGATTTGAGCCAATTCGGAATCGATTCGGAAATCGACATCGAAAAAGTGCGGGAACGTCATGCGAGCTGCCGCGCAACGGGCAAATTCAAAGGCGACAAATGCGCCATGATTTTTATCGCTCAGGATATCGAAGACTTTCTTCCGGATGAAGAAGATTAAATAAATCCGCAGCCGCTTCGGCAAATCTCGGTCCCGGTCGCGAGTACAAATCCCTATCCGCAAAAATTACATTACCGTTCCGCACGGCTTTCAAATCTTTCCATTCCGGGTACAAATCGAGCAAATCTTCTGTTTTCAATTTGCCGTCGGAAAGAATTATAATATAGTCGGGATTCCGCACCAATATTTCTTCGCGGTTGAAAACGGGATAATTAATTAGCGGGTCGTCGGCAATATTCACAAGTCCGCAGAACTCCAGATATTCGTTCAAAAACGTATTTTTGCCGGCGAGCATCAGCGGTTTCAATTCAACGGGCAGCATTGCGGTTTTCGGTTTTTCGCCGCGTGATTTATTTCGAATCGAATCGAGCAGTCTGTCCCACATTTCGATTTTTTCCAGAGCGTATTTTTCTTTGCCGAGTATCCGCGCGATACCGAGGTACGATTTTTTGACGCCCTCGTAATTGCGCGGATTCGACACAAAGACTTTCAATCCAAGACTTTTGAATTTGTCGAAAGTTTCTTTCCGGTTGCCTTCGACGGTTATGAAAATAAGGTCGGGTTTGAGCGACAGTACTTTTTCGAAATCGACTGTAAGAAGGTCGCCTACTTTTTCGACATACCGCGCTTCGGGCGGGTAATTGCAATAGAGCGTATTGCCCGCCAGTTTATCGCCCGCGCCCAGATCGAAAATTATTTCCGTCAGATTCGGAGCCAACGAAATTATTCGTCGCGGAATCGAATCGATCAAAACGGGATTGCCGAGGTCGTCGATAACTTCAAGTCCGCCGGAAGGTTTTCTATGCTCTTTCCCGGCGCACGAAAGAATCAAAATAATCGACAGGACAAGAGCGGCATTCCCAAACAGGCTTTTCATATTAAATCTGATTTTTTTTGAACTATAAATTAAAAGAAGTTTTGAGTGGGAACCAAAAATTAATTATTTTTGTGACGCTTCCTTAGCTCAGTTGGTAGAGCAGTAGACTCTTAATCTATTGGTCGGGGGTTCGAGTCCCCCAGGAAGCACACGCTAAATATTTAAGCCGGAATCTGAATTACAGTTTCCGGCTTTTTTATTGACAGCCGTTTTCTCCGGAATCAATATTTACAGCAGCTTCCCTTTTCAAAATTGTAAATTAATATACGCCGTAATTACGGTGCAATCAATCGTTTCTTCTTTTCAAATTTCTATTGACAAAAAATCAGTATAAAGTTATTTTCGTTGAAGTTATAAAAAGAGAAGAGTTATCAAGGTGATCTATCCAATAAACCAGGCTCATCGCATAATAATCTTGTAAACAAGAGGTATGTTGTTATTCGACTAGGTATTCCTAGCAGAATAATTAGTTTGCAACAAATATCAGACGACATGAGATTTCGCTTGATCAAAAAAAGAAAAACCTTCTATTTCAGAATCTTAATACTGTTTCTCGTTGGGCTTGCTTTTTACACTTGGTTATTAGAAAACAAGATTGCGTATTTAATTATTCCTTTCATTCCTATAATTCCGCTTTTAATTTCTCCGTACTTTTTTTACAAATATATAGGTGAAGTTGAATTAGACGAAAATCAATTATCAGTTATTTCTAGAGGGAACGAACCACAAACCTTTTTACTAAACGACATCGTTAGAATTAATCTTATTTATGACAGACAGAAAACCAATGCGTTCTTTAATCGGTTTATCGTAAAAGGTTTTGTAATAAAACTAGAAGTGGAATCAAAAGAAAATACCGCGAGTGAATATAATATACTTCTAAAGAAAAATCAGCGGGAGCAATTTATAGAATTATTAGAGAAGCTTTATAAAAGCGGCGTCAGAATAAATGAAAGAGATGAACTGGGCGCAAAATGCTTTCTCCTGAAAGGAAATCTTTCCTATAAAGAAATTCAGGAAATAAAAAGCAAATATAATCTTTCATGGTAAACGCAAACCAACCATCTGCACAATGTAAACCTCTTTAAGGTGACTGCATTGCGGCTAAAGACATTCAAGACAAAAACAAGCATTCTTAAATTGACACTTAAAAATGTTTAAGAAAATTATTAAGCTGCCTCTCATTCCCTCTTAAACGCTGTCGGTATACCAATTTTTTATTGACAAAAAATCAGTATAAAGTTATTTTCGTTGAAGTTATAATAAGAGAGGGCTTGTTATAAAAAGCGGGGCTGAGAATAAGATTAATTGAATGATATACTGCAATCCTGAATGAACGGTAGGCAGGCGCCGTTAATAGTTATTTATAAAAATATAAATCTGAGGTAAAGATGGCAAATTTATTTTGGAGAAAGAAGAAAAGGGTAAGTAGTCTGCTTGAAACTCCCTTCAAATCAGAAGAGGAATTTGAGAAGACAGTATTTGGCACACCGGAACTATTAGGTGAAATTACATTGATTAAACGACAAGTACGCGGTGGTAATAAATCCGGGATACCAGATATTATTGGAATTGATGCCGATGGAGCAGTTTGCATCCTTGAAATGAAGAATAAAAAGGTCGATGCTTCAATAATACCTCAAGTCTTGGAATATGCAATTTGGGCGGAAACAAATCCCGATTCTATAAAATCACTTTGGCTTGAGTTAAATGAAAAACCCGAAGAAGTTGAAATTAACTGGGAAAATCTAGAAGTAAAAATATTTATAATAGCGCCTGCCATATCAAGATCGACTTTAGAATTTGTAGAACGTATCAATTATCCGGTTGATTTGGTAGAAATTAAAAGATGGATTGAAGGGGATAATGAAATATTAATGGTTAACAAATTGGAAACTGAAGAAAAGGGATACCGAATAAAGCCAGTTCAAGGATTGAGGAACTACGATGAGACCTATTATAAAAGCAAAAGAAATAAAAAGAGCGTTGATTATTTTTTGCAATATGTGTCTGAAGTTGAAAAAGTAATAAAATCAAAAGGGTGGAACTTAGACACAAAATTTAATGCTTATCAGTGCGCATTCAAATCCGGTTTTTTTAACGCGTTCAGAATCCAGTGGTTAGGCACAAAATCATTTGCTTTCTTATTTAAAGTTTCAAAGGCAGATTTACGCAGATTAAATTTCAAACCGACAAGGTATGATGAAGATAAAAAACGCGCAATATTTTTAATTGAGCCTGGCAAAACGAAAGTGAAAGACTTTATCCCATTATTCGAATATAGTTATAAAGCATTAGGAGGTAATTAAAAAACCCAAAACAAGCGTATTAATCCAACAGAATTATTTAAGAGATTGAGAGCTATATAAAAAATTGTAGCGCAAGTTTAAATACAAAACATGTATTTACCTCAAAGATTTATCCGTGGGCATATTAAAGGCGCAACGTACATGTCACACTTGCTAACTAAAATCTGGGTGAATTTAATTTTCGGCACAAAAATAGAATGCCATTGATAAATACATCTTTTGAGAAAAATTATACAAACACCTAAAACAAATTATTGAGAATGATTTTATGAATCTGTTATATGCTATAAACGGAACATCCGACCATATTCACATACTGACGATTCAAAACTCAAATTACTCATTAACCGACAATGCAAAGAATGTGAAATCGGGAAGATTAAATAATCCCAGAAAGGGATTTTATGAAATTAGCCCATCAATTTATTGATGGGAATATATGATCCGATTAAAGTTAAGTCCTGTAAGGACGATTGATACAACAGTCGTAATTGGAAAAACAATGGCGCATTCATACACCAACATTTTAATTCATTTCATTTTCAGCACAAAGAACCGGGAGAAAATTATTAGCGAAGAATTGCAAGAACGGTTATGGCCTTACATGGGAGGGATCGCCAGGGAAAATAATATGAAGGCGCTTGCCATCGGCGGCGTTGAAGACCACGTCCATCTTTTAATCTCATTACCGCCGACTTTGTCGATTGCCAAAGCCATCCAGTTGATCAAAGGGGGCTCGTCAAAATGGGTGCACGATACATTTCCAAAACACAAATATTTCAAGTGGCAGGAAGGCTATGGAGCGTTTAGCGTGAGTGCATCGCATATTGAAAATACTGTTGCCTATATTAAACGACAAAAAGAACATCATAAGATTAAAACATTTCAAGATGAATACATTGCTTTTTTGAAAAAACATGAAATTGAATACGATGAAAGATATATTTGGGGATAATTCCAATCGTCCCTACGGGACTATTCTGGTTTTGAGACTCGTATTTCCCGGCTATGAATTGCCGGGTTATTCTCGGATGCCCCTTCGGGACATTTCCATACTGAAATTAATGAGACGCACAAAAATAAAGAAAATTTTCGCAGCTACGTTAAACGAACTGGACTGAGAACGCATTATTCATCTTTTGAAAAAGGCGAAAATATATAAATAATTCATTCAAGACGTGAGGATTGATTTTGAATCAAAACGTATTCATAAATTCGAATATAATAAAATACTCGATGCCCCCGGATAAATACATTGAAAAGAGTTTTTAAGGCTATATAAATCTAATAATACGCCGTACTGACCGCCAATCCTACCTACAGAGAATTACACCCAGGAAACCTAAAAGCGCTTGGTCGAAAAGGAACCGAGAAATTGCCGAACGTTTAATTAACGAAAGTAGTATGAACGAGCCGGGACTCGCACAAGTTCGCGCAGCCAAAGCAGACGGTCGATGGGATAATGCATATACC
This sequence comes from Melioribacter sp., assembly GCF_049325435.1. NCBI lineage: Bacteria > Pseudomonadati > Ignavibacteriota > Ignavibacteria > Ignavibacteriales > Melioribacteraceae > Melioribacter > Melioribacter sp. Next base: position 79,993 of record NZ_JBMOLD010000018.1, on the reverse strand, counting down.
GCAAGCGAATTGAATGTTCCCGAAGATTTTCTCGCGGCGCTCGAGGACAACCCGGAAGCCAAACGCTTTTTCGATACGCTCAACAAATCGAGTCGTTATGTAATTGCGCACGGACTGTCAAACGCAAAGAAAACCGTAACCAGAAAAAAACGATTCAATAAATTCCTTAATATGCTCCTGCGCGGAGCCAAGCCGTAAGCGACTAAGAATTTAACACACTCTACGACGCCAGCATTTTCACCGCAGTACGACTACGCGGATTTACCTGTCAGAGAGCCCCTCTATGCCCTTTCGAACAATCTCTAAGAAACGCCTTCGCTCATCTATATCGGCATAATTTTCATTGACTATAAAATCTCATTCCTTTAACTTTGGTTAAAACTATAACGGGCAAAGCTTACGTGCGCCGCATGAAACGACGAAGTTATTTTTTGGAAAATCATAAACCGGGAAAAACAATTACCCTCGCCGCTTTTAACGCAAATATATTTCTCTTATGAAAACGATAAATTTTAAGAAATATTTTATACGGTGGGAAAAGTTAACCGGGCATTATTTTAACAGAATTTATATTAACGATAAAGACAATAAGGAAAGCGAGCTTTCTAAAGTAAGGAATAAGCTGTTCATTTCCATATTACTTGTAGCCCTGATTTTCGGATTTATTTCTTATATCCCCAGCATCATTATATCGGTCCAGTCAAACGAACTTGTTATCGGAATATTCGATACCCTCGCCATTGCTATGCTCGTTTATATTTCTTTGAGCGATAAGTTAAATATAAATGCGAAAAAAACTTTGTTTTCGATTAACGTTTATGTTCTCTCCGTAATCTTATTTATCTATCTCGGAACCAAAGGCCCCGCAACGATTATCTTCTTGTCTCTTTCCATATTGATAACGCTCTTCTACAGCAGGCGGGCGGGTTTGATTGCGGTTGCATTAAACGCTGTCGTCTATTTTACTCTGCCCTTTTTCCTGGACGGAAAAATATTAAACCAACCGTTTTTCAAGGATATTTCCCCTGGCGCATGGATGGTTATCGGATTTAACCTGGTTGTTTTCAATCTGATTCTGGTATTATCCGTCTCATTCTTAATTGATTATTTACAAAAGTCGTTAGAACAAAAAAAACAAATTGCCGGAGAATGGGAAAAGACGTTTCATGCAATCGACACGCCTATTTTTTTAATCGACGCCGATTTCCAAATACTACGCTCAAATTATTCGGCAAAGAAATTTTACGGAAATAATTCCCAAATGGAATTTAACGGAAAATGCCACGACATAATTTGCAATAATTCTGTAGCTGAAGAGAACTGCCCGTTTTTTGTATCCCGGAAAAGCTTAAAAGGAGAAAGCAAAGTTTTCTTCCGCGATAATAAATGGATTGAAGAAATAGTCGATCCCTATTGGGACGAAAACAATAAATTTACAGGAGCCGTTCTCGTTTGCAGAGATATAACGGAGAGCAAACAAGCCGAGATATTATTACGTAAAGAAGAGGCAAAGTTTCGTTCCGTTTCGGAAACGGCTACCGACGCGATTATTATTGGCGACAGCGACGGTAAAATTATTTTTTGGAATGAAAGCGCGAAAAAAATATTCGGCTATTCCGAAGAAGAGTCGCTTAACAAACCAATTTCCATGATTATTCCGCCCGATTTGCAGAAAGATGATTCGGGCCTCCTTAAAAATATTTTCGATCCAAAACAGCCGATGACACAAGACAAAACCGTCGAAATGGAAGGGCTGACAAAAAACGGGGATAGAATTCCCTTAGAGATAGCAATATCGCATTGGGAAACCAATAATGAGTTTTTCTTTTCAGTAATAATTCGAGATATAACCGAGAAAAAAACTACAATCGATTCTTTGATAGCCGCTAAAGAAAAAGCCGAAGAAATGAATAAGGTTAAATCTTTTTTCTTCGCCAATATGAGTCACGAGCTGCGAACGCCCTTTGTGGGTATTATGGGATATGCCGAATTGCTCGCGGAAGTATTGGAAAACGAAGAACACAGAGAAATGGCAAACGGAATTATTTACGCCTCCAAACGAATGCTCGATACGTTAAATAACATTCTTATGCTGACAAAGATAGAGTTCGACGGCTTGACGGTCAAATACGAAACTGTCGATGTCAACGAAGAGATTCTTTCCTTAATTAAGGAATACAAACCTCTCGCCGAGGTAAAAAAAATAGAGTTGACTCATAATCTCAGGACGGGACAAGTACCGATCATTACGGACAAGCAATTATTCCAGGGAATACTTAGCAATCTTATCAGTAACGCCTTAAAATATACGGAAAGAGGCAGAGTTGAAGTATGCGCCGCTATTGAGAAAATTAATTCAACCGACTTTCTAAATATAAAAGTAATGGACACCGGCATAGGAATTCCCGAAGACAAACAAGATCTGATATGGCAGGAATTCAGACAAGTAAGCGAAGGCACAACCAGAAGCCATCAAGGTTCAGGACTTGGCCTGGCGATAACAAAAAAATATGTTGAAAAACTTGGCGGTAATATTAGAGTGGAAAGCAAAGTAGGCGAAGGTTCGACTTTTATTGTAAACCTGCCTTTCCCAAAAGAGTCGGCGCTACTCGACGGCTGGCTAAACAAAAACAAATAAAAACGCTAACAAGAAACTAAAATATTGTATATGCGGAAGAGCGCCCCTTTCACCCTAAAAACTACAGACAAGGAATTATAGATAACTAAATATTTGCGATTGTTTTTACTCATTCTCACTCAAAAAATTAGAGACAGTTATGTATTTGACTATAATCGGAGCAACCGGAGCCACAGGCAAAAATCTGCTCGAGATGGCTCTCAAAGACGACTACTTTACTAAAGTGGATGTTTTCGTAAGACGGAATGTAAGTCTTTCAAACGAAAAACTGACAGTTCACGTGATTGATTTCGATAAGCCGGACGAGTGGGAAAAGAATGTTACGGGCGACGTACTATTTTCTTGTCTGGGAACGACTCGTAGAGACGCAGGCGGCAAAAAATCGCAATGGAAAGTCGACTACGACTACCAGTACCGGTTTGCAAAAGCCGCCTCAGAAAAAGGCGTTCAGAATTACGTTCTGGTTTCTTCCGATTTCGCATCGTCGAAATCAATTTTCTTCTACACAAAAATGAAGGGCAAATTGGAAGATGAGATTATAAAACTCGGCTTCAGAAAAATAATCATTTTCAGACCGCCCGCTATGGAAAGAGAAAACAGCGACAGACCCGCGGAAGCGCTGGGTATTAAAATTATTAGATTCCTCAATTCGATCGGAATCTTAAAATCATTCGCACCTCTCCGCACCGATAAATTGGCGGAAGCTATGATAAACGCTCTGAAAAGACTTCCTGACGGCGTTCACATAATCAGTAGAAACGAAATATCAAATTATACAAATAAATAACAGGCTCTTCGCAGGCATAAAAAGAATTTAATTAACTGGCGCGCCTGGCGACGCGCCGGATTTGACGCTATTTCACGTATGCTATCTTCAAAGTTTCAATCCGTTCGTTCGTATTCAAAACCACATAATAAATACCCGAGGTCAATCCGAACGAGAAGGCGTCGAGTTTGAAAAAATGCTCGCCGGCGTTATACGCTTTTCCTTTCAGCAAATCCGCAACTTTTCTTCCGAGCGCGTCGTAAAGAATTACCGAGACGCTCGATGGTTTTGCCAGCCTCCAGTGGATTATTGTAGACGGATTAAATGGATTGGGATAGTTCCCCAAAAGATTGTTTTCGTTCGGAAGCGGATTTTCTTCCACGCCCGCCAAAACATTTCCGTTGTTCCGGGTTTTAAACACGACCCCGTTATCGCACAGTATCCAGCCGAGCTCAGCGGTAGCAAATTCGATGTCGCGCGCTTTTAAAGTAGTGTCGGATATCTTTTCCTCATACCACGTAATTCCTCCGTCGTCGCTGTAATAAAGCTCCCGGTAATTCGTATAACGAATAAACAAAGGATTCTCCGGCAGATATTCTAAATCGTTGGGGAATCCTTTTTGAATGCCGGTATTGATTTTAGTCCAGTTTACTCCTCCGTCGCCGGTTAGATTAATAAAGTTTTCGTCGTTCACTATATGAACGGTCATTCCTCTTTCGGTATCGTAAAATTTTAAAAGTTGCACCGGGTCTTCATGCGGCAATTCATTCCAACTGTTGCCGGTGTCGGTAGTTTTGTAAGTCCTTTGCGGCATTAAACCGGACGAATAGAAAAAGCCGGTTGATTTATCGACAAAATCGATACGACGCCAGATATCGCCTGAGAAGCCGCCGATGCCGCCCGCAGCGTGATATTCCCAATTCTCGCCGCCGTCGTTGGTTACGAATATAACTGGATTAACATTGCCCGAAGCGGCGTCGCCCATTGCAACGCCTTCGAGTTCGTTAAAGAATTCCACATAATTAATAAATTCCGTAACGTTCGTGTCTTCGAAGCAAAGTTTCAATTCCCCGCCGGGAATGTCGTACTTATAGAGTTTGCCTCTATCGGTCGCCAGGGCCACCGTCGCCGCGTCAATAAACGATAAATCGATGATTGTTTCGTCAACGCTCAAAACCGCCCGCCAGTTATCTCCTCCGTCCTCCGAATAATAAACGGCGCTTTCTCTTTTGTGAAACGTAATTGCCGCATGATTTTGATCGTATGCGTCGATAGCAAATGCGAGGGAACCTTTTTGTTCGGGGATTTCGTATTTAATCCATTGTCCGTAAACGGAAGAAAATGCGAGAATAACAAAAAGCGTAAATGCGGTTTTCATTATTCCTCCGGAATCCGTAATGCGTAATTTATTTGGCGATATATAAATTCCCCTGAAGGATATAACAGTAATTGCAATTTATAAAATAATTCTCAGTTATCATTAAAATATCTTGACTATTTTGCACCGGCAAATAATTTCTTTTGCAGCTGGCGCCGTTTTCCCAATTGACATTTGGGGGACAAAGATACTTACATTTTTTCGAGACGTTGTTCAATTGCTTCCTAATTTGCTACTTAAGAAAAATATCTGTAATGTAGATTTTGGATTCGGCCGGGTGCAACAATCAGTCGGCGCGTTTATATTCCATCACACACTCAAGAAGGAAAAATGGCGGAACTTTTAATTTATCTGACCCTTGCGCTTGTGGTATCGTTTTTATGTTCGATAGCGGAAGCGGTAATATTATCTGTTTCAGTCCCGTTCATCAAAACCAAAGAGACGGAAGGGAAGAAAACCGCAGTTTATCTGAAAAATCTGAAAAGCCAAATCGACAGACCGTTATCGGCAATATTAACAGTCAACACAATCGCTCACACCGTAGGAGCCGCAGGCGTGGGAGCTCAGGCTGTCTATCTCTTCGGCGAAGTTTATTTCGGTCTTATATCGGCAATACTCACCATAATGATTTTATTCTTTTCGGAAATTATTCCAAAAACAATCGGCGCGGTCTATTGGAGAAAACTCGCATTGCCATCGGCTGTTATTATTATGGCGATGATCTATATAGCGTACCCGTTTGTAATAGTATCCGAATTCATTACGCGTTTGATTTCGAAAAACAAGAGAGCGCAAACAATGAGCAGGGACGAAGTCGTAGCGCTGGCGCATCTGGGCAAAAAAGAAGGAGTGCTGAAAGAAAACGAGAGCAAGATAATCGACAATTTACTGAAGCTCAATGATCTGAGCGTAAGCGCAATCACGACGCCGCGCACCGTGCTTGTAACAGCTCCCGAAGAAACTTTGCTGAGCGAGTTCGTAAAACGAAAAGAATATCTGGGATTTTCCAGAATTCCGGTTTATTCGGAAAATATCGACAATATTACCGGCTATATTCTCAATTCCGACGTACTGGTAAAACTTGCCGCCAAAAGCGACAATATAAAACTCAAAGAAATAAAACGGCCGATATTAACTTTTTACGAGAATTATTCGATACCGAAAGCGTTCGAAGAATTAATTCTTAAAAAGGAACACATAGCTCTGATAGTAGACGAGCACGGCGGCACGCGCGGCATTATCACTCTCGAAGACATAATCGAAGCTATGCTCGGATTGGAAATAATGGACGAGAAAGACATCGAAGCCAACTTACAATTGCTTGCAAAAAAGAAGTGGGAGGCGCGCAAAAAAAATCTAAATATAGGGGACGAATAAACAACGCGGCGTAACAGAAACGCTATCGAAATAAAACCCGTAAATATGAAATCGACAATGATAAATAGCGGGAGGACGACATTATTTAAAAAACCAATTACCGACGCCTCAAATTGCATTCTTTCCAAAGCATAAAAAATCAAACCTGCTTTGAATTAAAAATCTCAAATGATATTTTGCAAAAATTAATTTTGGGGTTAGTTTTATGAATCTTCACATTGTGGATGTATCGATAATTGTTGTGTATCTGATCGCCATGGTGATAGCCGGTTCATATATGAACCGAAGAGCCTCGAAAGACCTCGACGCATATTTCCTCGGAGGTAAAACAATACCGTGGTACTATCTTAGTTTATCGAATGCCGGAGGTATGTTCGATGTATCGGGCACCATGTGGCTGGTTTATATAATGTTCGTTTACGGTATGAAGAGCGTCTTCATTCCCTGGATTTGGCCGCTGTTCAATCAAATTTTTATGATGGTTTATCTTGCAATTTGGCTGCGCAGGTCAAACGTTCTGACAGGAGCCGAATGGATTACAACTCGCTTCGACCAGGATACAACAGGCGGCAAACTGGCTCATTCGGTTATTGTGATTTTTTCGATCGTCTCTGTAATCGGATTCCTGAGCTACGGTTTTGTGGGCGTAGGAAAATTCGCCAAGATATTTCTGCCGTGGGATTGGCATCCGCATGTTTATGCCATAATCATAACTCTCCTGACCGGAATTTATGTTGTAAACGGCGGTATGTTCGGAGTTGTGGTTACGGACGTCATGCAATATGTTCTTATGACCGTCGCTTCGGTTATTATTGCTATAATAGCTATGAATCAGGTTACTCCGGAAATGATAGCCGCCGTAACTCCCAAGGGCTGGGATAATATATTATTCGGCTGGAAACTCGACCTCGATTGGAGCGGCATACTCGATTCGGTAAACGACCGAATTGCGAGCGACGGATATCAACTTTTTACGATATTCATAATGATGGCTCTATTCAAAGGACTATTTGTAAGTATGGCAGGACCGGTGGCGACTCAGAGTCTTCAGAGAATTCTTGCGTCGCGTAATGCCAAAGAAGCGGCAATTATGAATGGATTTGCCGCGCTGGTTGTTTCCGTACCCCGATACTTAATGGTTGGCGGTTTAACCGTTCTGGCTCTGGTCTTTTTCCGTCCGCAATTGATTGCAATGGGCGCCGATATTGATTTCGAGCTTATACTTCCCCTTGCTATTCAAAACTTCGTGCCTGTTGGATTAATGGGTATTATGCTGGCGGGAATGTTTTCGGCTCACATGTCAACTACTTCTTCGTTTCTTAATCTTGGTCCGGCATATTTTGTAAACGATATTTATAAAAAATACTTTCGCCCGAATGCGTCGGACAAAACTCTGGTCAGAGCCAGCTATATTGTTTCCGCGGTTGTAACAGTAGCAAGCATACTTTTCGGATTAATGATTGAATCGGTCGATTCGGCTACGCAATGGATAGTATCGGCCTTGTGGGCTGGCTCGGCGGCTTCGAATGTGCTTAAATGGCACTGGTGGCGTTTTAACGGGTACGGGTATTTTTACGGAATGCTCGCCGGGCTTTTGATCGCTCTTATTATGCCGGTCGCCTTCCCGGACATTAACGGACTTTATGCCTATCCTTATATACTTCTTATTTCCGGATTGGGAAGCGTTGCAGGCGCTCTCCTTACTAAACCGGAGAACGAAAAACTTCTTATAAAATTCTATTCGTCGGTTAGACCCTGGGGATTCTGGGAACCTATTAAAAACAAGGTTAAAGAAATCGATCCCTCCTTTGAAGAAAACAAAAACTTCGGAAGGGATATGTTAAACGTTGCAGTCGGCACAGTCTGGCAGGTCGCAATCATGGCGGCGCCGCTTGCGCTTGTCATTAAGAACTGGGACACTCTCTTCTGGATGATCCTTATAATTATCGCAACCACGGTAGCGCTAAAGAAAAATTGGTACGATAAACTGGAGTTGAATTGAAAAGGATCGAATTGAACGGCAACTGGAAATTCAGGCAGGCAAAAGGAGAAGACGCCTGGAAAAACGCAATCGTACCCGGCTGCGTTCAGCTCGATTTATTGAACGGAGGATTTATTCCCGACCCTTACTATCGCACTAACGAGCGTGAAATACAATGGATAGAAAAAGAAGATTGGGAATATAAAACCAAGTTCGTTGCCGATTCGGAAATGTTAAACGCTTCTAATGCGGAAATTGTTTTTGACGGACTCGACACTTATGCAGACGTATACCTTAACGGAAATTTGATTTTAACTGCGGATAATTTTTACTGCGGATGGAGATGCAATATTGGCAAATATTTGAAACCGGGCAAAAACGAACTCAGAATTTATTTTCACTCTCCGATTAAAAAAACTCTCCCTCTGTTTGAAAAAAACGGATTCGAATACGGCGCCAATAATTCGCAGCCGGAGCCGAAGTTGAGCGTTTATTCGCGCAAACCCGGTTATCATTTCGGATGGGATTGGGGACCAAGAATTTTAACAACGGGCATATGGCGCCCTGTCTATATTGAATTATGGAATAATGCCAGAATTGACAACGTACGATTCGTCCAAAAAAGTTTAAATAGCGGAAGGGCGCATTTGCAGATTGTAGCCGAGATAATATCTTCCGGCAAATTCTTAAAGGAGTTAAAATTATCTTCTTCGCAAAAATCTTTTGCAGACGTTTCTGTCGGTAAACAGCTAAATCCGGGTATTAACAGAGTGAAAATCGATTTTACTATCGAAGCTCCGAAATTATGGTGGTGCCGGGGTTTGGGAAAACAACATCTTTATGAACTAAATCTTGAATTGATTTCAGACGGAGAGGTTGAAGACAACTGGCGGGGAAGAGTCGGCTTGAGAACATTGGAACTTGTTGAAGAAGACGACGATTACGGCAAGAGCTTTTATTTCAAAATTAACGGCAAACCCGTATTTATTAAAGGGGCAAATATACTTCCACCCGACTATTTTCCTCAAAGAGTAAGCAAAAACGATTATTTAAAATTACTCGACGACGTTGCGTCTGCCGGCATGAATATGGTCAGATTATGGGGCGGCGCTATCTACGAAGACGACCTCTTTTATGATTTGTGCGACGAGATGGGAGTTATGGTATGGCAGGATTTTATGTTTGCTTGCGCAATGTATCCGGCGGACGAGGTTATGCAAAAAAGAATTCGCGCTGAAGCCGAATACAATATAATTCGTTTAAGGAATCATCCCTCTCTTGCAATATGGTGCGGAAACAACGAAATAGACGAAGGCTGGCATACATGGGGATGGCAGGAAAGATATAATTATTCCGAAGACACATGCAATCTGCTGTGGGGATATTACAAAAAAATTTTTCATGAAATACTTCCCGAATCGGTCGATAAACTCGACAAAGGCAGACCCTATTGGCAGTCGTCGCCCAAATACGGTTTTGTTGACGACCGCAGTAGATACGAAGGCGATATGCACTACTGGGGAGTTTGGTTCCTTAATCACCCGCGTGAAAAATTTAATGAATTCCTGCCGCGTTTTATGAACGAGTACGGTCTTCAGTCGATGCCCGAATTAAAAACTTTCATGCAATTTTCCCAACCGCAGGATTGGAATCTCGATTCCGATGTTCTTAAAGCTCATCAACGACAATATCCCAATCCCAAGAAAAATCAATTCCTGGGCGGATACGACATGTTGTTAAAATACCTGGAAAGAGAATACGTCGTACCCGGGAACTTCGAGCATCTTACTTACGTAAGCCAGCTCCTACAGGCGGATTATTTGAAATATGCAATCGAACTTCATCGAAGAAGCAAACCTTATTGTATGGGAACAATGTATTGGCAACTGAACGACGTCTGGCCTGTAGTTTCATGGTCGACCGTCGATTATTACGGCAGATGGAAAGCTGCGCATTATGCGGTTAAAAAAGCTTATACGCCCGTCCTCGCGTCCGCCGCCGATGAAAATGATTTTATAAATGTTTATGTCATAAACGATTTGACAGAGAAACTCGAGGCAACGCTTAGCGCAAGACTTATGAATTTTTACGGAAAGGTATTTTACGAAGACGAAATACGGGTCGTTATAGACGACGACTCGAGCACGGTTGCGCTGAAACTCGACAAGAGCAGGATTCTTAATGGAATCCGGAAAGAAGAAGCGCTATTAAATTTAATGCTTATAAAAAACAATACCGTAATAGCAGACAACAATTTTTTCTTCGCATATACCAACCGGCTTTTGCTGCCCCCGCCGAAAATAGAACTTGAAACCGCACAAGCAGGCACGCGCCGGTTTATAAAAATCGCATCTGACGTTTTTGTAAAGAATTTATTCATTAAATGCGAAAACACAGACGGTAAATATTCGGATAATTATTTTGATCTTTTGCCGAACACGGAAAAAACAATAGAATTCGAGCCGGAGAAGGAATTTGCCGGCGCTCCAAAGTTTTCGTTGATTCACTATCAAAAAATATCCGTCGATTGAGAACAATTTTACGCAAGAAAAAATTTTTTATTACCGTCTTTTTTCTCTTATTTATTTTTTGGTATTAGGCGGGAAGAGAAAACTCTTTTTAAAAAATCAAGTTGAAAAGAAATTATAATTCTTCTTGTTTTACGTTTCTAATTTTCGGAGGTATTGATGGATTATTTTCTTCTAATTGCGCGTGAAATCGGAATCAATAAAGAGCAGGTCGTATCGGCGGTAGATCTTTTCAACGAAGGAGCCACCGTGCCCTTTATTGCGCGATACCGTAAAGAGAAAACCGGCGGCTTGGACGAAACTCAACTTCGATCAATTGAAGAAAAATATAATTATTATAACCTGCTCGATGAACGGAAACAAACCGTTCTTAAAAGCATTGAAGAACAGGGGAAATTAACTCCCGAACTGGAAGAAAAAATCCGTAATGCAACCAAACTGCAAACCGTAGAAGACCTATATCTTCCGTATAAACCCAAACGTAAAACCCGCGCCACTATTGCAATTGCAAAAGGACTGGAGCCGCTTGCGGATTTCATACTCGACAATCCTCTCTTCGACGGCAGTCTCGAAGAAGAAGCTTCGAAGTATATCGATCCGGAAAAAGGAGTCGAGACAGCCGAAGACGCCATTAAAGGCGCAGGCGACATTATTGCCGAACGGATATCGGATACCGCCGAAGTACGCGCCGCAGTAAGGGAATACCTGCTCGAAAACTCTTTTATAGTTTCCGAAAAAGCTCAATTAAAACCCGAGGAAAGGGATAAAAACAAAAAGGACGTCTACGAAGTTTATCATCGGTTTTCGATACCGGTAAAAAAAATAAAACCGTATCAAACGCTTGCCGTTAACAGGGGCGAACGCGAAAAATTTCTTAAAGTGTCGATATCGTACGAACGCGAAGAAGTAGAAAAAATCATTTACGAGAAATTTTTTCCCTACGAGAGAACGGTATTCGAAGATTTTTTGAAAGAGACGGTAAGAGATTCGCTATTGAGGCTCATTTCACCTTCAATCGAAAGAGAAATTCGAAATCATCTTACCGAAGAAGCAGACAATCACGCCATCGAAGTATTTGCCGCCAATCTACGGCAGCTTCTGCTGCAGCCGCCCATCTCCGGAAAAATTATTATGGGAATAGATCCCGGATACGTTTCCGGCTGTAAAGTGGCGGTTATCGACACGACGGGTAAATATCTCGAAGGTACGACGATTTATCCGCACGAGCCTCAGAAGAAGACCGAAGCGGCAAAGAAAACAACGCTCGAATTGATTAAAAAATACGCGGTCGATTTAATAGCAATCGGAAACGGAACGGCAAGCAGGGAAACCGAATTGTTAATCGCCGAAATAATAAAAGAAAACAATCTCGACACTAAATATCTGATAGTAAGCGAAGCGGGAGCTTCGGTCTATTCGGCGTCCGTTCTTGCCAAATCCGAATTTCCCGATCTTGAAGCCGCTCAAAGAGGCAACATTTCGATAGCCCGCAGGGTTCTCGATCCGCTGGCTGAACTCGTTAAAATAGATCCGAAATCGATCGGAGTCGGTCTGTATCAGCACGATGTGGATCAGAAGAAATTGAGCAAAAAACTCGACGACGTTGTAGTAAGCTGCGTCAACTATGTGGGCGTAGATCTGAATACGGCGAGCCTTTCGCTGCTTTCGTACGTTTCCGGATTAACTAAACCGATAGCCAAACGAATAGTCGATTACCGCGAAAAAAACGGAAGATTCAAAACCCGCGAGGAATTAAAAGAAATCCGCGGCATCGGCGAAAAAGTATTCGAGCAATCCGCCGGATTCCTTAAAATACCGGGCGGAGAAAATCCTTTGGACAATACATTCATTCACCCCGAGTCGTACGGCGCAGTCCGAAAATTGCTCGATCTTGCAGGCGTAAGCCCCGCCGAAATAAACAAGAAAGGGAATTTGATTGAGCTTTACGTAAAATCGAAAGGAATCGATAAAGTCGCAGAACAAGTCGGAACGGGAGTACCTACATTAAAAGACATAATAGAAAATCTAAAAAAACCGGGCAGAGACCCGCGCGAGGATTTACCGAAACCGATTCTGCGAAGCGACGTGCTTAAAATGGAAGACCTGAAAATCGGTATGCGCCTGAAAGGCACCGTGCGAAATATTGTCGACTTCGGCGCGTTTGTCGATATCGGAGTCAAGCACGACGGATTGATTCATATCTCCCAGATGTCGAACCGGTTTGTGAAAAATCCCTTCGATATTATAAACGTTAGCGATATTGTGGAAGTGGAAATCCTGAATGTCGACATCGAAAAAGAAAGGATAAGTCTCAAACTGATTGGCAGCGCAGCGGAAATTTGAAAGTTACGAGTTAATATTTTAACCGTCCCTGCAGCAGGGACGGTTAATTAAATTATCTTTATTTTCAGTCCTTCAAATCGTTATAAATCGATTCTAATTTTTCGAGAGCAGTTTCCCAATCTTTTTGTTTAGCCTTTTCCCTTTCGACAACATCGGCGGGCGCTTTCGAAACGAAATTTTCGTTGGACAATTTTTTCTTAACGCCTTCGAGCGATTTTGAAATCCTTTCGATTTCCTTTTCGATGCGGGTTCTTTCTTTGTCCAGATCGATCAATCCTTCAAGCGGAACGAAAATTTCGCATTCTTTAACTACCGAAGACGCGCTGGCTTTCGGTTTAACCAGGTTGGCGCCGGCTTCGATTTTATCGGCTTTAACAAGCGCTTTGATATATCTTATCTGTCCTTCTGTTACCTCGCCGCTCTTCAACAAAAGATTAATGTTTTTGGAAGGAGGAATGTTCAATTCGCCCCGTATATTTCTGATTGCGGTTATAATGCCCTGCAAAAATTCGGTTTCCTTTTCGGCTGCCGAATCGATTTTTTGTTCGTCGTATTTCGGAAATTCTTCAATCGAAATACTTTCGCCTTCTTTTCTGGAATCGAGCAGTTGCCATATTTCTTCCGTAATGAACGGCATAAAAGGATGAACCATTTTGAGCATCTCTTCGTATAGTTTGAGAGCCCGGGTAAGTACGGCGGATTTTTCTTCGTCGGAGCCTTTGTAGAGCCGTTCTTTCGAAAGCTCGACGTACCAGTCACAGAAATCATTCCATACGTATGAATACAAAATTTTCGACGCCGCATTTACTTCGAAATTGTCGATTGCTTCTGCAAATTCTTTCAGCGTACGGTTGAATCTCGAAAAAATCCATCTGTCGGTAAAGTCGATGTGTTTATCCGCCAGATCCGGCTTAATTTCGATATTCTGAGCGTTCATCAAAAGGAATCTGCCGGCGTTCCAGATTTTATTAGCAAAGTTTCTGCCGATTTCGACCATTTCGTTGCTGAAGTGGACGTCCTGTCCGAGCGGAGAAATGTAAGTCATGGTAAATCTGAGTGCGTCGGCGCCGTATTCTTCGATCAAATCGAGAGGGTCGGGCGAATTGCCGAGCGATTTACTCATTTTACGACCTTGAGTGTCGCGCACGGTGCTCGTAAAATAGACGTCTTTAAACGGAATCTCTTTCATAAAATGCATACCGGCAATAATCATACGAGCCACCCAGAAAAAGATTATATCGGGAGCGGTAACCAGCAAGTCGGTCGGATAATAATATCTCTGGTCGCGTTCGTTGGTAAACACGTCCTGAGCCCACAGCCAGCTCGACGCCCATGTGTCGAGTACGTCCTCGTCCTGAGTCCAGTTTTCGATGTCCGCAGGCGGATCTACTTCGCAATAGATCTCGCCCGTTTCTTTGTGATACCAAACAGGAATACGGTGACCCCACCACAATTGACGCGAGATACACCAGTCGCGGATGTTTGTCATCCAATGTTCGTAAGTTTTTATCCAATGTTCGGGATGAAATTTAATTTTGCCGTCGAGCACTACTTCCAGTGCGGGCTTTGCCAATTCGTCCATTTTCATAAACCACTGTTCCGAAAGATAAGGTTCGATAGGAACGTTTCCGCGCTGGGAGTAGCCGACTTTGTGAGTATAATCTTCCGTCTTCAGAAGAAATCCGAGCTCTTCCAGTTTTTTTACTACTTTTTTGCGCGCTTCGTATCTGTCGAGGTTTCTGAATTCTTCCGGCGCGTTTTCGTTTATCGATGCGTCTTCGTTGAATATATTTATCATTTCGAGATTGTGTCGCAGTCCCATTTCGTAGTCGTTTACGTCGTGCGCCGGAGTGACTTTAACTGCCCCGGTTCCGAATTCCATATCGACGTACTCGTCTGCGATAACGGGAATTTCCCTGCCGACAATCGGAAGCGTTACCGTTTTGCCGATTAAATGTTTGTAACGTTCGTCGTTAGGATTGACCGCAACAGCGGTATCGCCCAGCATTGTTTCGGGACGAGTCGTTGCTACCACGAGAAATTCATTCGTACCCTTTACCGGATACTTAATATGCCATAGATGCCCTTTTACTTCTTTGTAGAATACTTCCTCGTCGGAAATAGCCGATTTGGACGCCGGATCCCAATTGACCATTCTATAACCGCGGTATATATAACCTTCTTTATAAAGTTTGACGAACGCTTCGATTACTTTGCGGTAATAATGTTCGTCCATCGTAAAACGTTCGCGCTGCCAGTCGCAGCTCACTCCGAGTTTACGCAGCTGTTGAAAAATTATACCGCCGTATTTTTCTTTCCATTCGTAGCAATACTTTAAGAACTCTTCTCTTGTCAAGTCTTTCTTGTCGATTCCCTTTTCTTTCAGCATAGCCACAACTTTGGCTTCTGTGGCAATCGAGGCATGGTCGATGCCGGGAACCCAACATGCGTTAAAACCCATCATCCTTTTGTATCTGATGTAAATGTCCTGCAACGTATTATTGAGAATGTGTCCGATATGAAGAATGCCGGTAATATTTGGCGGCGGAATTACAATTGTGTAGGGAACTTTTGTTTCGTCGACTTCCGAATGATAGAGATTGTGGTCGTACCAGTACTTATACCATTTGCCTTCGGCATCCGAAGGATTGTAGGCTTTGGGAATTTCGGACAAATTTTTGGGTTTCATTTTTCGCTCTTAATTTCCTTGAAAAAATTAAACGCAAATATAAAGAAAATGAAGCTAAGATAGGACTTTGACCAACGGGAGAAAGCCACGAATGCACGAATTCGATACCGAATACGCGAATGACTACAGGAGAATTCTTTTATACTGCAAGGATAATTTACCGAAGTTTACTAATAAGCCCAACTTGCACCCCGATACTTTTAGATAATTCAGGGTTTGAGCTATATGCTCGTTTGCAATTTCGCTAATACTTTTTATTTCGAGAATTATTTTATTGTATACTACAAAATCGGCGTAAAATTTATGGGGCAGAATTATGCCTTTGTAATTTACTTCGTATTCTTTTTCTCTTTCGAAGGGAACGTTGCAACGGCTGAATTCGAGTTCGAGCGCGTCTTTGTAGACAATTTCTAAAAATCCTTTCCCGAGATTATTGTGCACTTCCATACACAATCCGATAATTTTGTACGATTCGTCTTTGTATAAAATATCAACCATTGTTTGACGCGCCTTATTCATTCGTGAATTCGTGGCAAAAAATAGCCACGAATGCACGAATTAAACACGAATAGCCCCCTAATCCCGAATCCGGAAATAAAATTAATAACGCGAAGATTGAATATCAAGGATTCAACGCCAATGGTTATTTTATTCGTTATTTGAGCAATCGGCTCAATATGTATTCAACGTCGCCAATTGCCTTTGCCATCGGAGAATTTTTTACATTCCCGAAAGATGCGGCTAAAAATTCCGGATTGATACGGGAAATGTACGTCTTGCCGTCCGACTTTTCATATACGGAAATTCGGCAAGGCATTAAAGCCGAAACTGCTTTGTAATTGTCTTCCTTTAAAACCTCGTAAGAATATTCGGGATTGCAAAATTCAATTATATTGACCGGCAAAACCTCCTTGCCGTTTTTCTTAAGCGATTTTTGAAGATCGTGTATCGCAACAATCTTCCATCCGTTCCGGTTTCCCAGCCTGCTCAGACTATCGACTGTCTCCGAGAAAGTATATTTACTTTCGTTTTCTATCAGAAATTGCGGGGTGTTTTTTTCTTGCGCAAATAAATTTAGAGTAAACAAAACAATGATTGCTAAGAGCAATTTATTCATGATTTTACCTTTCTTTTATATTAAAAACTTCGGGATAATATTACTCATAGTAAACAGTTAGATGAAACGCGGCTGAATTCGATTCAAAACGGGAGCGGGAAACGTCCCTATTTCCCAAAACCGGTATGATTGATTAACGACCATTCATCGAAGACAACATTTTTATAAATGCATTATTATACATAATCACGTATATTTATACATAAAAAATTCGTGAGTTATGTCTAAATTGAAACTAAGCGGCTGGAAGAGGGCGGTAATAAAAGTAGGAAGCGGCATAATAGCGCCCGAAGGAAAATGTTCGACGCGTTATTTGCTGCCGATTGCGGGATTCATTTCCGAATCGATTAACTCGGGCAAGGAAATTATTTTGGTTTCGTCGGGAGCCGTTGCGGCGGGTTTAACGACTCAGCCGGCATTGTCTAAAAAAAATCATCGTTCCATTCCCGAAAAGCAGGCGCTTGCCGCCATCGGGCAGTCGATATTGATTTCATTGTGGAGCCGTTTTTTCGACTTTCCGTGTTCCCAAATTTTGTTGACTTACGACGACATTCACAATCGCCGCCGGTTTGTAAACGCAAAAAACACATTAAATAAACTGATCGAACTGGGCACGCTTCCGATTATCAACGAAAACGATTCCGTAGCTACGGAAGAATTAAAAGTCGGGGACAACGACAATCTCGCCGCTTACGTGGCAATGCTGACCGAAGCCGATTTATTAATAATCTGCACGGATATCGACGGATTATACGACGCGGATCCGAAAAGGAAAAACGACGTAAAATTGATTCCCGTAGTAAATAAAATTACGGACGATATTTTCAGTCTCGCCGGAAAATCGAAAAATCCTGTTGCCACAGGCGGAATGAGAACCAAAATCGAAGCCGCTCAGAAAGCTACGAATATCGGAATCGATACGATTATAATTAACGCCACGAAAAAAGAAGTGTTCGACGACCTTGCCAAAGGCAAAGTGAGGGGCACGCTGTTTAAAAAGGCAACTTCGCCTGTTAATGCGCGCAAACACTGGCTGCTTCACGCATTAGAATCGAAAGGAAAAATTTATATCGACAAAGGCGCCGAGAACGCTATACTGAAAAAAGGCGCTTCGCTTTTGCCTTCCGGCGTTACGAGAATTGAAGGAGAATTCAAACAGGGCGACGCCGTCGATATTTACAAAGACGGAAGCAATTTATTAAAGCCGATTGCCAAAGGAATTACGCAGTACAATTCATCCGACCTGTCGAAAATCAAAGGACGCAAAAGCGTTGAAATAGAAAGGATACTCGGTTTTGTAATTACGGAAGAAGTAATTCACCGCGACGAATTAATAATAACGGAAACTAAATAGGGGTATTCAAATTGGAGAACGAATTAATAAAACTCGCTCAAAAATGTAAAATCGCTTCCCGTAAACTTGCCGCTTTAGATACGAATTCAAAAAATAAATTATTAACCTCAATGGCCGAGAGTTTAGACAATTCGAGGAATAAAATAATTGCGGCAAACGAAACCGACCTGAAAGCCGCAGAAGAAAAAGGATTGAGCGGCGCGCTCGTCGACCGCCTCAGATTGAACGACGATCGAATCGACTCGATGATAAATGCAATAAAGGAGATCGTACAACTTAACGACCCTGTCGGTGAAATCGAAAACGTAAAGACCCGACCCAACGGAATACAAGTGGGCACAATGCGCATACCGCTTGGAGTTATTGCAATCATCTACGAAGCGCGTCCCAACGTAACATCCGACGCAGCGGCGCTTTGCATCAAAAGCGGCAACGGAGTAATATTGCGCGGAGGTTCGGAAGCTTTTAATTCCAATGCAGCGATTGTCGAAGCGCTCAAATCGGGCGTCGAAAAATCGGGCGTTAGCCCCGACATCCTTACTTTCATTCCCACGACAGACCGCGAAGCAATGGTCGAACTTTTAAAACTCGAAGAATACATCGACCTCGTAATTCCGCGAGGAGGGGAGGGTTTAATAAGATTCGTCACACAAAACAGCAGAATACCAGTCATCAAGCATTACAAAGGCGTTTGTCATCTTTATGTCGACAAAGACGCCGACTTGGATCTCGCATTAAATTTATTGATAGACGGAAAAACGTCCAGACCGGCGGTTTGCAATGCGCTCGAAACTCTTCTGGTTCATAAAGATATAGCCGATAAATTTTTGCCCGCTGCCTCTTCCGCTTTGAAAAAGAAGAAAGTAGAAATACGCGGATGCGGCAGAACAATTGAATTTATTCCCGACGCAAAAACCGCCACGGAAGAAGACTATTATGCCGAATATCTCGATTTGATTATAGCCGTAAAAGTCGTCGAAGATTACGACGAGGCTGTGGAACACATTGCGAAATACGGCTCAAACCATACCGACGTAATTGCGACGCGAAATATTTTTACCGCTCGAAAATTCATTAAAGACGTCGACTCTTCGTCGGTAATGGTCAATGCCTCCTCTCGTTTTGCCGACGGCGGGGAATTGGGACTCGGAGCTGAAATAGGGATATCCACTTCCAAGCTTCACGCATACGGACCGATGGGATTGGAAGCGTTGACCACAAAAAAATTCATAGTTTTCGGCGAAGGTCAAACGCGTCATAATGTCGAATTATGATTTTTTCTCATTCATCTTATTAAGTAGTTTACCGGAGCCGCCGCCGAGGCTCAGAACCGTTCGCATTGCCTCTTCCACCGGGTAATCGAGTTTTATTACGAATTCGTTTTTGATATGATAAATATATCCTCCCGTCGGAGCGGGCGCCGAAGGAATAAAGACGGTTGTGTATCCTTCGAAGCTTTCGTCCGTAATAAAAGCGGTAACCAGCGTATCGTTGCCAAACGGTTTTACCAGCGCCACTCCTTTGAAAATCAATTTCTCGTCGCCGAACAGATGTATAACCGTATCTTTTATGATTTTATAAAGCGGCACGCGTTTTAAAATTTTTTCTTCCAGAAATCCGATTATATAACTGCCAAGACTTGTTCTCACTATCAATCCGACAATAAAAAAGAGGAGCAGAATTATAATTACGGCGGCTACCGAAGCGACCAGTTCGTTCAACCGGGCGGTTTCCACCAGGATATTCGTAACCGGTCTTATTTTGTCCGTCAAAAAGTTGAAGAACCAATCGAGCACGAATATCAAAAGGATAATCGGCAGCACAATCAAAAATCCGCCGAGGAATGTGGTTCTTAAAAAGGCTTTTAATCTTTCCATAATCGCTCCGTTTACAAAATATTATTTCCATTGTGTTACTGTTATTAACGAATCCGTTTCGATTAATCCAGCTCCTTCGTGCAGCAAATTTTGTCCGAAAAATATTTTATTTCCCTCCTTCCGATAAAGAGAAAGAGTTTTGAGGGGCTCTTCGCTTTTACGGGCGTTTGTCTGATCGACAGTCGTTATCACGCAACGCGCGCACGGTTTTACTACTCGAAATTTAATTCCGTTCAATACGAAAGATTCCCATTTATCCTCGTCGAAGGGACGACCTCCCTTAAAAACAAGATTGGGACGAAAGCGATTCATTGGAATTTTTACATTCAGACGGGAATAAGGTCGTTGAGCGACTCTTCGCCGATAATCAAAAAAGGAAACCCGTCGGCAAAACTTACCAGCTCATTATTTAACGCGTATTTCTTATCTGCGTATCTCTTAACTTCGTCGTCCATAAATACGAGACGGCATTTTATTTTCAATATCTCTTCGAACCATTTATCGGCTTCTTCGGAAACGAGCATGGCTTCGACTTCGTCGTCCCATATTTTAACTTTTGCTCTGACGTCGGATTCCGATCTAAACGGTATTTCAATTATCCTGTTGTCTTTTGAATATCGGAGGCGAAAACCTTCGTCCGTTATTTCCGGTTTTATTAAAGCCATAACGGGAAACTTCCTTTGCGTCAGGAAATTGCCTTGGCCGTCTACAAGCATGAATCGCCTGTCGTACTTAAGTCCGCGGTCTGTTGCCTCGGCGCGCTTTAACGATATCCCTCCTAAAGATTTGAAAGGATAGATATATATTTCGCTCAGTCTGTATTCCATAATCGTTTAACCCCTTGATATAATATATAATTTTAGAAACAGATAATCATTAAGGCTATTCATGTTGAATCGTTCGAATCAGTTCAATCATTTTTTTGTAATGCGTTCCTTTCCAATAGACTTTTTTACAATTTGGGCATCTGTAAAATTCAGTATTTATTTTTTTTACTTTCGGAGGCAAAAGGTTTTCCACTTTCTCTTTCTCGGTTTTATTTAGTTTTACATTGCATTCGATGCAAAGAGAAAACGGTTTTACGGCGCCGACGAGATCGAATCTGCCGACAACTTCTCTAAGCTGTTTTACAGGCGCTTGATTTCTGATCCAGTAGCCTCTGACTACTTTGTTATTTTTCAAGATGCCGACGTCGCGCGTAAGAATGCATCTTTTTTCATTTACAGAAATATCGATAATTTCTTCGTCGGAAAAATCGTTTCTGTAGAGCGAATCGAAACCGCAGATTCTCAAATAGCGCGCAAGCCTTCCCAGGTGGACGTCGAGAATGAAACGCGGATTTCTGAGCGGCGAGGGTCTTAATTTCTGTACGGGAGTTATATCGATCGACTCGAATTCCGGATAAACCGAAATATAATCGCCATCTTTTATTTGATAATCGAATCCGACGGAACTGCCGTTTACAATTATCAGGTCTACTTCCGTATGCGTTGCTCCGCATGACTCGATTACGTCTTTAACCGAAGGACTGCCGTAAAAACGGTATTGAAACGGGACTTTTCTTTTTGAAGGAGGGAGAAAATCGTTCAGTTCCTCGTAGAAACGAAGAGTGGCGAATTTCATTTTATTTTCCGTTGAGACTCAATCTCAATTCATCGAGCGACCCTACAATCAGATCGGGCTCGAGCTTTATTAAATCATTGGCGGTTCGATATCCGTACGTTACTGCGCACGATTTTGCGTTTGCATTTTTGGCGCAAAGAACGTCGAGTTCGGTATCGCCGACCATTAAAGTATCGCTCGGAATTACATTCAAACTTTCACAAATAAAAAGGAGCGGTTGAGGCGAAGGTTTATGCTCGAAACCCGGTCGCCGTCCCATAATAAAATCGAATTCGGAATCGATCCCGAAATATTTCAAAATCAATTCAGCCTGCTCCTGCGACTTGGTTGTCAAAAGAGCGCGCTTGATTTTATTCCTCTTTAATTCCGTTAATATATCTTTGACGCCTTCGTATAGTTCGGAGTATTTAATAAAGTCGAAATAAATCGACTTATACAACTCGATAAATTCTTTAAAGTCCGGGACGTTGATTCCGAATTCTTCGAAAATATCTTCGAAATGAAGACCGATCCGGGAATAGAATTCATCTTCCGTCAAATTATGCTCAATGCCGAGACGGTTAAAAGTTTCTATTGTAGCCGCGTAAATTGTTTTGTGCGAACTTACAAGCGTACCGTCCAGGTCGAATACTACCAGTTTCAAATCCATGGTCATAAAATAGCAATTAATCTCAAAATAATCTTTTTAAACGAAAAATTTACTCCTGTGCGAAAATATTTCGCATGCATTTTTAAAAAAGTAAGAAAATGTACCGTATTTATATATTGAACCTGGAATAATTTTTGAGTAAAATTATTTTAAATATTCATTATTAAAAGGGGGCTCCAATGCTAAAAAAATATACTTTTTTTCTAATTCTTTTTGCTCTTGCTTTTAGTATTCAAGCGCAGCCGTACGCTTACCTGTCGATTAACGACCCGCATGCATGGGGAAATTACAACCCTGTTATTAACAGAGCTCAGGTTGTAGTAACGCCGGAAGGAGTTTTCAGCAAGGTCGACCTCATACTCGAAGTAGCGACTACCGACACATATTTAAACAACGAAAAGCAGCTCGAGATTGTGCTTAATTTTTCATTGCCGGAAGGAAGCGTGGTAACTGATCTGTGGCTCTGGGTAGGAGACGAAATCAGCAAAGGACTTCTGCTCGATACATGGACTGCGTCTACTATTTATGAAAATATCGTCAACCGAAGACGCGACCCTGCGGTATTGTACAAACGGTCTGCAAACAATTATGAACTGCGCGTTTACCCGCTTTTTCCCAAATCCTTCAGGAAATTTAAAATTCAGTATTTGACGCCCAACAATTGGTACAGTGAAAAGGCTCTCCTTCCTTTACCCTACCACATTTTGAATGCCGCAAACAAACCCGTAGGGACTCTTGAAATAGCCGCATTGAACTTTAATGAATGGAGAAATCCCGTATTAGCCGGCAAGGACGGCGAGTTTGTTGACGCCTCCGGAACGGAATATCCAGCCGACTACGAATATGTTTCATTCGCGAATGTTTCAAGTCTGCCGTCGAACTTTGCGGTTGAATATCCCAATCCGATGATAAACGGAGTCTACCTGAAAAAGTACGACGACGGAGAAACGGGATACTATCAAATGGCTCTCTTCCCGGGCAATACGATCATCGATAAAAAGAAGAACAAAGTTTTATTCCTCATTGATTACGACGTAAGAAAAACTACGCTTACAAAAGACGACATAGTTTCAAATCTAAAGACATTGATAAAAACGAATTTGAAAGAAGACGACCAATTCAACATTTTTTATTCGATGCTAGGCACCCAACGGCTGAGCGAGAATTGGATTAACGCCGACACCAATTCAATTAACGCCGTACTGGAATACTTCAAAGGCGGTCATCTTTCTTCCTACAGCAATTTGGCGACATTATTGAACGACGGTTACGAATATCTCCGGAATAACGGAGACAGCGCCGTCGTTTATCTGATGGCTTCTTCCGATCAATTCGGCAGCTTCGAACAGGCAAATCAATTGATAAACGACCTGCAAACTTATTACTCCCCTTTGCCGCCCACATACATTTTCGACTTCAACAACAATAATTTTTACTATTATTATTTCGGCAACAGATCGTATCTGGGCAACGAATATTTTTACACAAACCTTTCGAGATTGACGGGCGGAGACTACAAAAGAATAAACAATTCGCCGCTTGCAACAATGAACGAACTCTTCGGACAAATAAGCGGATTAATAACTTCGTTCGATCTCTATACGACTCTGGAAGCCGGTTTTTGTTTTAGCAGACAGAACTTAAAAAGTATTGAAGCCTCCATCAACATCGGCGAACCGATCGTACAAATTGGCAAATATATCGGTAGTTTTCCATTTACGATAAAAGCCTCAGGAATATACGACTCTAAACCGTTCACGTCGACTTTGAATATTTACGAAAACGAAATAGCCGACGCCGACAGCACAACAGCGCAAATGTGGACGGGATGGTATATAAGCAGTCTCGAAAAAGGGTATTTAACAAACAAAGAAATAATTGAACTGGTCGATTTGAGCGCTCGTTACCGCATATTGTCTACTTATACTTCATTCCTCTGCCTGGAACCCGGGGACACGATTTGTATAGAATGCGTTCAGGAACAGCAGGGGGGCAGGAACGACGGTGGAGGCATAATATCGGTTGACGAAGAGAATGAAGTTCCCACGGAATTCGACGTTAAAGCTTATCCGAATCCGTTCAATTCGCAGGTAAATATTTCCGTTACTTTGCCTGCCGAGGCAACTAAGGAAAATATCAAAATCAAAATTTATAATTTACTCGGACAGGAAGTTAAAACATTCGAGTATACGCCGAACAGTTCAAATATTATTAATCTTTTCTGGGACGGAAAAAACGACGAAGGGGAACAGCTTTCTTCGGGCGTTTATATCTTTACGGTCTCGGGAGGCGCGTTCAAGAAATCGATCAAACTCGTTTACATGAAATAATCCGAGGGCAAAGAGGGGGAGATATCAATCATCTCCCTCTCTTTTTTTATAAGATTAATTATATGTCGGCAAAAACGAATATTCTTTTGCGTAATAGAGCATCTGTTCGGTAAAGTCTTCGGGATATTCAATTTTCACGTCGATAATTTCGTCGCCGTTCATAACCGGGACAAGTACGGGATTTATAAAGCCGGCATACGGAGCGATATTAAGTTTTTTATAACGTTCGAGAACTTCCGCATGGAGCGCCCTGTCGACTTTAACGCCGTAGTTTTCCACCAGATTTTTACCCGCTTCATAGTCGCCTTCCGATTTAATTCTTTGAATTTCCCTCAGAAGTTCTCCGAACAAATCGCGTAATTTCCGATAATCGTTAATTACAAAATAAGTTTTTCCGTCTTTAACTTTCTTTTCGATTACATTGTCGTTCCTACCTTTTTCATAAACCCACTTGGAAACGAGCTGCCGGTTTCTCATGTGCGCCTGTTCGATATCGTCTCCCAATTCAACGCGGGCAAGCTGAGTCATCAAGCCGTTTCTGATATAACCGTCGTATTCCGCTTTACCGACTTCGAGGGAAGGCATAACTCCCAGATCGACAAGTTTGGGATCCATAATGAAATAGAGAGCCACCAGATCGGCGCGCGCTTCTTCCAGTACGGATGCGTAATTTTTGAGAGTTTCATTCGGCTGACCGACGCCCGGATTCAACTGTCCTGAAGCGTGTCCTATCACTTCGTGCATGTCGGTATGAAGATCGCTTGCCAGCGCCCCGTATTTTTTTGCGCGTTCTATTTCTTCCTGCGAGTAGGCGAATTCTTCAATCAATCCGCTGCTTTCCGAAGCTTTATTGTAAGAATGAACTATGTTTCCCAAGTTAACCGATTTAGATCCGTATTCTTTTCGTATCCAATTTGCATTGGGAAGATTTATGCCGATCGGCGTAGAAGGCGAAGCGTCGCCCGATTCAACGACGACGGTTATTACTTTAGCCGAAATTCCCTTAACGTTTTTCTTTTTATGTTCAGGCATTATGGGCGAATTGTCTTCGAACCATTGAGCGTTGTCGCTAATGGCTTTAATTCTTTTGGTGGCTTCGAAATCTTTGAAAGAAACGACGGATTCGAAATTTGCTTTATATCCGAGCGGATCGTTATAAGTTTCGATGAATCCGTTGATAACGTCGACGACGGAATTTGTATCCTTGATCCACTCGATATTATATTGATCCCACAGTTTTAGATTGCCGGTCACATAATATTTAACCAACAAATCGAGAGCTTTTTTCTGCTGTTCGTTTTCCGCCACCGCCATCGCTTTTTCGAGCCAATAAGTAATTTTGTCGATTGCCAGATGGTACATTCCTTTATACCGCCAGGTGCGTTCGAATATCTTGCCGTTTTCTTTAACGAGTTTGGAATTCAGTCCGTACGATACCGGTCTGGTATCTTTCGGGTCGGCAAGACTGTTATAAAAGTCTTCGGCTTCTTTTTGCGTTACCCCTTCGTAAAAATTTACCGCCGATGTTTTAATCAGGTCGGCGTTCGGGTCCTGATTTACCTTTACCGGATCTACTTTTGGATCAAATAAAATGGGAGTCAGTTTGTTAATAAGATCGTCCGGGGTTTCGTTATTTTGCAGAGGTAGTTCCCATTCGTCCGAACCCTTTACAAGTTTTGCAAAATATTCTTTTGAAAATTCCGGCTGGAATTTTTTATTGGAATAATGATGATGAATACCGTTTGAAAACCAGACTCGTTTTGTATATTCCATAAATTTTGCAAACTGAGGGTCGTTTCTGTCGCCGTTATATGTTTTGACGATTCCCTCGAGCGTTCTTCTTATATAAAGATTATGTTTATAATTTTGGTCCCAAATTATATCTCTGCCTGCCAATGCAGCCTGATAGAGATAGTAAACTAATTTTTTCTGATTTAGAGTAAGTTTGTCGAAATTGTCGATTTTATATCTTTGAATTCTAAGATCGGCAAATTGCTCCGCAACATATTTGAAATCGTCTTTCTTTTCGGTAGTGCAATTCATAAGCGAAATTCCTATAATACTAATTAGAAAAAAATTTTTAAGATTCATGACTACTCCGTCATTAATTAATTTTCAGTGTCGCTAAAATATCATTTTGTAAAATGGCAAACAAAAAGTCTTCTATGGGAGAATCAAGATGAACATACAAATTATCGGAACGAAAAAATGCAACGACACAAAAAAAGCGGAACGTTTTTTTAAGGAAAGAGGAATTAAATTCCATTTCAAAGACCTTACCGAAAAAGGTTTGACAAAAGGCGAACTCGATAATATTATAAGAAAAATCAGTCTCGACGATTTGCTCGACAAAGAAGGCAAACAATACAAAAAGAGAAATCTCGAATATATGGTTTACGATATAGAAGAAGAGCTGCTCAACGATCCGTTGCTGTTAAAAACGCCGATAGTCCGGAACGGAAACGACGTAACCCTCGGATATCAACCCGATATCTGGAAAAAATGGATTTCAGAATAGCCCGTCGAGGTTAATATTCCTTGCTTTCAATTCGTCAATTAACGAGTTGTAATCGGTATATCTGACCGCATCCCAGCCGCATCGTTTGGCTCCGTCCGCATATTCCTGAATATCGTCG
The DNA here is from genome assembly GCF_049325435.1 of Melioribacter sp. NCBI lineage: Bacteria > Pseudomonadati > Ignavibacteriota > Ignavibacteria > Ignavibacteriales > Melioribacteraceae > Melioribacter > Melioribacter sp. The sequence goes on along the minus strand of NZ_JBMOLD010000018.1, from coordinate 52,707 downwards.
ATAAAAAGGTGTTCTGAAGAAGGAACTCCGGTAAAAGACTCGACCGCGCGGTAAATTTTTTCTTCCGGTTTAACGGCGCCGACTTTATGCGAAAGAAAAAGTTTGTCGAAATATTTCAGGAATTCGTAATGCGAATATCCGTATTCTTCGTGAATCTCATTGGTGTTGGAAAGAAGAACAAGTTTGTAATTTTTTTTCAATACGGGCAGCAATTTTATGACGTCGTCGTTTGTAGTAAAAATGTCCGAAAAGATTCCGCAGAATTCTTCGCTGTCGACTTTGCCTTCGAGCCATTCGCACATCTTATCCAGAAACTTTTCTCGGCTGATCTTTCCCCGTTCAAAGTCTCTGTGAAATTCGTAATTGCTCGCATAAAGCCGCGCAAATTTATTTCCAAGTCCGTCTTCAATTTTATTGATTCTTTCAATTGCTTTATTATAATCAAACGGAATAAGAACGTTGCCCAGATCGAAAACAATAACCGAATAACTCATATAAATCCCCGAAATATTTTTGTAAAGATATGTTATTCCCCGCTCAGTTGAAATTTTCGAGTTGATTTTTAATGTAGCCGATTCTTTTCTCGATAAACATTTTTATGTTTTCAGATTCCCGGTCGATGTCATAACCATTTGCATTAAGCCATCTGTCGTTATTATAAGCCTCCCTTATGACGGTCTTCATCGAATCGATTTTGGGAAATAAAACCGAAGCGTTGAATACTTCTTCGAGCAATCGTTCGAAGCGAGCTTTATAGATTTTTCTGTATTTCGGATAATTCATAAGCTTACGAACAAGATAATTATCTCCCGGGAAAGCGGTTCTGTAATCGTCCCAAACGAACGTTCTGTCGAGGTCCCACGGCACAATCTCGAATTTATTCGAAAACGCATCCCGTCTCAAACAGAAATTATGAATTATCCCGTCCCAATTACATATAAGAACGGTTACAGCCCAGTATTGCAAAAATTTATCCACGTCGAATATTTTTTCGAGCTTTTCGGGGAAATCGGGTCCGTCGTAGCTCGTTGCCGCAATAAGTTTTTCGAGCGTATGATAATTTTCGTCTTCGGGAAATTTTTTTTCGTAGCCTTTCCGTACGTCGGGCAAATCTTTATAATTAAAAAATGCAAATCCGTTGTAGGCTTTATATAATTCCGACGTCTTAATATTCCTTCTGACAAAAAAATCCTCGTCAATCGGCTCGATTAAATAATAGAGCCCTTCGTAAGCGTCATTAATGTAAAAGGCTACGGGTTGAACCTCAAAAGTTATGAGGTCGGTACGTTTAAAAATTTCTATTGCGAGAAATGATTTCAACATAGAAGGATCGATCGCCTGAGAATTCAATATGACTTCCGAACCTTCGAAAAACGGATCGCTCCCCTCTTCGTAAATAATACGGAAGTTCTTTTTAAAATTGCCGCGCGAGCTGAATCCCTGATGCCTTATTTTAACTCTGTGTTCTTTGCCATTCGCATTTAACCGGGCTGTAACTTTCAGATTCGAATATGCGTTTTTCCTCAGAAGTCCGTAGTTCTCTTCCGATATTTCGATACTGTAAACGGGAAGATTATAATTTTCTACGGCAGGCGGATCGGCGATAAAATCACAGGATGCAGTCATAAGCGTCGCGAAAAGCAAGCACAAATATTTTATCGTTTCCTTTACCATCTCACCTGAAGTTGAACAATTACGCTGCTGTCCGTTAACGATCGCTTTGATTTACTAAAGGGATGATTACTTGCCGCCAAGTCGCCGTTAATCATTAATCGCGCATTGTCGTTGAAATAAAAGTTGAAACCTAACATAAGCTGAAGTTTGTTGACGTCGGTATAATCCATATTATTTACCAGAACCGCTCCCGAAAGGACGGGTTCGAAACCGCGGATAATTTTGTTTTCAAACAGAAATATTTTAGACGTAATAAATCTGACCGCTCCAAGGTAAACGTCGTTATCTCCGCCTTCGAGGGCGCTGTAATGCGATTCGACGGGATCGAGCCCGTAATAAACCTCCAGAACGGAAGCAATGCCCGATATAGTATCGAAAATTCCGGCATTAACAGCCGTTGCATTAGGAATTTCCGTATCGCGAGTACGTATTATCTGCAGATTTGCAAAAACACCGTCCAACGACGAAATAGATTTTTTAACAGCTTTAATTACATAACTTGCAGTATGAGACTCGTTATAATGCATTCCTCCCAGCAATAAAAAATCATCCCCTTCCCATTCGATTTGTATTCCCGGTTCACGGTTGACATAACCCAGCGGTTCTAAATACCGGTTAATAATACTGCGTCTTATTGTAGGCAGTTTTTCTCTCGAAGTCCATTCCTCGTAACCGAACCTCTTCTTTAAGTCGCCGACTTCAAGTTCCAAATTGTCCGACAATTCGAACTCAGCCGACGCTTCATAAAGAATAATTTCCCTGTCTTCGGAATTTCCTCTGATATCGAGTTCCACTTCCGTGTACTTATTGATTTTATATTCGAATTCCATCTTGGCTTTGTAATAGCTCTCTATATAAATTCCGTTATACTCGGCTTTGCCGCCTATTTCGAAATAACCGTCGTAGCTTACTTTCTTTTGAGAATAAAGAAGAACGGGTAAAAGTTGGATTGTCAAAAAAATCAATAATAATCTACGCATCTTTAAATTCCAGAACTGTGAAAAAGCTTTCGGCTTTATTGAACACAAAATCGAGAAATACTTTTACGGGAGTATTTTTTTTCAAATTGACTATATAGTCGACAACTAGTTTATCGTTCTTGTCGGTCTTTAGCTGGTAGATATCCCACCATTCGACTTCGGCGTCCAGCAGTTTTTCAATTGCAGCTTTGCCTTCGTTTATGTCGTTTACTAGGATCCTGAGTATGTGAGATTTTCGGGAAACCTCTTCTTCTGTAAAATTGAGCTTGGAAAAGATTATCAGCATTGTTCCGATAAAGACGGTCGAGACAAGCGCGACATAATAATACTTAAATCCGCACGCTACTCCGATAGCCATCACGAAAAAGATATAAGCGGTATCCTGAGGATTTTTAACTTTTGTGCGGAATCGAATAATCGACACCGCTCCTATAAGGCCGAACGCTCCCGCGAGATTATTGCCGATGACGAGCATAACTGACGAAACTACGGCGCTTATAAACACAAGGGTTTGAAGAAATTCCTTGCTGTACTTTTTCTTTCTGTGGGTGATGTGATAGACCCACGCTACGAAGAGCGAGAGGGCTGCAGTTGCCGAAAGGCTCAGCAGCGCCTCTCTAACTCCAAATCGAAATGATTCCAGCAATTTAAGCGTTTCCAGGCTATGCATAATTTCCTCCCCCGGTTTACCGGGGCAATTTATTTATCAAACCATCTTTTCAATATTCCACACAAAAGCGTGAATACCCTGCTCTTCCGCTTCGCGATTGATTTGACGCACTTCCTCGAGCAACGGGTCTACCTTATCGTCTTCTATAACCGTAAGCACAACGGCATTTTGACTCGGCCAGATATGCGTGCCGAGGTGGGGCTCGCCTTTATCCGAGCCCTGACCGTGCACGTTAATAAATCTTGTAAAGCCTCGAATGGATAATTTTTCCAGAGCTTCGTCCACTTCCTCGGTTATACCGTGATTATATACAATCATTACAGCTTTCATTTTTCACCTCTCAGTCTACAATTTTTTTCTGTTTAACTTTAGTTTCGAAATACGAATAGAGAACGGGCACTAGAATCAGCGTAATCAACGTCGAGAAAAAGAGACCGCCGATAGTCGAAATGCCTAGCGGCTGCCATATTTCCGAACCCTCGCCCGTGCTGATTGCCAGCGGCAGCAGACCCAGCAAAGTAGTAAATGTGGTCATCAATACGGGACGCAGTCTGTTTCTGCCCGAATAAATAATCGCTTCGCGTAATTCATAACCGCGGGCTCTTGTAATATTCGTAAAGTCGACAAGCACAATAGCGTTCTTAACTACTATACCGACGAGCATAATACTGCCGAGGAATGCGATCACGCTGAAAGGAATTCCCGTAATAAAGAGAGCGATGAAAACGCCCGTAAAAGCAAACGGCACCGAGAACATAATTATAAACGGATCGAGCAGCGATTCGAACTGAGCGGCCATAACCATATATACCAATATAACGCTAAGCGCAAGCAGCAGCATCAAGTCTTTGAAAGTATCGCTCTGTTGTTCGATCTGCCCGCCGTATTCGATAGTTGTATTCGGAGGCAATTCGATACCGGCAACAAAGTTTTGAATGTCCGAAGTAACTTCGCCGAGGGATCTGCCTTCGACGTCGGAGAGCACTGCAATCACGCGCTCCTGCTCTCTTCTTTTGATAGTAGGAGGAGAATACGCCTGAACTACTTTGCCGACGTCTTTCAGTCTGACGGTCGTTCCCAGCAAGGTTTTAACAGGCAGATTTTCGATGTCGTCTATGCTGGTTTTCTTTTCAGGCGGAAGACTGATAAAGATATCGTACTCGTCTCCCAACTCCCTGTATGTAGTCGAAGTAATGCCGTAATAATGACTTCTCAGAGCGTTTCCAACCATAGCCGTATTTAATCCGCTCATCGCCATTTTATCGCGCTGCAAAACTATCTGCAATTCGGGCCGCGGGTCTCCGATGTCGATACGAACGTCTCTGGTGCCTTCGATTGAATTCATATATTCTTTAATGCTGTTAGCGATTTTGTACGATTCATCGAGGTCGGGACCGATAATATCGACTTCCACGGGAGCGCCGGTAGCCCCTGTTAAAAACGCGCCGGCTCCGGCCGTATTTACGCTAATGCTTTTTATTCCCACAAACGAATTGAGCCGTTCCCTCAGCGCATCAGCCATTTCAAATACGGAACGGTTTCTCTCGTCTATCTTCGACGTTTTGAATTGGAATGTAGCTATATTCGTGCCTTCGCTTTGACCGAACAGAACAGAAGAAAAGCCCTGGTCGTTAACTCCCGAGCGGGCTGTCATATATTGAACTTCCGGAAAATCTTCTTTAACAATACGTTCGATTTCCTTTACGTAATTGATGGTTTCTTCGAGTCTTTTGCCGGGTTCTATTTCCAAAGTGAGCTGGAACTGCGAGGAATCCGATTTCGGTATGAATTCGGTTCCCAACGTTCCCAATAACATTATGGAAGAGGCAAATATCAACAAAGCGGTCAGCACTACGGTTTTGCGATGATCCAAAGCCCATTTGAGAACTCTTGTATAAAAATTATCGACGCTCTCTAAAGCGGACGATAAGCCTTCATCAATTTTTTTAAGCAGAGGATTCTTTATCGGTTTTTCTTCTTTGCGCGATTTCAGAAGTTTAGAAGAAAGCATCGGAATGAGCGTCAACGCCGCGAGTAACGAAACAAGAATCATTACCGTAACAAGAAATCCGAGCTGATTAAAAAGAATTCCGGCTATACCCGAAATAAACACCAGCGGGAAAAATACCGCCACGATAGTAAACGTGGCTGCGGCGACGGCAAGCCCCACTTCGGAAGAGCCGAAAACAGCAGCTTCGCGCGGTCGCGCTCCCCGTTCTACGTGTCGAGCTATATTTTCGAGTATAACTATCGCGTCGTCTACCACCAATCCGACCGCAATAGACAAGGAAGAAAGAGAAATAATATTTATAGTATTGCCCGAAAAATAGAGATAAATAAATGCGCCGATTAATGACACAGGTAATGTTAGCACGATAATGAATGTGGCTCGCCACTTTCTAAGAAACAGCAACACTACAAAAGAAACAAATACGGCTCCGAGCAATACCGCTTCTGTAAGATTATTCACCGATTGAATAATAAATTCGGACGAGTCCTGGGTTATATCGATTTTAACGTCCGAAGGCAGATTCTTTTTGAGTTCCTCGATTTTGGCTTTTACATCTTCGGCAACCTGCACCGTATTGGCGCCGGACTGTTTCTGGACGATAATGAAAAGTCCTCTGCCGCCGTTAAGACGAACGTCGATCGTTCTGTCCTTCAAGCTGTCCTTAACTACGGCTACGTCTTTAAGATAGACTAATCTGCCTCCCGATTGGGAAACGACAATATTTTTTATATCATTAACATCAGTAAATTCGCCTGGTACTCTGAGGTTGTACTCCATGTCTCCGACTTTAATAGAGCCGGAGGGGAGGTTCACGTTTTCAGCCTGTAATATTTGGGATATCTGCGCCGGCGAAATATTGTAGGCCTCGAGCTTTTTAGCGTCGACATTAATCAATATTTGTCTTACCGGGCCGCCGAAAGCCTGAACCGTGCCCACGCCGTTAACGCGTTTGAGCGGGTCGATTATTTCTCTTTCGACAAGTTTGTTGAGTCCTACATAGCTTTCTTCAGCCTGAACCGCAATAAAGAGGATCGGGAATATATTTGTGCTGAATTTAAAGATGATCGGGTCTTCGGCGTCGTCCGGAAGATTTCGCTTTGCAAATTCGAGAGCCGAACGGATATCGTTCGAAGCCTCGTCGAGATTTGTGCCGTATTCGAATTCGAGCTGAACAACCGAAATATTGTCGATCGATACAGATGAAATCTTTTTAAGATTTGTAACGGAGCTCAAACCGCTTTCTATTTTTTTACTTACATTTATTTCAACGTCCTGCGCGCTGGCGCCCGGATATTGCGTCAAAACGCTTATGTAAGGCGGATCGATTTCCGGGAACAAATCGATAGGCAATCTCTGAAAGGAAACCAATCCGATTATAACTATCGCTATAAACAGCATGATAGTTGTTATCGGTCTTCTTACTGAAATTTCTGGTAGATTCATTTCCCTCTCCTTTTACTCTGCTTTAGCTTTGATTTCGACGGCGGAACCGTCTTTCAGGAGTCCCTGACCTTTAGTAACAAGGTAATCTCCCTCGGACAATCCGCTTACTATTTCCACAACAGAATTAAATTCCTTGCCTAATTTTAATTCCACTCGTTTAGCCGTATTGTTCTTTACAATGAATCCGTAATAAGCGTCGGAACCGAGCTGTTTTAACGCAGCCGAGCGGTTTATAATAATGCCGTCTTTAGCTCCGATTTCAATTGAAGCCCTTACAAACATTCCAGGACGCAGAAGATTACCGTCATTTGGCACTTTGACTTCCGCCTGGAATGTCCTTGTAGCGGGATTTATAGCAGGATTAATCCTGTTAATTACTCCCTTAAATTCCTTATCGGGATATATATCCGTTTTTACTATTACAGTTTGACCTGTTTTAACAAGATTAAAATCTGATTCGCTTACATTCAGAATTAATTTCAAAGGATTTAATTGCATCAACGTTACAATTGTGGGAGCCCCTCCTGTGGGCGCCAGCAAAAAGATTTCCCCGTCGTTCAATTTTTTGGACGTTACCACTCCGGAAAACGGAGCTCTGAATTGAGTGTTTGTAAGCAAAAGGTTATACGATTTCTCAGCCGATTCGTAAGCGGCTTTTACCTGATCGAACTGAGACTGTGAAACGGAGCCGGTTTCGTAGAGCGGTTTCATTCTTTCGTAATTGTCTTTTGCCAGTTGGTACTGAAGTTTAGCCTGAATCAATTGGGTGTCGTCCATCTGAAAAAGCAGATCGCCTTCTTTAACATAGCTGCCTTCTTCGACAAAAATCTTTTCGACTCTACCGGTTGTCTGCGCGCCCAGATTGGCTTCTTTCCAGGGCTGCAGAGTGCCGACGAGTTCGATTTCTCTTTCAATGCTGGTCTTTACAACTTTGGTTACTTCGACCGGCACGGTTTTATCCGCTTTAATTTCTTCTTTTTTCGAAGAACAACCGGTAAATCCGATAAACAAGAGAAGCAATAAAGCCGCCAAAATTTTATTCGATTTCATTTTTAGTTCTCCTTGATTTCATAATTAAAACTTTTGCCCGTTATCTCGTGCAGATCGGCAAGCGCCGAATGGAAATCGTAAACCGCCTGCAGACGATTTAATTTAGCCTGTCGCAGCGCAAGTTCGGCGTCGTTAACTTCGAGTTGAGTGCTCAATCCGTTTTCGAGTCGCGTTTTGGCTATTTCATATCCCTTTTGCGCCTGTTCGACGGTTTTCGACTGCGCTTCTATTCTTTTAACAGCCTGCGATATATTGTAGATAACGCTGCTTATCTGAGTTTTAATTGCTTTTAAGAATCCTTCTTTTTGTTCGACCGCCTGGTTGAGCGAAATTTCCGCTTGTTCCACCAGAGCGTTTGTTTTAAAACCGTTGAATATCGGCAGTTGAACCTGCACGCCGACAAGGAAAGTTTTTACCCATTTATAATCCTGGAATTTGAAGTCGTTCGACTGGGTTTGATATTGATAGTTGCTGAAAGCTGCAAGCGACGGATAATATGCGGCTTTCTGAAACGACACGCTCTTTTGGCTGATTTCGACCTGTTTATCGAGCATTTCGAGCTGAGGATTATTTTTCAAAACTTCTTCGAGCGCCGCATTATATTCGGGAACGATATAATTCTCGTCGTAATTAAGTTCGCCCGTTACGTCGATATTTTTAGATGCATCAAGACCAATTGTAACTTTGAGACCGTCGAGAGCCAATTTATAGTTGTTTTCGGCTTGCAATACAGCCGGTCTTAAATTTTCCACCTGGACTTCGGCGCGCAACAAATCATAATCGGACATAAGTCCCTGCGCGTTTAATTTCCTGATATTTTCGAGATTGTCCTGTGCGTTTTTTAAGCTTTGCTGCATTACAATTTTATATTCGCGGGCTAGCAATACGCCGAGGAATGATTTTTTAACGCTGGTAACTGTTTTTATTTCGGTGTTGCGTAAATTTACTTTTGCAATATCAATTCCGAGCGAGGCAGTTTTTGTGCCTTCAATTAAGGAAAGAGAAAAAATCGGAAGGCTCAAGCTGACAGCCGCATTGTATGAATTGTCCGATCCGATTTCGAGCGTCGTTCCGAAAGGGGATCCGGGAGGCAGAAAAATAACCGGTTTATTGATATATCTTTGATACTGCGCGCTTGCGTCGATTTTGGGATAATAGCCGCTGACGGTTTCCCTGAATTTTTCTTCCGACTTGTTAACTTCCATACGCGCAATTTTAACATTCGGATTGTTCTCGAGGGCTAATTTAATAGCCGTATCGATATCGAGGACGAGTTTTTCGTTTGTTTGACCGAAAACAAGTCCCGCCGACATTGCGATTAACAACCAGATTTTTTTCACTTTTTATCCTCTCTTTTGTTTATTAAACTTATTTTTTGGGGAGGTCCAATTCCTTTAACTTTTTCCTTCCTTCATCGGTAAGAATGCCTTCGAAAATAATTCGGGAAAAATAGATGTGGGCATTCTTTTCCGTAATAGGAAGTTCCTTGATTACCTCCGGAGTAATAATATTGTGAACGGAAGAAATCAAAACAGCGACCAGTTCGCTCAGAATATCGTTTCTGAAAAAACCGCTTTTGGTTCCTTCGTCGAGTATTCTGACAATGCGGCTTCGCGCTTGTTCTTTTCGATATTCTTTCAGCTCCGCCCAGATACCGGGATGATTGTGCACAAGGTCTTTTATCATATTTCCTTCAAAGCGGGCTGAATTTTTTGTCACATATTCCATAAGCCGTTTCAGCTTTTCAAAAAAGTCGAGGCTTTCGTTATTAAACAGCTCGTCAAAAAATGTTTCGAAATCGACTTTAATCTTCTTAATTACTTCTCGGAGAATATGTTCTTTGTTGGAAAAATGTTTGTATAATGTCTTTTTACTGATGCCGAGGTCGGCGGCAATTTCTTCCATTGTAACTTTGCCGAAGCCGTATTTTTGGAATTTCTCTTCGGCTAAGGCTAAAATACGATCCTGTAATTCTAAATTTTCGCTCAAAATAACACCTTTAATCCTATTCTATGGAAACGAAATTTGTGTAATTCGTTTCCTCAAATATATAACCTCTTCGTTGTTCTGTCAAGCATATTTCAAAAATCTTCTTAAGAAAAGTGGAGAATATTTGTATTATCTAAAAACATCTATTCGGTAAACGCCCGGATTATGCCGGCAAAATATCCGAAATCACGCATTTTTTAACATTGCTAAATTTATTTTTAGTTCCATTAGGATATTAATTATTATTTACGTATGTTTGTTATTGAAAGACAGTTGATATAGAAGTTTACTAAGAAGTAATAGCAAACCGCTTAACCCTCAGTAGTAGTTCCATAGCACCTGTCATAAAAAAACACAAACAACAATCAAAAAAAAGGAGCACTCTTATGGCAGAGCGCAAAACAGGAACTGTTAAATGGTTTAACAGCTCAAAAGGTTACGGATTTATTTCACAAGAAAACGGCGAAGACGTATTCGTTCATTATCAGGCTATCGTAAGCCAGGGATACAAATCCTTAGACGAAAACGACAACGTGGAATTCAATATTACTCAGGGTCCCAAGGGGCTGCAAGCTACCGAAGTGAAAGTAATATAAAAATAAATTTCAAAAGCCCCGCAACGACGGGGCTTTTTTTTATACAATTCAGAAAACCCTTCTGCAAATGCAACGGCATCGTTTTATACAGACCGCATTTTATTATTCATTTGGAAGTAAAAGAATAATTTCTTAAGTTAGTACCCGTAAGACAGTTGTTTTAGAAGTATACGAAGTAGTAGAAGCAACCCGCTCGAACCCTCAGTAGTTCTTAACCTCTGTCTAAAATAAACGTATTTACAAATTTATTTTAAGGAGCATCTGTTATGGCAGAGCGCAAAACAGGATCTGTTAAATGGTTTAACAGTTCAAAAGGTTACGGATTTATTTCACAAGAAAACGGCGAAGACGTTTTTGTTCATTATCAGTCGATTGTAGGCGAAGGCTACAAGACGCTGAATGAAAACGACAAAGTTGAATTCAGTGTTACTCAGGGTCCGAAAGGTCTTCAAGCATCCGAAGTGAAAGTAATTCAGTAAGCAAATAAACCAAAAGCCCCCGTTTCAGCGGGGGCTTTTTTATCCTCTCTATTTAACCTCAAACAACGAATCCGGCAAACCTGTATTTATCTCAATTCCATTTACGTTTAATTCTATCGACTGAGGTCCGAAACTCTGTATATATTTGAACGGGTATTTAACCCCGTCCACTTCTTTATAATCGCTCATATCCATTGTTTGAGTAAAGCTTCCTTGCGGAGTCGAAATCGAAGATACGCTCCTAATTAACAACCAAGTATCGGGGTCGTAGTATTGCGTGGTCTTTTTGCCTCCGGCGGAGGTCAATACCACCCGGTATGCGTCTTTTCCGTTAATGTTTTCCATTCCCGTCAGTTCGGGTGTGATTCCGTATTTCGAATAATCGAGCACGGCGTCGAGAGCTTCGTTTTTGAGCGACTCGAGTTGATCGCCTTGAAGTTCCTGTTTCTGACCCATTGCTTCCACGTAACCTTTCTCGCCGTCGAAGACGGTCTTTTGCTTAAAGACCCCGGCGTCGACTTCCTGGTACAATTTGTTGGGGTATTTTTGATAGAGCGTCACATTTACATTCATACCCTGCATCGATCCGCTCATTTTAACGGTTCTGTCCTTAACCGCCGCAAGCTTGTCGGCTCCGCCGACCGCCTCGACGTAATTTCTGATTACCTGCTCCGCCGTCAAGCCTTCGGGTATTTTTTTCATTGTCGGGTCATACGGATTGCCGTTAATGTCGTAATATTCGATTTTATTCGTAACTGTAAATTTAGTCAGCTTGTCGGCTACTTCGTCTACGCTGCCGACCACCAGAATGTAAGCATTATTCGGCTTTATATATTTTTTTGCCGTATTGTACACGTCGTCTATCGTAACGGCGGCGAGATTTTTCAGATAATTTTTGTAATAATCTTTCGGAAGATTATAACGCGCTGTATTAACCGCAAAACGGGCAATCGTAGCCGGATTTTCGAGGTCGCGAATAAAATTGCCCGTCAAATAATTTTTGGCTTTTGCCAATTCGTCCTCAGATACCTTTTCGCTGCGTATTCTTTTCATCTCCTTCAATATTTCGGCTACGGCGCTGTCCGTAACGCTGTTGCGCACTTGCGCAAATGCAAAGTAAGTTCCCACTATCGGATCCGGTCGCAGCGCCGAATAAGCGCCGTAGGTATAAGCCTTATCTTCGCGGAGATTCATAAACAATCTACCCGTTGCGCTGCCGCCCAATATCAGATTTGCTACAGACGCTTTGATAGCGTCTTCCGATCCTACGGGCAATTCTACCGGATAACAAACCGATATAACGGATTGGACGGAATTTGCCCTGTCCACCATTGCAACTTTCGTAATAAGAGGAGGCTTGGGCGTGTTATACTTATGTTCCGGAACGTTTCCCTTTTGCCAGCCGCCGAGATATTTTTCCACAAGTTGTTTTGCTTCTTCAAGACTAATATCCCCGACAATTGCCAGATAAGAAATGTTGGGTTTGAAATATGTTTGATAGTAATTTTTACATGCATCCAGACTGATCGCATTCACTGTTTCTTCCGTTTCGAGTTCTCCATACGGATGATCTTTACCGAACATCAACACCGAACGAACTCGTCTTGCTATTGCATTCGGTTCGTCTTTCGATGCCGCAAGAGAGGAAATCATTTGTTTTTTGACCTTGTCGAGCTCTTCCTGTTTGAACTCCGAATTCATAATAACGTCAGCCATAATCTCGAATATTTTGTCTTTATATTTCGAGAGCGCCGACGCCGTTATATTGTCGGCCGAAGTTGAAAACGAAGCGCCCAGAAAATCGATTTCTTCGTCGAGTTTGTCTTTCGTTCTGTTTTTTGTTCCGGTTCGCAATAACTCGCCAACGGCTTCCACATATCCGGTTTGCTCTTTTTGCAGCGCCGGGTCGGAATCGACTTGTAAATAAAAAGTAACTTTCGGCAGTTTGTGATTTTCCACCACGAAAACTTTGAGACCGTTCGGCAGTTCGAACGACTCGTATTCTCCGAGTTGAATTTCGGGCGCGGGTCCCGGCTCGGGCAATCGGCTTCGATCGACTTGAGCCAATACGGGAATCAAACCCGCAATTAATAAAAGTGAAATTATTTTCTTAAACATTTCTATGCTCCGTTAAATTTTTATTTCTTTTCCATTGATTTGGGCAAATAATAAAGAACGACTCTGTTTTCTTTCGTGAAGTATTTATTGGCTACGCGTTTAATATCTTCGCGTGTAACTTTCATATAACGTTCGATTTCCGTATTAATCAGATTCGGATCGCCGAAATAAACCAGATAGTCGGCAAGATTTTCTGCAATGCCAGCGACTCTCGAATTTTGATTGACAAAATCCGATTCAATTTGATTGCGCACTTTTTGGAATTCGTACTCGCTTATCAATTCTTTTTTTACTTTATCGATTTCCGATTCAATAGCATTCTCCAGATCTTCGGCTTTAACGCCTACGTTCGTAAGTCCGTAAACAATAAAAAGTCCGGGGTCTTCCAGAGACAGGGGAATCGAACCGACCGCCAAAGCCATCTGCTTTTTATCCTTTATTTCCTTTTGAAGACGAGCGCTTTCTCCTCCCGACAACAGAGTCGTCAGCAGGCGCAATGCGTAATAATCGGGCGTTCCCTGTTCGGGAATGTGATATGCAAGCACAACCATCGGAAGTTGTACGTTGTCGTAGACTATTTCCCTTATTTCTTTTTGCTGAGGCGGCTCGACTACTTCAGGTCTCGGAATCGGTTTATTCCCTCTTGGAATATCGCCGAAATATTTTTCAACCAGTTTTTTGGTTTCTTCAATATCGATGTCGCCCGCTATCGAAAGCGTAGCATTTTCAGGCACGTAAAACGTCTTATAGAATTCTATGAATTCTTCCAGCTTTGCCTGGTCGATATATTGCGCGCTTCCGATCGGAATCCATCTGTACGGATGCACTTTATATGCGTTGCTGAATATCTTTTCGAGCAGCGAACCGTAAGGACGGTTTTCGTAGCTCTGTTTTCTTTCTTCTTTAACCACTTTCCTCTGGGTTTCCACTCCGATACTGTCGATTTTCAGATGAAGCATCCTTTCGGATTCGAGATAGAGCCCAAGTTCAAGCTGATTCGAAGGGAGTATTTCATAATAAAAAGTTCTGTCGAATGAAGTATTTGCATTCAATTGCCCTCCGGCAGATTCCACAATCTTAAAATATTCTCCCCTCCCAATATTGGGCGAGCCCTCGAACATCAGATGTTCGAAAAAATGCGCAAAGCCCGTACGTTCCGGGTCTTCGTTTTTGCTTCCGACGTGATACAACACCGTAACGGCTACGATCGGAGTCGAGTTATCCCGGTGCAAAATGACATTCAAACCGTTATCGAGTTTATAATGGACAAACTCGATTTTTTTAGTTTGAGCCGTAATAAAACCGGATATCAGAAACAGGAATAAAAATGAAATATGTCTTTTCATTGGTTCTCCATAAATAAATTGGGATGATAATAATTCAATTTGAAAGTATCATTACGGAAAATAAAACAAAATTTTATTTATATTAAATAAAAAAATTACCCTAATTTGCCCGCGGTGGCTCTATGGACAACAACAGTCCTGCTAAATTTACAAATTTTTTGAAGAAAAGACCCCTGAAAATCGCATTGATTTATTTTCTTGTAAGTTCCGCCTTCACTGTAATCTCAATACTCCTGACCTTTGATATTGAGACCGACCCCGATACATTAAAAATTGCCGCAATTACACAAGCAGTTGCCTATATACTTCTTACCGCTCTGATACTTTATTATTTACTCCAATACGACACTAAACAAATACTCCAGCAAAATGAAGAATTGATTGAGCAGGAAAAGAGATGGAACTATGCTTTCGAAGGAGCCGGCGACGGAGTGTGGGACTGGAATATTAAAACAAACGAAGTATTTTTTTCGAAAAATTGGAAGACAATGCTCGGTTACAGCGAGGACGAAATAGAACACGATTATCTTGAATGGGAAAGTCGGCTTCATCCCGAGGATAAAGAAATTGTTCTAAAAAAGCTGAAAGATTACCTGGAAGGCAGGTCGGATATTTATTCTGTGGAAAGCAGACTTCGAACAAAAGACGGCTCTTACAAATGGATTTTAGACCGCGGTAAGATTTTTGAGTGGGACAAAGACGGCAAACCGCTCCGTATGATCGGCACCCATACCGATATTTCAGAATTTAAAAAGCTCAAAGAAGAAAAGGAATATTTGCTGAGTCAATTGCAATTGGAATTCGAAAGAATGCCAATCGGCATGATAATTCTCAATCCCGACTTTACAATAAAGGAGTGGAATCCCACAGCTGAAAAAATTTTCGGCTATAAAAAAGAAGAGACGACGAACAAGAAAATTCACGAATTGATTACGCCTCCGGAAATGCGTTCGGAAATCGCAAGGCATTTTCGGGAATTGATTAAGAAGAAAGAAACTCAAAAATCGACAGAGCAGAATATAACTAAAGACGGCAGACTTATTCTCTGCGAATGGTACGACACCCCGCTTTACGATTCAAAAGGAGAATACAACGGGCTGATGTCGATGGTAATCGATGTAACGGAAATAAAAAGAAAAGAGGAAGAAGTAGTTCGCAACAGAGAGCTTCTGAACCAAATACTGGAAACTAGTCCCGTCGGCATTATCTCCGTCAATCAAAACGGCATAATAACCTTTGCAAACGAAGCCGCCCAAACCATTCTTTCGGCTAATAAAGACAACCTGGTAAACAAAAACTGTCATTCGGACGAACTTACTTTTTATACGGCCGAAGGAGAAAAACTAGAGGATTCCGCACTTCCGTTTAACATCGTAAAAACAAGCGGCGCCGCCATCAGAAATAATCTTTACGGTTACAAAAGCGCAGAAGGTTTCAAAATTTTGTCGGTCAATTCCACGCCGTTAAAAAGTCCGGACAATGAATTCGAAGGAGTCGTTTGCACGGTCGAAGACATTACGGAACGCTATAAAATCGAAAATGCGCTTAAAGAAAGCGAAAAAAAATTCAGAATTTTATTTATTGACAATCCCCATCCGATGTGGATTTACGACGTCGAAACAATGAAATTTGTTGAAGTTAACGACTCCGCGGTATATCATTACGGTTATTCCAGAGAAGAATTTCTCAACATGACAATTGCAGATATTAGACCCATAGAAGATGTTCCATACCTGATTAGAAGCGTACGCGAAGATACCGAACCGACGCAGAGACACCGGGGATGGCGTCATCGAAAGAAGGACGGCACAATCATCTATGTCGAAATCAGTTCTCATGCATTGCCTTATACGCTCGGGGGAAATTACCGGCTCGTAATGTCAATCGACATAACCGACCAGTATCTGGCTGAAAAAGCGCTTCAGGAAAACGAAGAGAAATTCCGCATTTTAACCGAGACGACGTCGAGCGCCATTTTTATCTACCAGGGCAAAAAATTTGTTTATCTAAATCCATACACCGAAATAATGACCGGCTATTCTAAAGAGGAATTAATGGGAATGGAAATTTGGGATATTATTCATCCTGATTTCCGAAACGAAGTAATGAAAACGGGAATAGCTCGACTGAAAGGGGATTCCGTACCCGGCAGATATTCATTCAAAATAATTACAAAGGATGGCAGTGAGCGTTGGATCGACTTTTCCGCAGGCACAATCACATTCAAGAATAAACCGGCAGTAATCGGAACGGCATTCGACATTACGGAAATGAAGAATGCAGAAGCAAGTTTGAACGAATCCAGAGAACGATACAGGCAGCTGGTATTGCACATGCAAACGCTCAGAGAATCCGAAAGAGCCGCCATAGCTCGTGAAATGCACGACGAATTGGGTCAATTGTTGACGTCCCTTAAAATGAATTTATCGATTATAAAAAAAGACATTAACGAAAAACAAATAATGGACATGTCTACCGTTGTCTCAGAATTGGATTCGATGTCGGAGCTCATTGATCGTGCGGTTAAGGGCGTAAGAAAAATGATAACGGAATTGAGACCCGAAGTGCTCGATAAACTCGGATTGGTTCCCGCTGTTGAATGGCTGGTGGAAAATTTCAAGAAAACTTCAAAAATCGACTGCAGTTATAAATACTCTCACGAATCGATTCAACTCGATTCTGAAAAAGAACTGGTCATATTCAGAATTATTCAGGAAGCTCTGACAAACATCGGCAGACATTCGAAAGCTACAAAAGTAACCGTCTCGCTAATAAAAGAAGGAAACTCTGTCCGTCTAACAATTAAAGACAACGGCATTGGCTTCGATAATAAAGCGCTGAGAGGCAAAAAGACGTTCGGATTGATGGGAATGCAGGAACGCGCCGCTTCGATTGGCGCCTCCTTCGAAATCGAAAGTAAAAAAGGGGAAGGAACAGTCATCACATTAAAATTATGACAGATATCACAAATTTTTTTATTTTTTAGCTAAAATAACCTTAGATTATAACCATAATTAAGGTTAGTTATGTTAACTATATATATAGCCGACGATCACTCTTTGATAAGAGAGGGCATTAAGAATTTAATAAAACACGAATCCGACATGAAGGTAGTCGGAGAAACCGGCAATCCTCTCGATATCATAGACGACGTAATGAAATTAAAACCCGACCTGATTATACTCGATCTGTCTATGCCGGGCAGAAGCGGGCTCGATGTGTTGAAGGATATTAAAACTCTCCTGCCCGAAAGCAAGATTCTTGTAATGACAATGATGCCGGAAGACCAATTCGCCAAAAGAACTTTAAAAGCGGGCGCCTCGGGTTATATTACAAAGGATTCCGCAGTCGACGAGATAATTAATGCTATTCGTAAAATTTCATCGGGCAGAAAATACATCTCGCAGACTCTTGCCGAAAAACTTGCCGAAGACCTCGAAGAGAATAAAGCCGACAAAGAGCCGCTAGAGCTTTTATCCGACAGGGAAATGTTAATTCTAAAATTAATCTCTACCGGCAAATCGCAAACCGATATTGCCCGCGATCTGAATCTGAGCGTCTCGACAGTAAACACCTACCGTAGCCGTATTCTTGAAAAACTCGATCTGAAATCGACCGCCGACCTTATCCGCTTCGCTATTCAGCATAACATTAACGAGTATAACTCGTAGTAATTTTACTACGCCTCTTTAATTATTTTTGCTACTTTTTTCTTCAAACGCGAGTTTTATATTTATTACGACTTAATTTATTTATTTAAAAACGGCAGAACCGATAATGAAAAAAGTGCTGATCGTTGACGATTCTCATATTGTACGACATAATCTTAAAAAGATTATCGACTCAATAGAAGGAATTGAGCTCTACGACGAAGCCGAAGACTATCAATCTGCCATAGAAAAAATTGTCGACGAAACGCCCGACATTTTGATTCTCGACATCAATCTCGGCGAACAAAGCGGCATCGACATTTTGTACAAAATCAAGAGCGGATTAAATTCCAAGCCGATTGTCATAATGTTTACAAACTATACCGATCCTATTTTCAGGAAAGCCGCTAAAGAAGCCGAATATTTTTTCGACAAGTCCGCCGATATTGAAAAACTGATATCGACGCTGAAAAAATTGGGCGGCAACGGAACGGTTGAGTAGTAATTTTACTACGGTATTTGCGAGCGATTTTCGACGCAAAAATAATTTTTTTACTATTTGACGCCTTCCGTTTGTTCTTTAAGTTGCTGATAAAATTTAAGCCGGTTGTAGTTGTATGAGATTACTTGTTTTCGAATATTCAAATGACGTAAGAAAAATTATCGCTAAACAAATTGAGTTGATTAATTCGCAGGCAGATGTTATTTTGACACGTAATCTCTACGGAACGGTTAAAGAATTATCCAAGTGTTCTTTTGATATTGTAATTATTGACGGCGACAGCACCGAAGGCGAGTTGAAAAAAGTAATCGAGTTAACCAAATCGAAAAACAAAGACGCTGTTATAATTCTTTTGACGTCGTACGACATTCCGATACTAAGGAAAAGATTTTTCGACCTGGGTGTTGATTACAATTTTGACAAGTTGACAGAATTCGACAGTTTTTTGAAAATATTGAAAACCGTTATTTCGGACGTTAAAGAAAAAGAAAAAAACAAAGCGGTGTAAAAATTTTTCTCGAATTTTTTTGTGGCTTTTTATTATGTTCTTTTTATATTTGTCTAAGTAAATTCTTACTGACTCAAAACAGAAAAAAGTTTAAAACACCCTCAACTACTATATAGAGGGGAGCATGCTCAGAGAGATGTTTTGCCCTCGACATCTCTTTCCTCAGCTTCCCTCTATCCCCTTCCTAAATTAAAATCCAATTATAAATCGAAGTACATTTTAATGTAAAAATGCCGATTGTCATTCCGGCGATTTTCCGTTATGTTTTTTGTGGAATGATAAAAGTAGGAAACTTCGAAGTGGAAATCCCTCACGGGTTCGTATTTTATGGTTAGCAATATTAAATCGTTGCCGAACCTTATCCCGTCGAGGAAATCGATATGTTCGGGGTCAATGCCCTGACGGTGCGACACAAGCGGATCGCCGCCCGCGTTGAACACCAAGTTGCCCAATGCGTCGTATATATTTTCGCCGTTTCTTACGTATCTGTATTCCGCTTCCAATCTCAATTTTTCGTTCACATTATAAGCGGTTTTAATAAGCAACTCGTCGGAATTTGGTCCGATCCGGTGCCCTAAAAGCTGGCTGTGGGCCGTATAAGAATTTTTAAAAGTGATATGCGAATAAACATACGGTCTTATTTTAGTATATTCCGCAATCAACGATAAATCATCCAAACCGAACGGCGAATACCAGAAAGCGCCGATTTGGTAAGCCGTTTTATTCGAATAAAGATTCAGTTCCTGCAGGTGCGACAGGATATTTTCATCGAGGAAAAACGTTCCCTGCAATTCGAGATTTTTCAAGAATTTTGTTTGCATATCCAGAAACAGAACGCCGTTATCCCTGTCCTGCAACGACATTTCTTCGAATTTATAGAACGCAAACGGATTCAAATACGCCAAATCGAGACTCCTGCCCGTATAGATAACCGCTTCGCCTATACCGGCATTAAACAATCCCGGAAACGAGAGGGTAAATTTATTATAAGCGATATATTTTGTGTAATTGAGAGAGCGGTCTTCATGAAATTCACCCACTGTTGAACCGTGCAACGAATAGAAGTTTAATATGCCGTAGCGAAAATTCATCCTGATAAAATCGATATAAGGATGATTGCCGGTAAGCGCGAGCGGCTCTCCGTAGCCGTAGCCGAGTTTTATTTTTTCCCTACCGATTTGAAAAGCCAGATCCATCCCTTCCGCAGGTTCGGTATTGTAGCGCAAATATCCTTCGGTAAAATCGTAATTGGAAATATTCTCGATGTTCTCGTAGAATTTGAAATTGTAATTCAACCTCGGGTCGAAAATCGGCGCTTTGCCTGAAGAGCCCCACACTCCGCCTTTTTGTATCGTCATACTGTAACCCAATTTTCCGAACAATGTACCGCGCATGCGAAATCCGATATCGAGCAATTCGGAATTATTGATTTTTGGTTTAACAATTTGTCCGTGCATAGCGCGGCCCAGTATTTCGAAGTAAAGATTTGCGTTTTTGTCGTTATACGAAAACGCGTTTTTAACCCTGTCTTCAAACAGACCTTTCAATCCCGCTCCGTCAATCAGATTAACGACATTCGATTGCGCCGGGTCGAATTCCTCCGCGAATTTGGCGAGCAATCCCGTTTCTGTTCCGGACAGTTCGTTACTCTTCTTCCGTATGTTCTCAAGAAAGTTCCACACCTCTTTGCGGGATAAATTGGAATTGTCTTCATAAATATTGTCAAGAATACCTTTGACTTTCATTTCTTTTAAGAAAATATAGACCGGGTGGTCTAAAGGCACATTTTCCTGTTGAGAAAAAACAGGCATAACGATAACGAATAACAATAACGAAATAATTTTTCGCTTCATATTTTCTTACACATCTTCTGTTTTGGGACGCAAAAATTTGTTGTATAAAAGCAAGCCGACAATTGTGGCAAGTCCTATAGAACTGAAAATGAGCCATAAGATTTGGGGATTTTTCAAATTGTCGACAAAGTGAACATACAGGTTTGCTCCAAGAACGCCTCCTATTCCGCTGCCGATTACACCGTAAAGAAACGCATAACCAAGATAGAGCGCCTTTTTATCCTCCGGAGCAATAAGACCCACGTAACTTATAAATTTAGGATGCGCGGTCATTTCGCCGACGGAAAAAATAAAAATTCCCAGAATAAAAACGTAAGGGTGAGTTGAAATTGCGAGTATTCCCATTCCTATTGTTCCGAGAGCTATACCCGTAATCATTGTAGGCAGCGCCTTCTTGTTTTTTACCAGATTGGAAATGAATATCTGCAGTAAAATGATTGTGCCGGCATTAATAACCGTTACATGTTCCACGTCGAATTTCCAATTCGGATTCGAAACAAAGATTCCGAGAGCGGAATTTACAAGATTATTTACCGGCGTTGTATCCACATATTCTCTTACGTACCAGAGCACCGTGTCGAACTGTTGGAAATAGAGAATCCAGAATCCCGAATAAATTACAATCATAATTACGAATCTGAAATCTCCGAGAACTTTTACCATATCGACAAGAACCCGCGCCAACGACTTTGTATTGCTCGGTTTTTCCGGTTCCTTGTACACAAATATGTTGAGCAAAATAAGCCAGCCCGTTCCCACAGCCGCCATTACGAAAATATACGACCACGATATTTGCTTCAGCATCGGTACGAGAATAAGAGGGAATAAAAACGCGCCCAGATTAATTGTCCAATAAAATATTCCGAAAGCAAGCGTTGAATTCGATTTGTCCGTGCTGCGCGCAATCGTACCCGATATAACGGGCTTAAAAAATCCCGCGCCGATCGCCATCAAAATCAAACTTGCAAAAACCAGTCCGTAAGAAGTAAAAAGAGAAGTCAAAAAATATCCGCTGCTCATAAGTACGAATGCAAACATAAGAGTTTTTTTATAGCCGAATCTGTCGGCTATTGCTCCGGAGAGAATGGGCAAAAAATAAAGCAGCGGCGTAATGGTGCTTTTGATTATACCCACGCTCTCTTTTGAAAATCCGAGCCCGCCTTCGTCTTGGCTTATGACAAGATAAACCGACAGGACAGACATAACGCCGTAATATGAGCCTCGCTCAAAAAATTCCATTGTGATTACTGTCCAGAAATTGCGGGGGAATTGAGTGAGAGTTTTTTTGAAAGACATAGCTATCCTTACAATATGGAGAAAATCTGTACCCCCGGCGGGAATCGAACCCACATCTCGAGCTCCGGAGGCTCGCGTTCTATCCTTTGAACTACAGGGGCATTTTTTTCTACTTCCAAAATAATAAATTTGCGCTTAACGGAAATTATATTTTCATTATTTCTTTTCTATATATATATTATCCTTTGTCAGTAAAACTATTTTTATGATATCATTTTAAATGAGAGGAATTTATGTCCAAGACAATGAAAAAATTAGTCGACGATGTAATCACGTCTTTAAAGAAACTCCCGGAACCGGGCAAAAGAAGCGGCTCTTTCTGGGACTTCATGAAAAGTCAATTAACCGAAGAGGGCGAGTGGGAGCAAAAACATATAAATACGATTGAAAAAGAAATCGACAAATTTCTCTCTAAGCTCGACAAGAAAAACATCGAGGAATTATGGGAATCGACTCCCGCAGCCGAAGATTCGCTCGGGGCGAAACCTTCAGTAAAACAAATGAAGAGCGATATAACCGACGAGCTGGTTGGACAGGTAATGGACCGAATGGACGAGAATTATTCTAAGCGGGATACTTTTTTCAGCGAAGACGACGAATATATTTCCGCCGATGACGATGAAAAAGCGGATTCGGAAGACGAACCGCCGCTGGTGGACATCGACAATGTCGATTTAGACGACGAGGATATCGATATCGACGATCTATTCGGCGACGACTTCGAAGACGACGAAGAACTGTATTAAAACGGAACGGAAATGGAACTCGATATTTACCAGGTCGACGCTTTTACGTCAGAATTATTCAAAGGCAATCCCGCCGCTGTTGTGCCTCTGGAAAATTGGCTCGACGATAATTTAATGCAAAAAATTGCGGCGGAAAACAATCTTTCGGAGACGGCGTTTTTTATCAAAAACGGGGACAATTACAAAATTCGTTGGATGACGCCGGTTTCGGAAGTTCCTCTTTGCGGTCACGCCACGCTCGCCGCTGCGTTTGTCATTTTCAATTTCATCGAAAAGAATGCGCGGGTTTTAAATTTCGTTTCAAAAAGCGGACTTCTTTCTGTCTCGAAAGAAAATGATTATTTAACGCTCGATTTCCCTTCTCACAAACCGAAACCGACGGCTGCTCCCGAAGGAACATTCGAATGTTTTGGCAGAAAACCGATCGAATCGCTCGAAGACGGTTTTTTCCTTCTGTTGATTTTCGACGACGAAGATTTTGTTCGCAATTATATTCCCGACATCGAAGCTATTAAAAAATTGCACCGACATGCCGTAATCATTTCTGCAAGAGGAAAAGAAGTCGATTTCGTCTCGAGAGTATTTGTGCCAAACGAAGGTATCGACGAAGATCCGGTTACCGGCTCGGCTCATACCGTTCTAACGCCTTATTGGTCCGAAAAATTAGACAAAAAAACTTTAACCGCGCGCCAGGTTTCGAAGCGAGGGGGCGAATTAATTTGCCATTACCTGGAAGACCGAACAAGGATTAAAGGCAATGCTGTTCTCTATCTAAAAGGTAAAATTTATTGCTAAATGAGATAATTACCCAAAAAAATTTTCGCATTGCGAAAATTTTGCGCAAATATCATATCTTAATAGAGTCAATTTTAATCAATTAGATGAAAAAGCAGATATTATTTCTTTTGGTTTTGGCGGCGTTTGTTTCGTGCGACGCTCCGCATTTGAATCCCTTCGACCCCGAAAATCCGGACAATAATCTCGGTTCGGTTGAAGGCGCGGTTTATCTGTCGGGCGAATCCAAACTTCCGATTGCCAATGCCAGGATTACCTGGTCGAATCAAAATGTGTACTCTCTTTCGGATTCAACCGGAAAATTCAAACTCGAAAACCTGACTTTGTCCGAAGGATGGCTCTTTGTAGAAAAAGACGGCATGACGAAAGATTCGGTTTTTATCAACTGGAATTCGGGCAAACACATCGGCAATCTGGAATTTCAGCTTTCTTATAGAATCGGTTCTTTTGACGGCTATGTCTTTACAATAAACAATCAGCGCTTGGCAAACGCAAAAGTTTATTGGAAAAACCAGAACAAATTTTCGCTTACAAACGAAGAAGGCTACTATCTGATTGAAGACGTACAAATGGAAGACGGTTGGATTTATTTTGAAAAAAAAGGCTATGCGGAGGATTCGGTTTACTTGAGCTGGGAAAATCGAAATAAGGTGCGTATCGACAATCTGGTGCTGTTTCCGACCGTGGGGCAGCTTGACGGTTATGTTTACTCCGGTTCGGGCGGCGAACTTTCCGACGTAAAAGTATATTGGAAAAATCAGAATTTGCTTGTATTCACAAACTCAAACGGCTTTTATAAATTCAATGAAATTTCGCTTGAAGACGGTTGGTTGATTTTTGAAAAGGAAGGATACTTTGCCGACTCCGTTTATGTTATCTGGAGCGGCGCAAACATTAAGCACCTTGAAAATATATTCCTTTCGCCCTCGCTGGGTTCCATCGACGGCTTTGTCTATTCGGCGCCCCGAAACCCCGCTTCGAATGTAAGGGTAATCTGGCAGAATCAAAATATAATCACTTATTCTAATTCTCTCGGATATTATAAACTTTCCGGCATTACAATAAAAGACGGATGGATTAAATTCGAAAAAGACGGACTGAGTCCCGATTCGGTTTATATTGAATGGAACGGCGGCAACAATATAAGAGCGCAGGAAAAAATTCTTAATTACACAAAAGTCCGCCTGTACGGATACGTCAGGACTCTTTCTCTGCCGCGCAAACCGATACCAGGCGTAACGGTATTCTGGAAAAACAAATCGATAATAACTCAAACGAATTCCTCCGGATTTTATGAGTTCAGAGACATTGAACCGGAAAACGGCTGGCTCTATTTTGAAAAGGACGGCTACAGTAACGACTCGCTTTACGTTGAATTCTCCACTTCGTCTTCCAAATTAGCCGACGATAAATACCTCAACTCGACGCCCGTTTTGCAAAACCTGCAAATTTATTCGAGCGTGCAGAATAAATATCCGGACGTAAAAAATTACAGAATGATCGTTCAGGCGACCATTACCGACAACGAAAACGACATCGACACGGTTTTTGCGGCGAATAATTCGCTCGGATTCAAAAAACGGCTGGTCTTTAATCCCGACAACGGATATTTTGAGAACACATTTCGAACTACGGATTTAAAAGTTGCCTCGTTAGAAGATCTCATCGGATTCGATTTCACTATTCTGGTAAAAGACAAATTTGCCAGAGAGTTTAATGTAGGCAAATCGAATATCAAGAGAATAATCAATCAGGAAATATCGATAGAAAGTCCCGTCAACAAAGCGGAAACCGGCGCCAGCCCTACATTTAAATGGAAACGCTTTACGCCGGGATTCAAATTCAGATTCAAAATACAAGTTTATACGGACGAACTTTCTCCGATTCTTGTTTGGGAAAAAGACAATATTTCAAAAGACGCAATAGAGCAGGTATGCGAAACCTCGTTGCCAGCAGGAGATTATTACTGGGTAATCTGGTGCATCGACGATTACAACAACAACTCTATTTCAAAACCGGGAACATTTACGGTAAAGTGAAATGAAATTTATTCCTCAAAATATCAATCACATAAAAAATCTCGACAAGGAAGAATTCGAGGCATTGTTTCAATTCAGTCAGATATTGAACTCGTCGCCGGGACAGGATTCTCTGATTGAAGACGCAATGGATATAGTAATCAATATAATAAATGCCGAACGCGGTCTGTTTGTCAAGTACAATGAAGAAGAAAATAATTTCTCGATCATAAGCGCGCGAAAAATTTCAAATGAATCGATAACCGATTTGAATCAATTTTCATCCGGCATTTTACAAAAAGTAATTTCGGAAAAAAGACCTTTGCTTTATCACGACGTTATGGGCGACCCGAATCTCTCGCAATTTGCAAGCGTTCAGATTCACAGTATAAAATCGGTAATCGGCGTTCCAATTATCAGGGACGATAAAGTGTGGGGAGTAATAATTGCCGACAGCACAAAAAACCGGCAGGAATTCACCGAAGAGAATTTGATATTTCTGAATTTTTTTTCGAACCTGCTGTCGCTGGCGCTCGACAGAATATTAAAACTGGAAGAACTCGAACGCGAAAACAGAATTCTGATAAACAAACTCGAGTCCGTCGAAGAAATACCCGAGATGGTCGGTCGTAGCGTGGTAATGAAAAATCTGACTCAGGTTATTCATAAAGTAGCCCAGACCGACGCGACTGTATTAATTACAGGAGAAAGCGGCACAGGAAAAGAAATTGCCGCAAAGGCAATTCACCAGCTCAGTAAAAGAAAAGACTTTCCGTTTCTGGCGCAATTCTGCGGTTCTATACCCGACAGCCTTCTCGAAAGCGAACTCTTCGGGTATAAAAAAGGAGCTTTTACCGGAGCGACCGCCGACAAGCAGGGACTGCTCGAAGCGGCTGATAACGGCACTTTCTTTCTCGACGAAATTGCGGATATCTCTACCGCCCTTCAAGCCAAATTGCTGAGAGTTTTGGAAAACAAAGAAATTATTAGACTGGGCGACACCAAAGTAAAAAATGTAAACGTAAGGATTATAGCGGCGACCAACAAGGATTTGTCCGCGCTTGTCAAAGAAGGTAAATTTCGCGAAGACCTTTTTTACAGGCTCAATGTATTTCCGATTGTAATGCCGCCTCTGCGGGAACGGCGGGAGGACATTCCCCTGCTGGCTACTCATTTTATTAAAAAGATTTCAGGCAAAAACATCCCGATTGAACCCGCGGCAATAAAAAAACTCGAAAATTATTACTGGCCGGGGAATATTCGTCAACTGATTAACGTTATTCAGCGAGCGGTTATACTATGCGATTCCCAAAAAATAACCGCCGACCATATAATCCTCGAAGGCACGCAGGAGCTTATGGATTTCAAGGGCACTCTGCGCGATTTCGAAATGATGCTTTTGAAAAAGCGACTCGAAGAATTCAACGGAAACAGGACTTTAACAGCAAAATCTCTCGGAGTTTCGGTGCGCTGGATCCAAATGAAACTGAAAGAGATGGAACAAAAAGCCGATGAGCGGTAATCCGGAAATAATGTTCGAGAAGTTCGAAATTCTGGAAGTTCTCAAAAAAGACGAACACGCAGGCGTCTATCTCGCCAATCATATTTATTTGAGCAAAAAAATTATACTCAAAGTTCTGAACACCGCCAAGATTTCCGATCCTTCATTGGTCGAACGCTTTAAGCGAGAAGCCAAATTGCTTGCGCGACTCGACCACCCGAATATCATCAAAGTTCTCGACTTCGGAACTTCAAAAGAATTCTTTTATATCTCATTCGAATATATCGAAGGCAAAAGCCTGCGAAACGTATTGCAGGAATCCGATTTAAGCAAAGAAGAAAAACGACGGTTAACCGTCCAGCTCTTTAAAGCGTTGAACTTTGCTCATGCGAATCGAATCATTCATCGCGATATCAAGCCCGAAAATATATTCGTCGACAAAAACCTGAATCTCAAACTGGGGGATTTCGGTCTCGCGCTTTCTGCCGAAGACAATTTTGTTACAAGTCCGTATTCCATTGTGGGCACGCCGAGCTACATGTCGCCCGAGCAGGTATCGGGGTCGCAATTGACGCACAAGAGCGATTTATTTTCCGCCGGCGTTGTTATTTATGAATTGTATACCGGGAAAAATCCGTTTCTGAAAGACAACGTCACGCTTACGTTAAACGAAATAATGTCTTTCAATGAGGATGCGATTAAAGAAAATCTCGAAGGACTCGACGAAGACATCAAAGATATACTTACAAATCTTTTGAAGAAAAAACCGGCGGCGAGATTTGAATCGGCGAAAGAAGTTCTTAATAAACTCAATGTAAAAGACGAACCTGTCGAAATCGAGAAACAGGCAAAACCTGTGCTATCGAAGAGAAGATACGGTATAATTGCGCCTTTGATTGCGCTGCTTATTATAATCATTGCAGTTACGATTATAGTAAAAGAAGAAGCAACTCCGGAACTTAATCAGCCCGAAAAAGAAATTACGTCGAATTTAGACGCCTCCGCAAAAGATAATACCCCGGTTAAAAATACCGAGCCGGAACATAATCAGTCGAATGAAATCAGAGAGCCCGAAAAGACTAATAACAATACTGAAACGGCAAGCAAGTCAGCGGAAGAACAGCTGCTGCCGGCTAATGAGACGGGGGAAGGCGGACTCTTTATAGAATGCTATCCCTGGGCTGATGTTTATATAGACGGCGAGAAAATCGAAACCACTCCGTTGAAAAAGCCGTTGACCTTACCCGCAGGAGAGCATACATTGAAACTGGTTCATCCCGATTACCCGATTTACTCGGATATATTAAGAATTGAAAACAATAAACTTATGAATCTGAAAATCTCCCTGGAATCGCTTCTCGGATTCCTGGATATTAAAGTAAATCCGTGGGGAAACGTCTATATAAACGGGAACTACAAAGGTCAAACCCCGTTTAAGGAATACATTAAGGTAAATCCCGGTTTCGTCAGATTAAAAATTACAAACCCTAATTTTGCAGATGTCGACACAACCGTTTATTTGAAACAGGGAGATACTCTCGGTTTAAAATTTATACTCTACAAGAAATGACTGGTATAATAATTGATAAAAGAATTTAAAACGCAGGCAGCAAATGAAAAAACTGATACTAATTTTAATATTGCTCACGCAACCGTTATTTAGCCAATATTATCAATGGCAAATAATTCCCGGACACAATATGCCCTACCCCGTTTCGGGAGGTCAGGTGGTTTTCGATACCACCTCAAAGAACAATCAATATTTCTATCTCCTCGGCGGACGCGACGCTTCGAATCAGCCTGTAGATTGGATTCAGGAATACGACGTAATAAACGGACAATGGAAAATAGCGGGGAATCTGGATCAGCCGCGTTCGGAGTTTGTGGCAGACATTTGGGGAAATTCCATTTTCTATTTCGGAGGAGTAACCGATACGTCGTTGCTCAAAAATAATATCGGAGCATGGAATTTCAAATCATACCCATCGGAGCCGGAAATTTATGATACGTCGCTAATTTTCGCTAGGCGCTACTCGACGGGTCATATCAAAAACGACGAGCTCTACATAATAGGCGGAAATCCGGTTCCCGGTATAGACGCCGAAATGCCTTACATCGTAGGTTACGATTTGAAAAACAAAGAAATTAATTTTACCTATGGTACAATAAGCGCAAACTTGCCCGAACAACAAATGACCGTCCTTTACAATAAATATATTTATATCTTCGGCGGAATTCTTCACGGAGCATTAAACCAGATAAACAGGCTCGACCTTGAAAACAAAGAATTCGTAAAACTCGACAATGTGCTACAGACGCCGCGCGCAGGCGGCGTTGCGATTTACAACAGCTTTTTGAAAAAAGCTTTGATTATCGGAGGATACAACGAATCCGAGCCGGCGCTCAGCAAAGTCGAAGCGGTCGAATTTCTCAGCGGCGGTTCAATACTCATATCCCAGTTTGCTTCTCTGAGAATACCGCGCCGTTACCCGATGGCTGTAAATTACTACGGCACGATTTTAGTCTTCGGAGGAATCGATCCGCAAGGCAACATAGTCCCGCAAATCGAAAAACTCGTCAACAGTCCTACCACGCTCAATCAGGACGACGACGTCTTGCCGTATCAAAACACATTGCATCAAAATTATCCCAATCCTTTTAATCCCGAAACGAAGATCACGTTTGAACTTGCCAAAAGTTCGTATATTTCGCTCGACATTTATTCTCCTACAGGCGAGCTGTTAATCAATTTGAAAAAAGGCGAATTGAACGCCGGTCGACATAATTTAATCTGGAGCGGGGTCGACAGATACGGAAACAAAGTCGGTTCCGGTATTTATTTGCTGAGATTAGCGGGCGAAGACTTTCAATTATCCAGAAAAATCGTTCTTATGAAATGAAACAAAAATTCTATTTAATCATATTATCGATTTTCGCGTGGTCGTCTTTATTTGCGCAGGTTATTTCTTACGAAGCTCTCAAAAAAGAATTCAATTTATTCGAATACGAAAAAGTAATACAGCTTTCGGATTCTTTGCTTAAAAGCGATAAAAACCTGCCCGATTCGTTAGCGATTGATATTTATTTGATGAGAGCCGTTTCTTATTACTCTATCGCCAGGGAAGACTCCGCTGCAAAAAACTTCGAGGAAATTCTAAATATAAACCCGAATTATTCACCCGATCCGTTAATAATTTCTCCAAAACTGATCTCGCTTTTCGATCAGGTTAAATTGAATTATAGGCCGAAGCAACCGGTTCAATCCGACTCGACATCGGCAAAACCCACCGAAGCGTTAAAAGAAAAGACGCAGTCACAAAATTTTGCCCGATTAAAAAACCTGATATTGCCGGGTTGGGGTCATCTTTCAAGAGAATTTTCTACGAAAGGAGCGGTTATAACTTCGGTATCGTTGTTAAATCTTGCCGGAATGATCTACTTCATATACGATACCAATCAAAAAGAGAAAAGTTATCTCAACGAAACCAACAAGATTTTAATCCCCTCCCGCTACAACGATTATAACAATGCCTATAAAATCAGAAACGCATTAATAATTTCATACGCGGCGCTTTGGATCTACAGCCAGGTAGATATGTTAATCTTCGATAAAGACGAAGAAACTTTTGGCAAAACAGTCTCCTATGACGCAAATACAAACACCGTCTTCTTTGGAATAAGTCTGGGCTTTTAAAACACACGCATATTTTTCCTTTGCTGCGCATTTTTTTCGCACCGATACTCAAAATATTCAGCCCCTAATGCCTTTAATAGCTTACGGCATAAATTTTGCGGCTTATTTACCGCACACAAACAAACTTACCCAATGCAAATTGGGCTCCGTCCTTAATAGGTGAAGGTTTTTTGCCTTCACCTTTTTTTTGAATAAACTTTGCCTATACTCAGTTAACATAAATTTCATTATATTTACCGCAGTAAATTATTAAATCTGATATTATGGAATTTAAATCCGAACAGTTCGAAGACGTTACCGTAGTGTACGTATATCTCAAAAGAGCCACGCTTGCCAAGGCGGTAAAATTTAAAGAATTCGTCACGGAATTAATTGATCGGGGCAGCAACAAAGTAATAATTGATCTGACTATTTGCGAGTATATCGACTCCACATTTTTGGGGGCGATGGTATCTTTATTGAAAAAAATCAACTCGATTCAAGGGGATTTACGCTTGGTATACAACAAAGAAGCGCCTTCGCTAGTGTTTGTAATTACGCGCATGGATAAAGTTTTCAAGATTTTCGATACGCTCGACGAAGCGCTCGACAGCTTCGGAATCAAAAGGTCTAAACCCGGACTAGACTGGGTCAATTAACTTTGATTATTTTGTAGACCTTATCGTTTTCCCTAACTTTTTCTTCACAATAAATTGTAACATCCTCGCCTTTGACCGCTTTGTTTTTCGGTTCGTCGTCTTTCAGCATTGAATTTACCTTGAGTTCCACCACGCCTGTCGTATTGCCGATTATGTAGAGTTCATCGCCGGTTTCCAGTTGGTCGGCGTCAATAACTATGTGAGCAACCTTATTCTTCTTATAATAATTAATTACTCTGCCAATAAATCTTTTTCGAGTTGTAGCTAAACTGCCGTATGCCTCCGCGTAATCTATTTCGCCGGGGGCGCCCAGATAAAAACCCGCAGAGAATCCTCGGTTATATACTTCGGTCAATTTGTTTTTCAACTCCGATTTAATTTCATCGTTCAGTTTATTTTCGTAGTAGAGGTCGATTGCTTTTCTGTATGCAGAAACTACTTTATGGATATATTCCGGACTTCTCTTTCTGCCTTCGATTTTAAAAGAATCGATGCCAGCTTCAATCAGGAGTTCAATAAAATCGATTGTACATAAGTCTTTCGGAGAGAGGACATAATTTTCGCCGAGTATCATAGAAAATTTTTCGTCGCTGTCCTTAATTTCGTATTCCCTTCTGCATGGTTGCAGGCACTCGCCGCGATTGGCGCTTTTATTAAATACTTCGTGACTCATAAAGCAGCGTCCGCTTACGGCAATACACATTGCGCCGTGAACAAACGTCTCTATTTCAATGTCGACTTTATTCTTTATTTCTTTGATTTGATCGAGCGAACATTCGCGCGCAAGAACTATTCGTTTTGCGCCGAGCTGCCGGAAGAATTCCGCGCTTACGGAATTGGATATCGAAGCTTGAGTGCTGATACAAAAAGGAACGCCGTGTTTTTTGCATAGCCGAATTACCGAAAAGTCCCACCCGATTACAAGGTCTACTCCGGCGGCTTTAGCTTTTATTATTATTTCCTCGAGTTCTTCGAGTTCGTTTTCATATACAATCGTATTTAATGTCAAATGAACGTCAACGCCGTTGTCTTTACAGTGTTTTACTATTTCCGGCAGTTCATTCAATTCGAAATTCTTTGCAAGGGCGCGCATATTCAAACTTTCTACACCGAGATAAACGGCGTCCGCCCCGGCTTTAATTGCCGCATTGAGCATACTCCAATTTCCGGCGGGAGCAAGCAATTCCGGTTTTCTGTCCTTCATTAGCCATCCTTTCAATCTTATCGTACAAAATTATATAATTATTATCCATTAATCTATTCTTCGTATTTTTGCCGGGTAATATGGATTTATTTATGCACAAAAATTTCTATCTGTCGCTCATTGGAATTGCAATAGGAGGAATCGGATTCGGTTTAATCAATCCGGTTACGGTTATTCTGTTAGAAAAAGCCGAGACTCCGGCTCTCTTAACGGGCATAGCCACTACTGCCGGTTACGTCAGCATCGTGTTGTTTTCCCCGCTTGCGGGCAGGCTGCTTAAAAAATACAGCATTAGGAAAATTGGGTTAATCGGATTCTTTATATGGACAGCCGGAGCTCTTGCACATATATATTGGCACAATTATCCTGTCTTGCTATCGGTTAAATTTTTAATGGGTATAGGCGGTACGATAATTTTCGTATCTACCGAGTTCATAATAAATTACTACAGCGACTCTTCCAACCGCGGAAAAAACACAGGAATTTATGTAGTGCTTTTATCCATCGGAATTGCCCTGGGAACGCTTTTAATATGGACATTGGAAATTTCCGACTGGGTGCCTTTCGTTATCGGTTCGGCGGTAATGTTTATAGTCTGGATCTTATATTTTTTGTTCTTTGAAGATTTTCAATTCGCCGGCGGAAATTCAAATAATCGTAAAATGCGGTTGAGGGATATGCCTTTAATCAGTTTAGTCTCCTCCGCAGTTTACGGCATAATGGAGTCTTCGCTTGTGGTTGTAATACCGATATACGGTTTGAGAAGCTCCTACGACACAACCGAAGTGTCTTCTTTTTTAACGTCGTTCGTGATTGGAGGCATAATACTGCTTTATCTTATCGGATACATGGCAGATAAAGTAAACAAAACGAATCTCCTTTCCGCCGTATCCTTAATATTAGCCCTGCTTTTCGTCTTTCCGCTTTTTCACACAAATTTTGTTTACTTGGTCGTTCTATTTTTCTTAATTGGCGGAATAGTGCCGGCATATTATACACTGGGACTTAATTATACAATGGAAAAAGTGAACCGACATTATATTGCGGAAGCAAACGGATACTATGTCATGTTTTACGGTATCGGCACTATTGCAGGACCCGTCGTCGGATCGCTTATGATTGACATCGAGACAAAAGTCGCCTATTGGATCTTTGCTTCGTTTTTATGTCTGTTCTTCTGGCTTATTTTATGTAGCAATAAAAAGGAAGGAGGAGGTAATCTGACTGCGTCGTAGCAAAAAATGTGTTTTTAAACA
Organism: Melioribacter sp.; assembly: GCF_049325435.1. Classification (NCBI taxonomy): domain Bacteria; kingdom Pseudomonadati; phylum Ignavibacteriota; class Ignavibacteria; order Ignavibacteriales; family Melioribacteraceae; genus Melioribacter; species Melioribacter sp. Next base: position 18,690 of record NZ_JBMOLD010000018.1, on the reverse strand, counting down.
AAAATAGATTTATTTTATACCGTTCATAATAATTTTTTCAAAAAAGTAAATGACAAAAACCAAAGTCGAAAAATATACCGAGAACCTGAATTTGCCGGCTCTCGAAATTGTGGAAAGCACGGATAATTTATTCGTGTCCAAAAAACTCAAGAGCCTTTTGGGAATCCGTAAGGAACCGACAACAGAATTCTTTGATTCCGATCTGTTCTACGACGACAAGGGAAAAAAGATTGCCTTCGACAAATTGCCGTTTATTAAGGCTTTCAAAAACGGTAAAAGTATATTGAACTCGCCGTTAATTTACAAAAACGGAAAAATTGAAAAATCTTTTTACATCGATTCTATTTTTTTGGGCGGTAAGAACTTGTCGAGACTACTGGCTATTTTCAGAGAAGCCGAAAAACCGGACGGAGAAGAAAATCTGCGGGAAACTGTAGACAACCTCAACGCGGTTGTATTTTCCACCAATTATGACGGGAGCGAATATTATTATATCAGCGGCGCGGTAAGAATGATCTTCGGCTTTACGCCTCAGGAAATTTATGAAAACAAATTTCTGATTCTCAGGACTATCAAAAAGGAACACTTCGGCAGATTCAAAGAATTTATCGATACGCTTCGCGGCGGCGACGCGGCCTGCGTGGAATATCAAATGAAAGATCGTTACGGCAAAGAACATTGGGTGCGGCATAACGGCATTCCGATAATACGCGACGGAAAAGTTCAAAAAATTATCGGGATGATAATCGACATTACCGAAGAAAAGATAAACCAGCTGAAGCTCGAAAATTCCGAAGAGAAATTGAGGGTGCTGGTCGACACAGCCGACGACCTGATTTTCATATTGAACGGTTTCGGATACATCAGTACGATCAACAAAAACGGTTCAAAAACGCTCGGTTATAATCCCCAGGAAATGACCGGCAAACATATACTCGAATTTGTCAATAAAGACAACGAATTTATTGTAGCCGACGCTTTTTCCAAACTTATCGACTCGCGGGACAAAGTGTTTTTCGAAGTCGAGTTTATGGACAAGCACGGCAATCCGATAATATTCGAAGTTCATGCCAAACCGCTGATAATCGACGACGAGGTCACTGGCATTGTATGCGTGGGAAGAAATATCTCCGCCCGTAAAGCCGACGAAAAGAAAATAAAAGAACTCAATTCAAAATTGATCGAAGCAAACAGAATCATATCAATAGAGAGAGAACGGGCAAAACAAAAAATTAACGTGCTCGAAGAAGTAAGCAAACTCAAGAGCGAATTTATATCGAACATATCGCACGAGCTCAGAACTCCCCTGGCTTCGATTGTGGGTTTCGCCGAAACTATCTCTACGGACAGCGAACTGCCTCCGGAAACAATCCGGGAGTTCAGCAATATTATACTGACCGAAGGCAAAAGGTTGGCCAAATTGATAAACGACGTGCTCGATTTTTCGAAGCTCGAATCGGGCGAAGAAAAATTATTAAAAGAAGAATTCGATTTAACCGACGCTCTAAACGAATTGCTCGCTTCATACAGCGAACATATCAAAACAAAAGAATTGAGCCTGTCCGTACGGTTCCCCGAAGAAAAAATCGTAATCTATGCGGACAAGAACCGTCTAATGCAGGCAATAGGAAATCTGATATCGAACGCCGTTAAATTCACGCCGTCAAACGGCAGAATATCTGTAATTGTAGAAAACTTCGACAAGGAAATTGAAATTGCCGTTAACGACACCGGAATAGGTATTCCCGAAAAAGAGATTCCCAAACTATTCCAAAAATTTACAAAAATATACCGGCAGGGAACGCTACAGCCGGGAGCCGGATTCGGGCTTACGCTCGTAAAGCAAATTGTCGACCTTCACAAAGGCGTTATACGCGTTATCAGTCAGGAAAACAAAGGTTCGACTTTTATAATACGACTTCCAAAGAAGAAAGACTGAGCTATGGAGAAAACAATTTATATTGTAGACGACGAAGAATCGATTCTGAAGATGCTGACGCACTGGTGTAAAAATCAGTGGGGTTACAATGTAAAAACATTTTCGAACGGGAAGGATTTTCTGAAATCCTTAAACGAAAATCCCGACCTGGTTCTGCTCGACATTATGCTGCCGGATATAAACGGCAACGAGATACTCTCAAAAATCAAAACTTACGAGCCCAGCTTACCGGTAATAATGTTGTCCGCTCAGGGAAGCGTGGAAGTGGCGCTCGAATCGATTCGATTGGGCGCATTCGATTACTTCCCTAAGCCGATCGACAAAAACAGACTTGAATCATCCGTTCGGAATGCGATCAAAAATTACGACCTCGAACGCGAGCTTAAAAATCTTAAAGAGGATATAAGAAAAGAATTCAGTTTCGACAATATAATTTCCGCAGATAAAAAAATGCAGGAAGCCTTCAGAATGGTTTCCAAAGTTCTGCATAACGACATTACGGTCTTGATTCAGGGCGAGAGCGGAACGGGAAAAGAATTGATTGCGCGCGCAATTCATTACAACGGCAGCAGAAAAGACGCTCCGTTTGTCGTCGTCAACTGCGCTTCGATACCCAGAGAATTGCTCGAAAGCGAACTCTTCGGTCACGAAAAAGGAGCGTTTACCGGAGCGCATCAAAGAAAGATCGGCAAGTTCGAGCTTGCCAACGGCGGAACGATTTTTCTCGATGAAATCGGAGAGATGGACATCGCATTGCAGGCAAAAATTCTGCGCGTAATTCAAGAGAAAGAATTCGAACGGGTCGGGGGCAACGAGATCATTAAAACCGACGTAAGAATAATCTCCGCTACAAACCGCGACCTGCGCGAATGCGTCGAGAAGAAACTCTTCAGGGAAGACCTTTATTATCGACTCAGCTCTTTCCCAATCACAATCCCTCCTCTCAGAGAGAGAAGGGGCGACATTGTAGTTTTGATAGATCACTTCATCAAAAAGAACAATGAGAAACTCGGAAAAAATGTCAAAGGCGTTACCAAAAAAGCGCTAAAACTCCTCTACGACTACGACTGGCCGGGCAATGTGCGCGAACTGGAGAATACAATCGAGAGATGCATTATACTTACCGAGGGCGATTACATCGACACCGACGTTCTGCCGCCCTCGATTACGTCGGGCGAAATCTCCGCGGTTTTGCCTTCCAACGGTATCCTGTTCGACGACAATTCTCCGATTATTCCGCTTGAAAAGTTAAAAGAGGAGGCTATAAAACACGCTCTGAAAGTTACAGACGGCAATATTGTGGAAGCCTCGAAAAAATTGAAAATCGGACGCGCTACTCTTTACCGGCTAATGGAAAAATATAATATCGATTATAAAAAATAATCGGGGAAAGCCATGAACGTACAAGAAAGAACTTACGATGATATAGTATTAATAAAGCTCGACATCGACAGAGCTACAATAAAAGACGCCGAACAGCTAAAAAAAATATTTTACGCAAAAATTGAACAGGGTTTTAAAAAAGTTATTATAGATCTGAGCAAAGTCGATTTTATCGATTCTACTTTTCTGGGCGTGCTGGTAAGCGCATTAAAAAGGACGATAAATCAAGGCGGCGACCTTAAACTCGTCGGTCTGAGACAGAACGTACGCGCCATGTTCGAACTAACGCGACTTCACAGAGTATTCGAAGTTTATACAGACAATAATTCCGCAATCAACAGTTTTAAATAATCGGAACGCAGGAACTATGGCAACTTTATCTTCAAATAAAATATTACTCGTAGAAGACGAACCGAATATCGCCAGATTATTTATTCACAATTTAACAAAGGCGGGGTTTGAATGCGTTCACGCCGAGAACGGCAAAGCGGCTCTCGATATGATCGACGAAGTTCAACCCGCATTAATTATAAGCGATATAATGATGCCTGTCATGGACGGATTCGAATTCCGAAAAGAACTGCTAAGCTATCCCGAATATAAATCGATCCCATTTGTATTCCTTACGGCCAAAAGCGGCGAAGAAGATATGCTCTTGGGTTACGACCTTGAAATCGAAGATTATATAGTAAAGACGTCCAGCCCCAAAATTGTAATTGCCAAAGTATCGGCAATTCTTAAAAGCCTCGAAAAAGAAAGGGAAAAAGTCGTAGACGAAGTACAGAAAGCAGCCGATTCAATGGCGGCAAAAGTTGTGCCCGAATCGCCGCCTCAATTTAACGGACTTAAAGTTCTGCAATGGCACGCGCCCTATAAAAATGTTCCGGGCGGCGATTTTATCGATTACATAAAAATCAACGACGAAAGCATCGCCGTTATATTAGGCGACGTAATGGGAAAACGGTGGGGCGCATGGTACTTTGCGGTTGCATACGCGGGCTACGTTAGAACCGCCGCAAGAATAGTGCTTGAATCCACCGCTGAATTAAATCCGGATATAATACTTCAACGTATTAACGAATCAGTTTACAGAGACGAGCGCATTTCGGAAGTATTTATTACTCTTTCGGTAGTAATCATCGACACCAAAAATAAAACCGCCAAATATTCAGGCGCAGGCGACTTGCCTATTATATACCGATCCGGAAACAAAGCGGAGTTTATCGAATCCTCCGGACTCCTTCTCGGCTTTAATCCCGACGGCCAATATTCGAACAAAATTATCGATATAAAAAGCGGCGACGAGATAATACTTTTTACAGACGGAATTACGGAGTCGAGAAATAAAGAAGGAGAATTATTCGGCAATCAACGGCTGCTTGATTTCATTGGAAACGTCAGTCCCGAAGACAACACCGTAGATTTGCTGCGAGAAGAATTATTGAAATTTACTGGCGGCGAACTGGAAGACGACGTAAGCGTGATTGCAATAAAGATTCTCTAAACGCGTATATATTTCTCGAAAAGCTTTTTCTTCAGAAATTCGTAATATTCTTTCGTAAAGGAAACCTGTTTGTAAATATCGATTAACTTATCCCGATCGATTTTATCGAGATCTTCCTTACGGGGAACTATAACCAATCCCGCCATATCGAGAGCCGCTGGACTGACAATCAATTCGCCCGAATAAAATTCGGCAGGGCGGTGTTCCCTTCTAGGAAAAATAAACAGGCTCCATTTATTCCCTTCGTAAGTGGACACAATATTTATCATCGGTTCTTCTTTCGGTTCGTATATTTTTTTTAATCCGTTAAGAATGGTTCTGAAGGCTTTCAGTATTTCGCCTTTATGTTCCGATTCTACAATAACAGGTTTACCCGGATACGTCTCGGCTGCAGTAATAGAAATGCGGGATTTGTCAATTCTGAAATTTCTCGAATCGCCGATTAGTTTTTTAAAATCATCCTCCAACGGCATTTTCTTTTTTTCGATTGCCTGAAAATGCATATGGTCGGGAGCCGATGCCCCGCATTTGGGACCGTTATAAAAAAGCGTAAAATATTTGCTCATATGTCGCGTCAAATCGAGCAAATCTTCAATGTTGCCGACAATTTGCTGGGGCATGTGTTTCAGCTTGACTATCGTATAATGTTTTCCGACAACCGGATAAGGATTACATAGCAAGTAATATTTTTTATCGTAAACGATTCCTCTTTGTTCGACCGGAAGGTTTTCTTTGCACAGAAAACATTTTCTGTTTTTTATTCCCGAATCGGATACATCCGCCGCCGTCGATTTAATTCGTTCCGGGTTATGCAACGCTATAAATTTATAATCCTCGTAACGAATTTCTTTGGCAATTATATCGGCGAGCTTTTCGTAATTAGCTTTTAAGAACTCCCATTCCGCCAACTGCATTTCCAGCAGTCCGGCTGCTTCATCGGCTAATCTGAATTCGTTTTTCTCAATTTTGTTGGTCAGCATATTTATTCATCTTTTGTCTTTCGATTATTTCGTTTGTTCTGAGTGAGTCTTTATAGTAGTTGTTTTTATTTATTTTCTCTTGAGAAAGATTGGCGTCGGAATTTCCCTCCCACCTTCGGCAGATGTAAATAGGTTCATAGATTCTCGATATTTTATAATTGCGCGAGATGGTAATGCCGAGATAATAATCTTCTCCGTAACTTACGTTCGGGATATCAATTTGCCTCAATAGAGGCGTATAAAAAGCCCGGGGAGCTCCCAGACCGTTTATTCGCAATGCATTGTTTGCGCCGTTCTCGTCAGTCCATTCGCGATGATCTACAATGCCCGGCGGAATTTCGTTGAGATTAAAATCGGTCAATTTGTATGACCCGATTACCATCGCCGAATTTTCATCGTAGAACGTTTTAATTATTTTTGCCAGCGTGTTTTCGTCGTAATAAAGATCGTCGCTGTCTAGCTGAACCGCAAATTTGCCGCAATGACCGCTCTTAACCGCATATTTCCAGCAGCCGCCTATTTGCAGATTTCTTTCGTCCGGAATCAGATGTATCAGTTTTTTGTTCGAAGACGCTGTTTTTTTCAAAATCTCCGTAGTGGCGTCGTCGGAATGATTGTCGACAACAATAACGTTAAAATCAAAGTCGGTTTTTTGCGACAAAGCGGAATTGACGGCAGATGCGATAGTCTTTTCTCTGTTTTTAACCGGTATAACAACGGAGGCTTCGACCGGAAAATTTTCTTTCGGATTTTCGAAATCGATTAATTCTCCGCCGGGTTTAATATAAGCGCCGATTCTTTTCAGATGTTCCGTAGCCGCTTTCTCGAATTCGATTTGCATCGTTTTCCTTTCGGCAGACACATATTTAAAATGTTCTTCCATTGCCTCTGTTTTCCGCTCAATGTCGACGGAATAGAGAAATTCGCTAATATGAATCAAACCCGAAATTTCCGAAAGTCTCAGACGCAAATCGTAAAAACCCGCGTATAAGTAATCTTCTTTCATTTCCACTGCTATTTTTTTAATTAACTCGCCGTTCAAAACAATCGCCATACCAAAGTCGAAATCGTCTCTTATACTCCCTGTTTGATAGGGAATAAGCGGGTGTTCGTATTTTTTTCCGGTCTCAGTATCATATTCCGCGAAGTTCGAGTAAACCATACCGGCATTTTGTATTGACAATACATCAATTAATTTTTGCAGGGTTTTGCCGTTAAAATTTATTCTATTGATTTTTTTGTTCTCGTATTCTCTTATCCACACTACAAATTTATTCGAAATCAATTCCGCAGCTTTTTTTACCGCCTTAGAAGAAAACGGTTCGATTTCGGCAATATTTATGAGTCTTTCGTCGTTTATTGCCGACCCGAAAGAGATAAACTCCATATCGTCGCCGAGCTTTTCGAAATCGTTTATCAAATTCCTTGTCGTTGATTCACGCAGATTTTCTAATACTACCGAAACCATACGCTCCTTTAATTTGTTGAATAGTCTAAACTAATTTTATAAGTACAAAATAAAATAAAATTACGAGAAACTTGTCATTGATAATCGTTAATGCGATCAGGCATTTTTTATTAAATAATTCAATGTTTAACTATGTATTGCTTCTTTGTCTGCTTTAACATATATTTGTAGGCTATAATGAAAACGAAATTCAGGAAATATAGTTTTTTAGCATTTGCCGGTCTATTGTTCGCATATCATACGGGAATTACAACCAATCAACATGCGCTTCAGAATAATTCAGCTATTCCGGTAATTGAAAACATAATTTCGGATGAAACCGTAAATATAGTTTCGGCGGAAACTAATATGACATATACGGAGTTCAAGCCGGAATATATCGCACGTACAATTCAGTATAACGATAACAGCTCCAACAACTCCATTCACAAAGACGAGGCTCAAAGAGCGCTCAGAAGAAACCTGAAAATATAGTATCCCCGATTTTACTATTCTGATTTATTCTCATTCAATTAACGGTTATGTATAACAAAACAGAGGTAATATTTGCGTATAATTAAAACGACACTTATAATTACGACAGCAGCATTGGTAATAGGACTGGTAGACATAGGAAGCTCGTCAGCAAGCGTAAACGACGAGGATTCAAAAGTGATTCTCAGCATAGATTCAAGTCCTACAATTGCCGATGTGGAATACGAGCCGGTAGGCAACTGGGTAGCATCCTGGTACGGACCCGGATTCCACGGCAGATTAACGGCGAACGGCGAAATTTACGACCAGATGGCATTGACCGCGGCACATAAAGAATTGCCGTTCGGCACATATCTCCGCGTTACCAATTTAAGAAACGGAAAAAGCGTTGTGGTTAAAATCAACGACCGCGGTCCGTATATCGAAGGACGCGATATCGATTTATCTAAAGGCGCAGCGACGGCTCTCGGTATGATTCATCCGGGCGTCATTAAAGTGCGCATCGAAAAGCTAAAACCGAGCGAAGAGGTTCTGCCTGTCTATGCTCTCAATTAAAAACGACGAATCTAACAAATTAGATATAACCCGCATTTTTTAATGCGGGTTTTTTTATATTTATCAGCGCTATTTTTATGAGGAATTAATGTTTTTAAAGAAAGAATTCTTGGGCAACACAATCGAAGATTATTTGTTGGCGTTGGGCGTTTTTCTCGCCGTATTCATAGTAATAAAGATTATTAAGAAATTCGTGCTTCATAGACTGAAGGAACGTTTTGAATCTTCTTATATTTCGAAATACAACTTTCTGAACAAAAGCATTAATAAATTTTTTGTTCCCGCCATTTATCTCGGCATACTCTATCTGATAATAGGGCGTCTGAAATTAAGCGAAGAAACGGAGAAAATAGTTTCAGCAGTCTATTCCGTTTTAATTACCTATTTCGTTGTGCGCTTCACGGTTGTTATTATCAAGTATTTTATTGAGCGTTATTTTATTCAACGCGACCGCGAATCGGATTACATCCGCATTCAACCCCTGCTGGGATTGGTCGATTTGACAGTGTGGTCGGTTGGCGTAATATTTTTACTCGACAACTTCGGTTTTGAGGTTTCCGCGGTAGTTACCGGACTCGGTATATCAGGCGTGGCGGTGGCTTTGGCTGCTCAGGCTATTCTGGGCGACCTTTTCAGTTACTTTGTTCTCTTTTTCGATAAACCCTTTGAGGTCGGGGATTTTGTCAATTTCGAAGGTCAGTTGGGTAATATCGAAAAAATCGGTCTCAAAACTACTAAAATAAGAGCGCTATCGGGCGAACAAATTATCGTTAACAATTCGCGCCTTACAACCGCTACGGTTCATAATTTCAAACGGATGGAAAAAAGAAGAGCTGTGCTAAGAATCGGCGTGGTTTATCAAACTCCTCACGACAAATTAAAAGCCATTCCGGAAATGGTAAAAGAAATCATTACGCGACACGAACTTGTTCAATACGACAGAGGTCATTTCATAAGTTACGGAGATTTCAGTCTCAATTACGAATTTGTCTACTATGTTCTGTCTCCGGAAATGGTCGTCTATCTCGACATTCAACAAAGCATTAATCTGGAAATTTATAAACTCTTCGAGCGAGAAGGAATCGAATTCGCTTATCCTACTCAAACAATATTCGTCAATCAGGAAGCCAATACAGATCCGGGGAGCAAACAATGACCGTTTTCTTTTCGAAAGCATGCGAATTGGGCATTCAGGCGGTTCTCTTTCTTTCAATCAAAAAAGAAAAAGTCGTATTCAATGCCGAGGAAATATCGAAAGAGTTGAAAGTGCCGAAAGAGTTCGTCTCGAAGGTACTGCAAACGCTTACCCATAAAGGGATTGTCGGCTCAAAAAAAGGCAAAAACGGCGGTTTTTATCTGGCAAAAAATCCGAACAACATTTATCTCATCGACATCATTGAAGCCATCGACGGCGATAAAATTTTCAAAAGCTGCGTGCTCGGTTTTCCGGGCTGCTCCAACGAGAATCCCTGCCCTGTTCACAATAAGTGGGGGCGTCTAAGAGACGAAGCATACAAAATGTTTAAAAAGGAAAGCCTGGCGCAACTGAAGGAAAAAACGGTAAAAAAAATTCTGAGCCTTTAATTTATTTCCGGCACAGAATAAACATCTCTTTTGAAATCTTGTTTTCGAATGGTTTCAAATTCATATCGGCATAAAAAGCGACGCTCTGAAATCCCGCCTCCGCAAGCATCGACTTCAACTCTTCTTGATTATGAATATAATGCGTGACTGAATGGAGCCTGTAATCTTTAGGACTGCCGACTGCAAATTCAAGAATATTGAAACGCGCTTTTTTTCTCCCGAAATCGTAAAAACGTATGATTATTCTTTCGCCCGTTTTAATACTGTTTATTCTGATTGAATTCTTTATAAAGAAATCGTAATTGAGCTGATGCAAAAAGAGCGTTCCTCCGGGCTTTAATATTTCATAGATCCTTTTAATTCCTTCCGCAAGATTTTTTTTGTTAAGGTGCGCAATAGTATTTCCCATCGAAACCGCATAATCGAAATTATCATCGAATTTTCCCGGAATATTTTCCATTCCGAATTTCCCGGTTTCAATTTGAAGCCTGAATGACTCCGCTTTCCTTTTTAACGCTTCGATCATCTTATCCGACGGATCGAAAGCCGCAACGTCGAAACCCGATTTAGCCAGAGCTATCGAATCGAGCCCGCTGCCGCATCCTATGTCGGCGACTTTGCCTTTTTCTGTATCGAATATTTTTTTATAAAATTCTTCTCTCCTGGCTAAATTCGATTCAAAAGAAATCATTTCGTCGTAAAAAGAAGAGATACCGTCGTAGAATTTTTCGGCTTTCATGTCGAGTCCTTTTGTTTCTCAAATATAACGATTTCGCTTAAGTTTCGTATCTTTGCATACCAGTTTTCCAGCATTGGAGGAATAATGATTTCCAAGGAATTATTAGATATTATCTGCTGTCCCGAATCGAAAGCCGACCTGATTCTGGACGGCGATTTTTTGGTTTCGACCGACAGAGAAACGCGGAGACGCTATCGAATTGAGAACGACATTCCGGTTCTTCTTATTGAAGAATCAGAACAGCTCGATTATGAGACCTGGAAAGAAATAATGATAAAACACGGAAAACCAGTCGATTAAAACAAGGGAATCTTCTGATATGATCATAAAATCGAATCCGGACGAAATACAAAACTATCTTACGGACGCTTCGAATTATTCGGGTAAATGCGACGCTGTTTATATACCCGAATCGGAAGACGAAATTTCGGAAATAGTCAAAAACTGCAACGCCGAAAAAATTAAAATAACCGTTGCGGGAAACGGCACGGGACTTACAGGAGCGCGCGTTCCCGAAGAAGGCGTCGTTCTTTCAATGGAAAAACTGAATAAAATTATCGAAATAAATTCAGACGACAAATACGCTATCGTTCAGCCTTCTGTAATTTTAAGCGAATTCCAGCATGAAGCGGAAAGCAAAAATTTATTTTATCCCCCCGACCCGACTGAAAGGAATTGTTTTATAGGCGGAACGGTCGCAACGAATGCTTCCGGCGCCAGAACGTTCAAATACGGTCCCACGCGCTCTTACGTTCTCGGACTTAAGATCGTTCTGCCCGACGGCAGAAAATTGAATATCGAACGGGGACAGCATATTGCGGACGGTTCGCACGCAATTCTCCCGACCGAAGACGGCTCCATTATTTCATTTGAATTGCCGCGCTACGAAATGCCTGACACAAAAAACGCAGCCGGTTACTACTGCAAAGAAAAGATGGATTTAATCGATCTTTTTATCGGAGCCGAAGGCACGCTCGGCGTTATTACAGAAATTAAATTGAAATTAATCGATCTTCCGCAGAATATTTTATCGTGCATAATATTTTTCGAATCGGAAGAAGACGCTCTCGACTTTATCGAAGATGCGACACGACTTTCGAGGTTTAACGAAGATTCAATTATCTCGGCGCGGGGAGTTGAATTGTTCGACAAGTTTACGCTCAAATTTCTGCGAGGCGATTATTCCAATATTCCGGAAAACGCGAATGCCGCCGTCTGGTTCGAACAGGAAATCGACGACAACGAAGACGAATTAATTTCCGGATGGATGGAACTTATTAGCAAGCATAACGGAATGGAAGAAGAGTCCTGGATTGCCAACGACAGGAAAGAGATGGACAAATTCAAAGATTTCCGGCACGCCATCGCCCTGAAAGTTAATGATTACATGTCGCAGAGAGGACTCAAGAAAGTAGGCACCGACGTAGCGGTTCCGTTCGAATCGTTCAAAAGATTTTATTTCGACACAATTAAATTGGTATCGGACGCTGGGCTCAATTACGTAGTTTACGGTCATGCCGGCGACTCCCACATCCATTTGAATATGCTGCCTGACGACGCCGGGCAATACAATCGGGCAGTAGAAACTTACAGGCAGATCTGCGCCAATGCAGTCAAGCTCAAAGGCACCGTATCCGCAGAGCACGGCATCGGAAAACTAAAACGCGAGTACCTCAAACTGATGTACAACGACGATACAATTAAAAAAATGGCGTTGATTAAACTGGCTTTCGACCCGAATCGCATATTAAACATAGGTAATATTTTTGAAGAGAAGTATCTTATATAAAATTCTATTAGTAAGTTTTCTTGTTTTACCTTCGGTAATTTCAGGGCAGGACGCCGAAACAAAATACAAACTCGCTCAGAACTACGAACGCTCCGGCAATTTCGAAAAAGCGGAAAACCTTTTAAACGAACTAATCGAACAACAGCCGTGGAACTATTCCTATTTTAATTCTCTCTACAATATCTACATAAAACAAAAGAAATACGACGAGGCGGTCGGGATAATTTCCCAAAGACTTACTTATTCTCCGAACGACCCGTCGCTCTACGGTTTAATGGGTTCCGTCTATTTTATGAAAGAGATGTCCGATTCGGCTTATTTTTATTGGGACAAGGGAATCGAAACGAATCCCTCCTCGATTTCCACGTACAGAATAATTGCTAATTACGCTATCGAAAGCAGGGCGCTCGACCGCGCTCTCGAGTATTTGAAAATGGGACGCCAATTGTCGAGCGACAAATCGATCTTCACGCTTGATCTGGCTAATATCTATTCCTTAACTCTCCGCTACAAGGAAGCTACGCTTGAATATTGTTATCTCCTTTCGATCAAACCCGACCAGATCGGTCTGGTCAAAACCAAATTCAACTCTTATTCGGGCAATAAAAAAGCGCTCGACGAAATTACCGAAACGTTGGAATCGTACTACAAAGAGAACCCTCAGCCGATTTATCTCGATTTGATTGCATACTGCAATATGTTAAACGGCAATTATAATGCTGCGTTGAACTTCACCATCGAATACGAAAAAAAGATAAACGGCAACGGGGCTTCGATTTATTCTATGGCTCAAACCGCACTGAGAAGCAAGGCTTACGACGCAGCCCTGACCGGCTACAGATATATTGTCGATAATTTTCCCGGGTCAAATATAGTTCCGATTGCCAAAATATCGCGCGTAGAAACGTTAAGGGCGAAATTGAACAAGAACCCAAAAAACGATTTATGGCATTATGCGAAAATTATCGATACGGTCGAATACAAAAGGCTTTCGGAAGAATATAAAAAGATTGCCGGCGAATACGTCAACAGTAACATTTTTATTCAAGCCCTCTATTCGAGAGCCGAGATTGAATTCGAGAACCTTCGAAATTACCGTCTTGCCGATTCGATATTTACTATTATAAATCTGCGCGCGCCGGGAACCGAATATTCCGCCAAAGCTTTCCTCAAGCGAGGCTTAATTGCAATTTATTCGGATAATCTTGAACAAGCCAAAACTTTTTTCGATAATATATTGTTGAATAACAAACTGTCTGCGGATTTAAAAGCCGAAGCTTATTTCCGGAAAGCCAAAATCGATTTCTGGCAGAATTATTTCGAGTCGGCGCTGTCGAATCTGAAATCTGCTTCCGGAGACCTGTCGTCTGCTTTTGCTAACGACGCTATTGAACTCTCGGCTCTTATTTCCACTTTAAAACGAGATTCTTCGAATCTTGCTATTTATGCAAAAAGTGATTTATTTGCATTTCAAAAAAAGTACGAAGAAGCGGTCGCTTTATTAAAAGATTTAATTAAACGCGATAATTTGTTTATTTTAAAGGACTTTGCATTATACAGGCTTGCCGAAGTCAATATTTATACGAAAAGTTACGGAGAAGCGTTAGAATATTTGAAAGAATTAACCGGTAAGTCGGAAAACGGTATTTTGAGCGACAAAGCTCTTTTACTAACGGCGCAAATTTATCAGTACGGCTTGAAAGACGAGAGCAAAGCCGGCGAATTATACGAAAATTTTCTTGAGAAATATCCCGATTCATTATATCTTGAAACGGCAATACAAAATTTAAATTACATACAAACAAAAAAAGGCAAAGATGGCTAATAAAAGAGAACCCAAAACGATTAAATGCTCATTTTGCGGAAGGGACGGAAGCGAAGTATCGAGTATGGTTGCCGGTCCCGATGTGTATATTTGCGATATCTGTATTAAAACCAGCGTTGAAATACTGAAAAACAACCTTTCGAATTTCAACAAAAAGGAAACAGTAAATCTATCGATTACCCCGGAAATTATTAAAAAGAATCTCGACGAATACGTAATCGACCAGGAAAACGCAAAAAAGATTCTGGCAGTGGCTGTTTATAATCATTATAAAAGAATAAACGCGCCTGCGTCTTTTTTCGACGTTGACGACGTCGAAATCGAAAAAAGCAATATATTGTTAATCGGACCTACTGGCGTCGGAAAAACGCTGCTGGCGCAGACATTGGCAAGAATACTCGACGTTCCCTTTGCAATTGCCGACGCGACCACAATTACCGAAGCCGGTTATGTCGGCGACGACGTCGAGACGGTTCTGGTGCGCCTGCTTCAAGCCGCCGATTACAATCTCGAAAAGGCTCAAAAAGGCATCGTTTATATCGACGAAATCGATAAAATTGCGCGCAAAAGCGAAAGCGTTTCGATTACCCGCGACGTTTCGGGCGAAGGCGTTCAGCAGGCATTGCTCAAAATTCTGGAAGGCACAATTGCAGGCGTTCCTCCGAGAGGAGGCAGAAAACATCCCGAACAAAGCCTAATTAACGTCAATACGAAAAATATCCTTTTCATCTGCGGCGGAGCTTTCGAAGGCATCGAAAATATTATCGCATCGCGAATCAACAGAAACGTGATCGGATTCGACGCCAACATCGAAAGCAACGAAGAACTCGACCGGGACAATCTCGTTGAAAAAGTTCAGCCCGAGGATCTTATTAAATACGGAATGATTCCCGAACTAGTGGGCAGAATTCCGATAATCGCTCCGTTGCACGCATTGAGCGCCGAAGCTCTCAAGAATATCCTGACGGAACCGAAAAACGCGATCATTAAACAATACAAAAAACTGTTTGCGCTCGAAGGAGTCGAACTCGAATTCGATCCCCGCGCGCTCGACGCAATTGTTAATAAAGCTCTCGAAAGAAAAACAGGCGCCCGAGGATTGCGTTCGATTGTCGAAAGTATTTTGCTCGACGTTATGTACGAACTGCCCGGTTTAGACAATATCGACAAATGCCTTATTACCGAAGACGTGGTGCTCAAAGGCGAAAAGCCGATTTATATCGAATCCGACAGGAAAACCGCTTAGATTTAACGGGGCTGTTCTTTGAACGGCCCTCTCTTATAAAAATGAAAAAACTTCTATTAATTTTTATCGTTTCGCTCCAGATTTCAGCCCAGTCGAAAATCCTAATCTACATGGACAATACGCAGACCGACCATCTGAAAGCTTACGGAATTGCATTCAACGCACTCGTACAGGGCTACAAAGGCGATTGGCTTTTGAATTACAGAGGCGGCTCGTTCATGTTCGACTACAGCGAGGAACTCGCGTTGCGATGCAGATTGAAAGGAGTGGCGTTTGAAAAAATATCGTCTCAACAAGCCGTTTCGATTTATGCGTTTGTTCAGAGTCCCGATCAAAACATGGACGTAGTCCGACTCGAAAAGGCGCCGAAAATTGCGGTTTATGTTCCGCCGAATTTCAAGCCGTGGGACGACGCCGTTACGCTGGCGCTCGATTATGCCGAAGTGCCTTACGATAAAATCTGGATTGCCGAAATACTAGGAGGAGCGCTCGATAAATACGACTGGCTGCATCTGCATCACGAAGATTTTACGGGTCAATACGGCAAGTTTTACGCTTCGTTCAGCGGCGCTCCGTGGTATATCGAACAGCAGCGACTCTACGAATCGGAAGCCCAAAAACTCGGTTTCAAAAAAGTATCCGATATGGAAAAAGCCGTGGTTCTTGAAATCCGGAATTATATTGCCCGCGGCGGTTTTCTGTTTGCAATGTGTTCGGCTACCGATTCTTACGATATTGCGCTAGCGGCTCTTCGGGTCGATATAGTCGACAGAATTTACGACGGCGACCCTCCCGATCCCGACGCTCAGAACAAGCTCGATTTTTCCGAAACTTTGGCTTTCGAAAATTTCAAACTCGAGATGAATCCGTTGATTTACGAGTACAGCGATATCGACATACAACCCGCGGAAGTCGGTCCCGAACAGAACGATTATTTTACCCTCTTCGATTTCTCCGCCAAATACGACCCCGTTCCGACAATGCTCACGCAAAATCACGTCAATGTGATTCACGGATTTATGGGACAGACGACAATGTTTCGAAAAAGTCTAATTAAAAAGTCCGTTTATATTTTAGCCGAACGCGAAGGCGCCGACCAGGTTAAATATATACACGGAAATTACGGCAGGGGCACATTCACGTTTTACGGGGGACACGACCCGGAAGATTACCAGCACGCGGTGGGCGATCCGCCCACGGATTTGAGTTTTCATAAAAACTCGCCGGGATATCGTTTAATCCTCAATAACATTCTATTCCCCGCCGCCAAAAAGAAAAAACAGAAGACATAAAGAAATTATAATTTCCTTCCCTCAAATCGATCTCAGCGGTTAATTAGAGTTTGCTTTCCCCGTTCTTTCAGAGTTTGTTTTTTCCGTAGCCGGCGATTTCTATTCGCTATTTGTCATTACGAGCCCCGCTTTCAGCGGGGCGAAGTAATCTCTGCTTACCTTAATTAGAGTTTGCTTTTTTCAGTAGCTGGCGCCGGCATAATTTCTTTTCGCTATTTGTCATTACGAGTCACGCTCGCAGCGGGGCTAAGTAATCTCTGCTGACATTAATTTGAGTTTGCTTCCCACATACCACACGTACACAAAGACCTACTCGATCCCTAATTTGTCATACAGACCCCGCCGCAGGCGGGGAAGTATCTCACCTGTATTCATTTGAGCTTGCTTCGTTGTTCGCTTTGCTCGCTCCTCGCAAAGACGAAGTTTTGTTTAGAGTTTGTTTCCCCCCGCATTCTGGGGTCGCAAAGACGAGTTTGTGTTTGAAGCAAGGGAATGCAGGGGCCCGGCATTGAGCGCACGAACCCCTGCGCAATTTGCAGATGACCAACGGCTTATTCATTCTATTTATTTTACCATCATCAGTTTTATGCTCTTATTATATTTGTTCGCTTTTATCGTGCATATATATACTCCGCTCGACAAATCTCTTCCGTTCAACTCTACTTCATAATATCCCGAATCTCTTATCTCATTTACCAGCTCCTTTACCTCTTTGCCCGTTACGTCATATAACTTTATCGTCACGTGTCCTCTCTCCGGCAATTGATATTTTATTGTGGTTGCCGGATTAAACGGATTCGGATATGCTCCGATCGAATACTCCGTAGGCTTTCCCGATAAACCCGACTTATAAAGCGGCTCGGGCCGTAGACCGATACGTAATCCGGATCGGAATACGTGCTTTCCACCGAATAATAGCCCCTGACATCGTAGTAGATTATGTCGTCAGTGTAACCCGACGTCAATACGTAATCGCGGTCGGTATATTGTCCCGTTCCTCTGCTTACCGTCGCTATTAATTGTTCGCTACCCATTACTCCGTTATGTTTTACTTTTCTCCATATTTGATATTGAGTTACGTTCGCATTCGGATTGTCCGTCCAGTATATTACTATGGGTTGTCCCACCTGCGTTCCGAAATGGATATACTCGCCGGTATTTGTCGGTTTGCCTCTGTAATTTGCTTTTATTGCTTCGTGCTGGCTAATCGAAAACGCATGGCTGCGCGAAGTCGATCCGTCGCTCCAATTCAGGAAAGTATAGTTAATACCGTTTATGTGGTAATAATATTCAGCCTCGGCTGTTATTGTGTTGCCTTCCACGACCTGAAATTGGGACGTGGGAGAACTGTATTGAACCCCGTTGACTTTAATCGTGCCTCCGTTGCCCACGCTTGTGAAATTATTCTCGAAGGTTACGTTGCAAACCTTACGCAATCCGGCTATTAGTTTAGTATTTACATCATTACTTTGAACTGTGTATGAAGTATATTGAGCATTGCTGAAGCTAGCATTTCCAGTAACAATATTTTCTTTTCTCCATTCACTATTATTAATACCGTTTAAATTCCAAATCCAATGATAATAGCCATAATCCTGTTCAATTGCTCCCAATGATATATTATCACCCACAGAGGAAGTTCTATATAGTGGAGAATTTCTTGTAGTTCCATCCACCATTATTTCACCACCGCCAAAAATATTTTCTACACTTACTTGAAACTTCACATTAACCGTAAATTCATACTCTTTAACAAATTGATCTTTCCCCCAAAAAGTATACAACAAGTTAAGCAACTCTTTCTTTAATTTCTTCCTTATTTTTTTCTTCGAATTCAACCGGAGATAAATAACCCAAAGCTGAATGTAATCTCTGCCTGTTGTAAAATATTTCAATGTATCTAAATATACTT